>NZ_JBEOSF010000003.1:0-385903 GCF_040302725.1 Kitasatospora sp. NPDC097605 | reverse complement strand
TATGGTCCTGCCTCGTCCAGTAGAACTGGATCTTTCGCCTCTAGCATGAGAGTTACCCTATCCTTCAGTGGCCTAGTTCTGCGGCCCGGGCCGGGCTTTTCGGCTCCGGCGGCCACGGGGGCGGGCGGCGGAGCGCCCGCCGGGCACCGGGCCGCCGGGGGGCCGGGCTGTCGGAAGGAAATACAGTAGGCGCCGGACCGGCCGCGAGCCGGTCGATCCGTTCCGGCCCCCGGAACGGCGTACAGCACACCGACGGAGGTATCGGCCCGCGGGGCCGGGCCGCAGAGAGCACAAGGGGAACAGCGCAGACCATGACCGAGGCGATCATGCTGGTCGGTGGTAAGGGCACGCGACTGCGTCCGCTGACCACCCACACCCCCAAGCCCATGCTGCCGGTGGCAGGCGTCCCGTTCATCGCGCACCAGCTGGCCCGCGCGGCGGCGGCCGGGGTCACCCGCGTGGTGCTCGCCACCTCCTACCTCGCCGAGGTCTTCGAGGACCACTTCCAGGACGGCACGCCCTACGGCATCGAGCTGGTCTACCTGACCGAGCGCGAGCCGCTCGGCACCGGCGGCGCCATCCGCAACGCGGCCACCGGGCTGACCTGCGGCCCCGACGAACCGGTCCTGGTGTTCAACGGCGACATCCTCTCCGGCGTCGACATCGCCGCCCTGCGCGACGGCCACGTGGCCGCCGGGGCCGACGTCACCCTGCACCTCACCCGGGTCGAGGACCCGCGCGCCTTCGGGCTCGTCCCCACCGACGCCGACGGGCGGGTGCTGGAGTTCCTGGAGAAGCCGGAGACGCCGGAGCAGATCGTCACCGACCAGATCAACGCCGGCTGCTACGTCTTCACCCGCTCGGTCATCGACCGCATCCCGACCGGCCGCGAGGTCTCCGTCGAGCGCGAGACCTTCCCCGAGCTGCTGGCCACCGGCGCGCTGCTGCGCGGCGTCGTCGACACCTCCTACTGGCTCGACCTCGGGACCCCGGGCGCCTTCGTGCGCGGCTCGGCCGACCTGGTGCTCGGCAAGGTCGACTCGCCCGCCGTCCCCGGCCCGACCGGCGACGCGCTGCTGCTGCCCGGCTCGACCGTGCGGCACGGCGCGGTGCTCAGCGGCGGCACCGTGGTCTCCGAGGGCGCGGTGGTCGAGGCCGGCGCGATCGTCGAGGGCAGCGTGATCCTGCCCGGCGCCGTCATCGGTCCCGACACCCTGGTCAAGGACTCGATCGTGGGCGCCTTCGCGACCATCGGCGACCGCACCGCGCTGGACGGCGCGGTGATCGGCGACGGTGCGGTCGTGGAGTCCGACAACGAGCTGCCGAACGGCGTGCGGATCGCCTGCGGCACGCTGCTGCCGGTGGGCGCCGTGCGCACCTCGGCCGGCCCGGGCGGGTGTCCGGCCGGCACCAGCGCCGCGGCGGCGGTGCACGGGCCGAAGGTCGGCGTGCGGCGGTAGTCCCGGGCGTCACAGGCTCGCTGCAAAGCGGTCGCCGGGCCGCCGGGGTGCCCGCCGGGCGGGTACCTTCGGAACGTGGCTGGCAATCGATACGACAGCGGTCAGGGCGCCGACCCCCGTGGCGGGTGGTCGGCGCCCCCGCAGCAGCAGGCGGCGCCCGGGGGGTACGGGCCGACGGACGGGCCGGAGTACTTCACCGGCCCGCAGCAGGGGCCCCAGGACCCCTACCCCGGGTACGACCCGTACGGTCCGCGCGCTCCGCAGGCCCCGCACGGTCCGCAGGCACCGCACCGGGACCAGTACGCGGCCGACCACCCGGGCCACACCCGGGCCTTCCCGGTCGGCGCGGACCCGTACGCGGGCGAGCCGTCCTCCTACGGCCGGGCGCCGTACGGGCAGGAGCAGCCGTCCTACCCGTATCCGTCCCCGCCCCCGTCCCCGGAGGCGGACGGGTACGGCCAGGACAACGTCGCCGTCTACCGCGCCGGCGGCCAGTCCGCGCCGCAGGTCACCGGCCCCCGGCCGAGCTGGCGCGAGCTGCTGACCGGCCTGTTCCGCACCCCCACCGCGATCTTCGACCGCACCCGCGACCACCAGGTCTGGCTCCCCGCCGTCACGGTCTCCCTGCTGTACGGCGCCCTCGCCGTGCTCGGCATCGGCCTGACCCGCGACGACGTGGTCAACTCGACCTTCACCGTGGCGCTCACCGCGATGCTCGCCGCCGCGGTCGGCTTCACCCTGGCCGGCGCCATGCTCGGCGCCGTGACGTACGGGCTGGCCCGGCAGTTCGGCGGCGACGGCCCGTGGCAGTCCACGGTCGGCCTCGCCGTGCTGATCGGCTGGGTCACCGACGCCCCCCGGCTGCTGCTGGCCCTGGTGCTGCCCGCCGACAACCTGCTCGTCCAGGTCGTCGGCTGGGCCACCTGGCTGCTCTGCGGCTACCTGCTGGCCGGCATGGTCCGCCGGGTGCACGACCTGCCCTGGGGCAAGGCGGCCGGCGCGGCCGCGCTGCAGCTGCTGGCACTGCTGGTGCTGATCAAGCTGCCGACCCTGGGCTGACCGGCCCGGGGGCCGCGCCGCCGCGCGGCGGCCCTCGGCGACAATGGACGACGGGCCTCGCCTCGCGGGGCCCGTCGCGTTGTCCCGACCACGTCCGTCCACCCTCACCCGCACGGAGCCAGGCATGACCCTCCCCACCACCCACGTCAGCTTCCCGGCCGGGGCGGTGACCGGCGAGTCGACGGTGCTCGCGGTGCACCCGCTGGACGACGGCCGCTACGCCGTGGTCACCGGGGCGACCCCGTTCCACCCGCTCGACCACACCTGGCCCGACCAGCCGGCCGACCTCGGCACCCTCACCGTGGACGGCGTCGAGCTGGCCGTCGTCGACTGCCTCACCGGCGCGGTGGGCCCGGACGGCGGCGCACCGCTGGCCGGCGCCGACATCCCGGTCCGGCGGGGCGACGAGGAGTGGTCCTGGCTGGTCCTGCACGTCCTCGCGGCCGACCCGGGCGACCTCGTCGGCCGCACCGCCGTCCTCACCGTCGACGCCGGGCGCCGCGCCGCGCTCAGCGCCTCGCACAGCGGCTGCCACCTGCTCGCCCTCGCCCTCAACGAGGCGCTCGCGCCGCGCTGGCGCAAGGACCCGGGCCGCGCCGACGCCTTCGGCCACCCGGACTTCGACAGCCTCGCGATGGCGAGCTCGGTGATGGACACCGAGGCGAGCACCGACACCTACCGGCTCGGCAAGTCGCTGCGCAAGAAGGGCTTCACCACCGAGGCCACCGAGGACCTCCCGGCCCTCGCCGACGCCCTGCCCGGGCTCACCGAGGCCGTCAACCGCCGGCTGGCCGCCTGGGTCGCCGCCGACGCCCCGGTGCGCGTCGACGTCCCCGGCCCGGAGCTGACCGCCCGCCGCCAGTGGCACTGCGAGCTGCCCGAGGGCGCGGCGCAGATCTTCTGCGGCGGCACCCACCTGCACCACCTGGGTGAGCTGGCCGAGCTCCGCACCGAGCTGCGGCTCTCCGAGGACGGCAGCGAGCTGGTCGCCGTCACCCGCCCGAAGCGGGCCTGACACACCGGCGGGCGGTCACCCCTTCCCCAGGGGTGACCGCCCGCGCCGTGTGCTCCTCGTCCTCCGCGCGCCGCTCAGACCTGCGTGCGGTGGAAGTTCAGGTAGGACCGGGACGGCGTCGGACCGCGCTGCCCCTGGTAGCGCGAGCCGTACCGCTCCGAGCCGTACGGATGCTCCGACGGCGAGGAGAGCCGGAACAGGCAGAGCTGCCCGATCTTCATCCCCGGGTAGAGCTTGATCGGCAGCGTCGCGACGTTCGACAGCTCCAGCGTGACGTGCCCGCTGAAGCCCGGGTCGATGAAGCCCGCCGTGGAGTGCGTCAGCAGCCCGAGCCGGCCCAGGCTGGACTTGCCCTCCAGCCGCGAGGCGACGTCGTCCGGCAGCGTGATGACCTCGTAGGTCGACGCCAGCACGAACTCGCCCGGGTGCAGGATGAACGCCTCGTCGCCCTCCGGCTCGACCAGCCGGGTCAGGTCCGGCTGCTCCTCGGAGGGGTCGATGTGCGGGTAGCGGTGGTTCTCGAAGACCCGGAAGAAGCGGTCCAGTCGCACGTCGATGCTCGACGGCTGGACCATCGCGGGGTCGAACGGGTCGATCACCACCCGGCCGTTGTCGATCTCGGTCCGGATGTCCTTGTCAGAGAGCAGCACGTCTCGAGGTTACGTGCACGACGCGGCCCCGGACGAATCGCCCGGGGCCGCACCTGTCACTTCTCTCCCGTGTCCGCCCTCGTCAGGCGAGGAACTCCGCGGCCTCCAGCCGCAGCGCCCGGGCCAGTTGCGGCTCGGACAGCTCCCGCGGATCGGCCAGCACCGAGCTCCGAAGCCGTCCGCACTGCGGACACCTGATCAGCCGACCGGGCCCCAGCCGGCCGGGCCCGAGGTTCTGCATCGGGAACGTGGTGGTGCTGAACAGGTGCCCCTCGGCACAACGAACGACGGCGCGCTGCTCCATCGGTCCCCTTCCCATCCTTACCCCAGTACTCACCCGTACTCGTCGCCCCGAACGGCGGAGCCCCCGGGACCAGCGTCACATTAGGGGATGTACCGGACATCTCACACCAAGGCTCGCCGCCCCGCCCCCACCCGCCGGGGCACTCTCACGCGGCCCACACAGTACGCCTCCGCCCCCACCCCCCGCCCCTCCACCACACCCCCCACCCACCTGTGCAACCACCGTCACGGATGGGGTACAGTGAGGGACAGATCGAGCGGTCTCTGACGGCTCATCAGGCGGGCGTAGTTTAATGGTAGAACATGAGCTTCCCAAGCTTAGAGCGCGAGTTCGATTCTCGTCGCCCGCTCCATTGTGAACGCCGCAGGTCATCTGACCTGCGGCTTTTTGTTTGTCTCGATCCGGATGAGTGCGGTTGGTCGAGCCGCGCCTGGGTGCTTCGGTGGTACTGATTCGGCTGAGCACGGACGCCGGATTGCCGGCCCGTTCGGTTTCACCCGCGCCTGGGCGGAGGTGAAACCGAACGGGTCAGCCTATTCAGTCCTCGTCCTGCTCGGTCTCCGCAGGGTGGACCGGGTCCTCGCCTTGAATATTGCGCCGGAGGTTCTCCAGGTCGGTCTGCAGGTCGAGCAATGAGTGGCGAAGGGCATCGAAGTCGGCGGATTCGATGACCGGCGGCCAGCTGCCGGCCGTACTGTCGATCTGAGCCAGGCCATCGAGGCTGATCCGGGCGTTCTCCAGGGCGGAGCGCAGCGTGCGGCGGTAGTCGGCGGCCCTTCGGCTGCTAGGGATTTCTCCGCTGGGTTCGATGAACAAGGCAGCCCCAGGTGCCGGTTCTGCCCGATTGACGTCGACACCGCTGGCTTCCTGGTTCCCGGCGGCTGGCTGGGCCTCATCGTCGGCGGGCTCGGCCGACGGCATGTTGCGCCGCTGCTGCTCCGTGTAGGCGATACTGGCGCGCTCCTGGTCGGAGGCCCACACGACGTCCCACTCGAACAATGGCACCGGGACGCCGTTACCGTCCCGGGCGATCTTGTCCGGCTGCTCCAGGTCGACCTTGAGGTGGACGTATGCCGGGCGGTCTTCCTCCGTCCGCTCCCGGCGAATGAACTGGCGTACGGACTGGGCGTTTTCGGGCAGTGCGTCGGCCTGGAACCGATTGGCGGTCAGTGCCAGAGTCCAGAAACCGAGCTCGTTGCCTTCGGCCGAGAGGTTTTCGATGACCAGGTGGACATCGGACCGGAAAGGTACGCCGCCCTTCTCCTTGGCGACCATCAGGGCCGACCCAACGTTACGGGTGAGCAGCTTGTCGGCGATCAGCGCGATGCCGCCGGCCACTGCGAGGGTGCAGCGCGCATCTATATTGCCCGCTATGGCGGGGGCGATGAGTGTGGTGAAGTCATCGGTCAGAGCCGGTTCCCACTCCTTGAGCACCTCCCGGGTGAGCACGCCGCCGTTGCCCCAGGCATTGCGCGCCTGCTTGGAGACGGCTTTCTTGGCGGTGCGCCACGGCAGATCGATGATCGGACCGAGCAGTTCGGCGAAGCCCTTGGCGCTCATGCGGGAGCCGCCCTTGATGATTTTCGACTGGTCCTTGAGCCGCTCGTAGAGCTCAGGCCGGGACAAGGCATGAACCAGTTGGATTCCGCGCCACAGCGCGGTGCCCGGCAATTGGCGCAGGCCGTATACCTTGGGAAGGTCTTCCGGGACGGTACGGCCGACCGCCAGGCCGTAGACGACCTGCAGGTCCTCCTTCTGCACGGACGCGTCGCCGAGCTGGATGACGCGCTTGAGTGCCCGGGTGGCCACCTCAACATTCTGGGCCGCCGAGTCCCATGCCTTGAACTCGACGTGCACGCTCGCCAGGATCGAGCGCATGGCGTCGTCGAAGATGTCTTCTGGGGCCAGTAGTTGGCCGGGGTGCGCCTCGGCGCCGACCGCTATCTGGGCGGGAACCACATAGGTCTGGGCGATGTGTATCCCGCGGTCAGCTGGTTCCGGCCCTGCGAGGGCCTTATTGAACTCGGTCGTCAGCGTGCGGCGCCACTGCTCGCGATTCGTGGCAAGCCGGTCACCCAAGGTGCTTCCGTCGGTGGTGGATCCGCCCGAGATCCGTCCGAACAGTGCTTCCACCATCCGGTCAGCGACGTCGACACCCTCGGCCTCCGGGCCGGCGAGAACGGCCCACGCACTGGCGAGACGTGTGATGCCGTCCCGCACGACGAGGGCGTAGAACGGCTCGGTGCCGTCTTCGAAGGTGAACTCCACCGGGTGGGTGATCAGTGGACGGGTTACCTTACGCCCCAGGATGGAGACCGCGTAGCTGTTGAGGGCCAGGGTGCTCTGGATGGTCTGCCGGACGTAGTCCTTCAGGTGCTTGAGGTCGCGGTAGTGGTAGCGCACGACCGCACAAGGTGCGTCACCATCGGTCGTACCCACCACCTGGGGGTCGGGGACCTCCATCACCTCCATCCCCGTCCGGGGCTGGATGCCGGGCAGTAGCTCACTCAGCCAGATCCGCGAGGTGAGGGTCCGAAGCGTGGCGCCTTCGACGGCCTCCTCCATCAGGAGGCCGCCGGGCTCCTGAACTGTGGGCCGAAGCACCACGGCCACGCCTTCCGGATTGATCACGGCGCGGGCCACGGCCCGCCAGGCATCGGCGGGCAGCGAGGCGCGGAGGTTGGCGAGGCCGGCGGTGGTGACTTCGCTGTGCGTCGAGCTGGCGGGCGGCGGGGGCAGGGTGCGTTCGATGCCCGAGACCGCGACCATCTCGCCCTTCCAGGAGAGCGTCGCGGACAGAAATTCGGGACTGGACATGCATCCTCCGGTCTGGAGCTACAGATGGTGTGGGAAACTTCAGATGCGGTCCTGGCCCGAACTCCGGATCACCAGGTCCGACCCGGGCTCCCTGCACGCGCGGGGGGCCCGGACCTTTCAGCGGAACTCTCCGAGATCCAGCAGGGCTTCTGGCTCCGGGAAGACCTGGCGGTACCAGTGCGACATGAACGCGCGATGGGGAAGCTGGACGGCGGCTTGGTATGCGGTGTGTGCCACGAAGTCGGCCGCCTGCAAGAGGGGAAGACTCCGTGCGGGGGCGAGCAGCGGGTCCCCCAGGACGTGCCGCCGGTCGGTGGGCAGTCGGTCGTGGACCGATCGCAGCGCCTGTTCCGTACCGTTGCCATCGACGATCAGCTGACATGAACTGCCGGCCAGCGCATGCCGGTTGTTGATCATGTCCACGAGGTCGGCATAGAGATCCTCGCGGGTCGCGCCACGCCGGTAGACGGCACCGACAGTGAGATTCGGTACCTGGGACAGCGTGCGGAGGCCGCGCAGAACGATCGTCGCGACCTCGTTCCGCTGCCGAGGGGTGGGGGCGGATCCGCCCGCCGGATGCAGCAGCCTCCCTCGACCGGCCAATAGATCGACCGCGTGCAGCTTGTAGTTGGGTGTGTAGACGAAGTGCGGGTTGAGCTCCAGCTCCTTCAGGAACACTGTCCAGGCGGCGTCGGCCGTGGCCCATCCGTCTATCTGCGGCACTCGTATGAACCCAAATGCTGATATGTCCCTATTTCCCGAGTCGTCAATGAAGTACACACTGTTCGGCAGGGGAGAGGGGGATGGCGCTGGGAAGTTGGTGAAGGCGAAATCCTCGAAGCTTGGAACGATCACCTGGGCGTGGGGGCGGGCGCCACGTTGCTCGTTGAGGGTCATTCGGTAACTCCGTTACGCCAGCAGCTGTAGGGAGGGCAGCCCTGGCGCAGTACCGGGACCGATACGCCGCCTGTGCTCTGTGTGGCGTGCGAGCGACTTTAGAGCGGTCAGCTCGACCGAGTCTGAAGATATGCCTGAGGGCCTCTCGGTTGGCTGGTACTGGACTCAGTTCTGGCCGAAACCTATGTCAGATGGCTTTGCACGCCGGGAAATCGGTCGTGCAGCCCTGGCAGTACCGGCGTTCCCAGCTTGTCCATCATCGCGACGGCGGTTGCGATGATCACGGCCTCGCCGAGCGGGCTCTCCTTCTGTATGACGAAGACGTACTCGAGCTCCGAGGTGGGAAGGCGGCGGGGCAGAGTGATCAGCCCGAGGGTCTCAAGCTCCTGGGTGATCTGCTCGCACAGGTCGGCGCTGAGTCGTGCCCGGTCGGGTGCTGCGTAGCGCTTGATGAAGCGCATCGAGAAACGCTTGATGCCGTGATCGACTTCGACGGCGTGGGCTATAACAGTGAAGTCCATAACGTAGTACTCAACTGAGTTAAGCCGTGGTTGTCAACGCCCTTGCGGGAGAACGGTTTCGGTGGAAATAGTCCTCACAGCTCGCTCTGCGAGGCATTTATGACGAGTGGTAGAGCCGCTGAAGGCGAGAGGGCCGCAGGTCATCTGACCTGCGGCTTTTTGTGTTGTCCGGGGTGGTGGGTCAGGGGCGGGGGTAGAGGCGGAGGAAGGCCTGGATGCCGGTGGTGACGGTGGTGTGGAGGGCGGTGTCGGAGATGGGGACGGCGCCGTAGAAGGACTGGTCGGCCGCGCCGCTGAAGGTGAGGAGGGTGAAGTGGGTGGCGGCGAGGTCGGGGTCGTCGAGGGTGAGGAGGCCCTGGGCGGCGAGGCGGGCGAGGTGGTCGGCGAGGTCGCGCTGGGAGGCGAGGGGGCCGGCGGCGAGCCAGGCGGCGAGGACGTCGGGCGGGATGTTGCCGGCCTCGGCGCGGATGGTGCGGCCGAGGGCGTAGTGCTCGCCGGCGGCCAGGACGGCCCTGGCGCGGTCGACGGCGAAGGCGGCCAGGTCGCCCTCCAGGTCGACGATCTTGTGGAGGTGACGGTCGGCCAGGCCGGCGACGATCTCGGTGAGTTCGCCCGCGGTCTCCAGGGCGACGGAGAGGAAGAGCTTCTCCTTGTCGCCGAAGTGGTTGTAGATGGTGCGCTTGGAGACACCGGCCTCGGTGGCGATGGCGTCGACGCTGGCCCGGGTGTAGCCCTCGCGGCCGAACACCGTGCTCGCCGCGCGGGCGATGGCCCGGCGTTTCTCCGGCATGCGGCGTGAGCCGGTGCTCGGTGCCGGGTTCGCTGTGCTCATCGGGCGGGTCCCCTCCTCGGTGAGTTGCACTACTCGGTGCAGTTTACCGGCCGGGAGACAGGGAGGCGCGGAGCGAGTCCCCCCGGACCCGCTCCGCGCCGCGTCGACGCGCGGCTCCTCGCCGCTCCCCCCGATCGCCCCGGACTCCCGCCGTCCCCCCTGGCGCCGCTCTCCGGCGAGAGCGCTCCGCACAGGCCCGGCAAGCCCCCTTGAGGTGGGGCGTCGTTGATCATTACGGTAACAAACCGCATGGTTGGTTTGTCAATGGTCTTCTTCATGAACCTCCCACCATCGGGGACGGTTCTCCGGATGGCAAGGGGCGGCCGACCGAGCGGCGAAAGGGCCGGTCGGGGCTGGTCGTTCGGGGCGGGGAGGGGCGGCGGGGCGAGGGCGGGGACGTTCGTTCGGACTGCGACAATCCGAACGGAATGTCGGAATCAGCGGAGCAGGCGGCGTTCCTTGGCGACGGCCACCGCGCCGGCCCGGGTGTCGACGCCCAACTTGTCGTAGATCCGGCCCAGGTGGGTCTTGACGGTCGCCTCGCTGATGAACAGCGCGCGGGCGATCTCCCGGTTGCCGAGCCCCTGGGCGAGCTGGGCGAGGATGTCCGTCTCGCGCTCGGTGAGCTGCGGTGCCGGGGCCCGCATCTGCGCCATGACCCGGGAGGCGACCGGCGGCGAGAGCACCGTCCGCCCCTGCGCGGCCGAGTGCACCGCTGCGAACAGCTCCTCCGGCCGCTCGGCCTTCAGCAGGTACCCGGTCGCGCCCGCGCCGATCGCCCGGGTGATGTCGGCGTCGGTGTCGTACGTGGTCAGGACCAGGACGTGCGGGGCGTTCGGGGCCGCGGTGATCCGCCGGGTGGCCTCCACGCCGTCGATGCCGTCGCCGAGCTGGAGGTCCATCAGCACCACCTGCGGGGCCAGCCGGGCCGCCAGCTCGACCGCCTCCTCGCCGCTGCTCGCCTCGCCGACCACCTCGATGTCGCCGGCGCTGGCCAGCAGGGCGAGCAGGCCGGCCCGGACCACGGCGTGGTCGTCGCAGACCAGCAGCCGGACCGGGGACGGGGCGGGGGTGGGGTTCATCGGACGGCTCCAGGCCTGGGGACTAGGGACGGCGGTCGGGGGTGAGCGGGACGGCCGCGGAGACCACGGTGCCCTCGCCGGGGGCGCTCTCCACGGTCAGGGTGCCGCCGAGCTGGCGCAGCCGGGCGCGCATGGCCGGCAGGCCGTGGCCGCGGCCGGTGGGGGAGGGGGACGAGGACGGCGGAGCGGCGGGGGCGAAGCCGCGGCCGTCGTCGGCGATGTCCAGGACGGCCTGGTCGCCGAGGAAGGAGAGGGTCAGCGCGGCGGCCGACGCCCCGGCGTGCTCGCGGACGTTGGCCAGCGCCCCCTGGGCGATCCGCAGCAGCGCGGACTGCGCGGCCGCCGGCAGCGGCACCGGCGCGCCGTCCAGGTGGAAGCGGACCGGCAGCCCGCTCTCGGAAGACTCCCGCTCGGCGAGCGAGCGCAGCGCCTGGTCCAGGGTGCGGCCGTCGGCGAGTTCGGCGGGCGCGAGGTCGTGGACGAAACGGCGGGCCTCGGCGAGGTTGCGGGCGGCCACCTCGGCGGCGGTGCGGACGTGGCCCCGGGCGGTCGCCGGGTCGCCGTCCCAGGTGCGGTCGGCGGCCTGGAGCAGCATCTGCTGGCTGGACAGGCCCTGGGCGAGGGTGTCGTGGATCTCCATCGCCAGCCGTTCGCGCTCGGCCAGCGTCCCCTCCCGCCGTTCGGTGGCGGCGAGTTCGCGCCGGGTGCGGACCAGGTCGGCGATCAGCGCGCGCTGCCGTTCGGCCTGCCGCTCCATGTACAGGAAGACGCCGGTGGCCAGCGCGGCGACGGCGGGCGGCAGCAGGACGAGGTTGGCGTCCACCGGGCCCGGCAGCCGGGCCTCGCCGACGGTGACCAGCAGGGCGAGCGCCGCGACCAGCGGGATCGCCGCCGGCGTGGGCAGCGTCCGCAGGGCCGTGTAGACGAGCGGGACGGCGCACCAGGCGAAGCTCGGAGCGAGCAGCACCAGGACCACCCAGAGCACGGTCACCGCGACCAGCGGCCAGGGGCGGCGGCGCTGTCCGGGGGCGGCCGGGCGGCGGTGGGCGAGCCAGGAACCGACCGGCTGGACGACGGCCAGGGCGATGCTCAGGCCGAGCACCAGGGGGATGCGCGGGTTGCCCGGGTGGTGGGTGAGGAAGCGGCTGAGCGAGGTGGCGAGCAGGAGGAGGAACGCGGAGTCGAGCAGCACCGCCAGCCGGCCGGCGTCCGGGTCGGGGGAGGCCGGGGAGGAGGGGAGGAGGGGGCCGGGGTGGTGCATCGGGGCCGCTCCTCGCTCTGTCCGCTCTCTGCGCGCCGCCGGCGCCGTACAAGCCGTTCGGCCCGTGGCGGCCCGTGGCGGCCCGTCCGGGCTGCGGCGATCCTTCGATGGTGACCCGTCCGGTCCGGTGCCGCATCAACCGATCGGCTGACGGGCCCGTCGTCCATCATGCCCGGGCGCGGTGTCCGGACCGCCGATGTGGCGCGGGGGGCCTGGAACGGAGGATCGAATCCGTCCCCACCACCGCCATCCGACGAGGAGCCGGACCATGAAGAAGACCTCCGTTCGCGCCAAGGTGCTGACCGGCACCGTCGCCGCCGCCGCCCTGGCCGCCGCCACCGTCGGTGCCGTCTCGGCCAGCGCCGAGGCCACCGACACCCCGGCCGTCACCACGGCCGCGGTCAAGGCCGACGCCCAGAACAAGAACCTCGCCCAGAGCACCGGCCTGACCATCGAGGCCGCCACCAAGGCCGCCCAGGCCACCCTGGACGCGGCGGCCAAGGCTGGCCAGCGCGTCTCGGTGGCGGTGGTCGACCGCGACGGTGTCACCCGGGTGCTGCTCAAGGGCGACGGCGCCGGCCCGCAGTCGCCGGAGTCGGCGGTGCGGAAGGCGTTCACGGCGGTCTCCTGGAACGCGCCCACCTCCGAGCTGACCAAGCGCCTCGCGCAGACCCCGAACCTCAAGGACATCCCGGACACGCTGTTCCTGGCCGGCGGTGCGCCGGTGCAGTCCAAGGGCGCGCCGGTGGCGGGCATCGGTGTCGCGGGCGCGCCCAGCGGTGACCTGGACGAGCAGTTCGCGCAGGCGGGCGTCGACGCGCTCGGCAAGTGATGCTCCGGGGGTAGGGCCCATCGAGCAGCGCCCGCCGGGCGCCCACCGGCCGCGCGCCGGGGCGGACCCCCGACCGCCCCGGCGCGCTCCGCCGCCCCCGGCGGCCTCCCCGTACGGGTGAAGGTCACGCGGCTCGCCGCAGAACATCGGGGTCCGTGGCCGAAAAGCCGCTGCCGCTGTCGGTGCCGCGTGGCAGGCTTCCCGCTATGACGGCGTGGACCCTCAACGACATCGAACGTGCGATCCGCTCCTCCTGGGGTGTCGACACCTGCGCGCCCGAGGACCAGGCCCACTGGCGTCCCGACAATCCCGCCCACGGCCAGTGCCGGGCGACCGCCCTGGTGGTGCACGACCTGCTCGGCGGCGAGCTGATGATGGGCGAGGTGTACACCGGCGGGGTCCGGACGGACCTGCACTGGTGGAACCGGTCCGCGGCCGGCGCCGAGGTCGACATGACCCGCTCGCGCTTCGGCCCGGACGAGCGGGTCGGCCCCGGCCGGCCGGTCGCCCGCCCGCAGCGCCCGGGCCGGCTGCAGGCCCAGTACCAGCTGCTGCGCCACCGGGTGCTCGCCCGTCTGGAGGCCGGCTCGGCGGACGGTGGGCACGCCGCGGCCGCCTGACCGGGGCGGGCGGCGGTCGCCGGGCCGCCGGGTCGGCCGGACGGCGGCCCGGCGACCGGGCCCGCCCGCGGTCTGACGTACAGTCGGTTGATCGTGGCCGGACGATCGCTCCGGCCGCCGGGCGACAGCGGGAGTGCGCGATGAGCGGGATGACGGTCGGCTTCGTCGGACTGGGCGCCATGGGGCAGGGCATGGCCGCCAATCTGGTGAAGGCCGGGCACACCGTCCGGGTCTGGAACCGCTCGCCCGAAGCGGTGGCCACCATGGTCGCCCGGGGCGCCCGCGCCGCCGACGGCCTGGCCGACGCCTTCGCGGCCGACGTGGTCGTCTCGATGCTCGCCAACGACGACGCGGTGGAGCGGCTGCTGCTCGACCCGGCCCTGCTGGAGTCCGCCACGGCCGGCGTGCACGTCAACATGGCCACCGTCTCGGTCGCCCTGGCCGAGCGCGCCGAGGCCCTGCACGCCGAGTACGGCATCGGCTACGTCGCCGCGCCGGTGCTCGGCCGCCCGCCGGTGGCCGAGGCGGGGGAGCTCAACATCCTGGCCGCCGGGAGCGCGGAGTCGCTGGCGGCGGTCGAGCCGCTGTTCGCCGCGATGGGCCGGCGCGTCTGGCACTTCGGTGAGCGCCCGGGCCAGGCCAACACCGCCAAGATCAGCACCAACTTCCTGCTGGCCTGCGCGATCGAGTCGATGGCCGAGGCGTGCAGCCTGGCCGAGGCCAACGGCGTCCGGCCGACCGATCTGATCGAGATGCTCAGCGGGACGCTCTTCCCCGGGCCGATCTACTCCGGGTACGGCTCGATGGTGGCCGAACGCCGTTACGAGCCCGCCGGGTTCAAGCTGCCGCTCGGGCTCAAGGACGTCGACCTCGCGCTCTCCGCCGGCGCGGCGACGCGGGTGCCGCTGCCGTTCGGCAGCGTGCTGCGGGACGCCTTCCTGGACGCGCTGGCGCACGGGGACGGCGAGAAGGACTGGGCCGCGGTCGCGGCCGTCGCCCGGCGTCGGGCCGGGCTCCCGGAGTAGTAGGGACGGGGACCGGGGGACGGGCCGGGGAACGGCGTAGGTTCGGGCCCCGGCACGCCCCGCGGACCGCTGCCGGCCACCCCCGCGCCACCGTGAGGACGGGAACAAAACCCCTGTCACGGGGCAGAGTTGGGCCAACCGGACAGCATTTCGCGCGCGGCCGCCGGAAACCGGCACCCGCCTTCCGGCACCGCCGGGGACTTCGGTAGTCTCCGTCGGACTTTCAGCTTCGCGGGGGGATCGCGGCTCGAACGGCCGCCTGGTCCTTTCGCGCCCCCGGGCCGCGCCCGGACACTCTCGTGAGGTCTCCCTTGTCCCTCTCCATACCTCGCAGTCTCGCCCTGGCCGGCGCCGCCGCGCTCGCCGCCTCGATGGCCCTGACCGGCGCCCAGGGCGCGGTGGCCGCCGCCACCGGATCCGCCGCCGTCGCGCCGCAGGCCGACAAGGTCAGCCCCCGCGCGCTCGACCTGTCCCTGGACGGGGTGCCGCGGACCTTCGCCGCAGGCGGCGACAGCAAGCTGTTCAACTTCACCGTCGACAACAACACCAAGCAGGACTTCGTCTACTACCCGCTGCTCAAGTTCAAGAACCCCAAGGGCACGCTGCGCGGCGAGCACCTCAAGGTCGAGTACCAACTGCCCGAGTCGCTGGACAAGTCGAAGACCTGGCTGCCGGCCAAGCCCGCCCCGGGCGGTGGCGAGGGCGACGACGACGGCGTGCTGTTCCTGCTCGCCAAGCTCATCGAGGGGGGCTTCCCCGACTACAAGAACTCGTTGCTCGCGGTCACCAAGGGCAGCAGCCTCACCGTCACCGTGCGGGTCTCGGTCACCAAGGACGCGCCGCTCGGCACGGCCGGCGTCGTCCCGGTGGTCTTCGCCGCGAAGGCGGAGGGCAACAACCCGTCCGGGCAGGGCGAGTTCGTCGGTGACGGCTCGTGCGGCGACCGCTTCAGGATCGTGGCCGGGGGCGGAAAGCCGAGCCCCACCGCGACGCCGAGCACCACCAAGCCGACCAGCCCGAGCGCGAGCCCGACCGTGAAGCCGACCGGCAGCCCGTCGGCCACCACCTCGCCCTCGGCGACCGGCACGCCGTCCGCCACCGCGACCCCGACCGGCAGCCCGAGCGCCACGGCCACGCCGAGCACGAGCACCAGCCCGTCGGCCACCGGCACGCCGTCCGCCACCGCGACGCCGTCCGCCACGTCCAGCACGACGCCGTCGGCGACCGCGTCGCCGTCGGGCAGCGCGTCGCCGAGCGCCTCGCCGACTGCGACGACGACGTCCGGCGCGAGTGCCTCGCCGAGCGCCTCCGTCACCACCGCCCCGACGACCCCGGCCCCCGGGGACACCGAGGGCGAGGACGGGACCGGCGTCCGCCAGCCGATCGACTTCCCGGTGAAGGTCCCGGCCATCGCGCCGCTGCCGATCACCCCGGAGGCGGTCGTCCAGGCGCGCTCCAACGCGGACAAGGCGCTGGCCACCACCGGTGGCGGTGACGACACCACCGTCATCGCGATCGCCGGCGGCGCCGTGCTCGCGGCCGGTGTCGGCACCCTGGTGGTGCTCCGCCGCCGTCGCGCCGCCCAGCAGGGCTGACCCGCCGACGCCCGCGCGCACGACGCCCACCGCCCGTGTCCCCGGCCCACCCGGGGACACGGGCGGTGTCCGTTCCCGCGGCCGCGGGTGCCTAGGATGCCCATCGAGGGGGCCGACACGGGGCGGGCGAGGTAACGGGTGCGGGGACGGGGCGCGGGGCGCTCGGCGGTGGGACGGTCGAGGCACGCGGGGCGGGGCGGGACGGACTACGGGGCCGCCACCGGCCGGATCGCGGGTCTGCCGGTCCGCAGACACCATGTGCTGCTGCTCGCCTGGACGGTCCTCTGGTTCCTGCTGGTCGAGCCGAGCGGCGGCTTCTCCTGGCACTACCTGCGCCAGGGCGAGGAACTGCTCTTCAGCGACCGGCCGGACGGCGGCCTGGCGCTCTACGCCCACCACCCCGAGCTGCAGATCGGCCCGGTCAGCCTGGTGGTGGCGCGGCTCTTCGCCCCGTTCCCGCCGCACACCGGCGAACTGCTGGCCGAGGCGGTGATGTCCGGTCTCGGCCTGGCGATGCTGGTGCTGGTCGGCCGCACCGCCGCCCGCCACTACCTGGGCACCGGGACCAACCACCGCCGGCTCCAGCAGCGGCTGCTGATCGCCGGCCTGGCGTTCATCCCGATGTGGGTCGAGGTGTCGGTCCGCTTCGCGCACCTGGACGACGTGCTGGCGCTGTTCTTCACCACCCTCGCCGCCCACGAGGTCAGCCGCGGCCGGGCCACCAGGGTCGGGGTGTACCTGGCGCTGGCGGTGGACGCCAAACCGTGGGCGCTGGCGTTCGCGCCGCTGATCCTCGCACTGCCCCGGGCCAGGTGGCCGCGGACGGTGCTCTGGTTCGCCGGGCTGGTGGCCGTCGCCTGGCTGCCGTTCTACCTCGGCGACCTGGACACCATGGCGGCCGCCACGTTCACCATCCCCAACCAGCCCGCCTCGGCGCTGCGCTGGTTCGGGGTGACCGATCCGGCGACGCCGTGGTGGGACCGCCCGGCGCAGTTCGCCCTCGGCCTGGCCCTGGGCACCCTGGCGGTCTGGCGCGGCCGCTGGCCGGCCGTCGTCCTGCTGGGGGCGGACGCCCGGATCCTGCTCGACCCGAGCGTCTACACCTACTACTCCGCGTCGATCCTGCTCGGCACATTGCTCTGGGACACGGTCGGGCAGCGGCGGCTGGTGCCGTGGTGGAGCTGGATCGCGCTGGCCGCCCTCTACGGGGGCACGCTGTTCCTGCCGTCCGACGCGGCGCGCGGCTTCGTCCGGCTCGCCTTCGTGGTGCTCTCGGCGGGGTACGTGCTGCTCTGGCCCACCCAACGGCGGCGCGGGCCCGGGCAGGCCGCCGGCCGGACCGACGGACGGCGGCGCACCGAACGCGAGCCGGCCGCCGTCTGACCGGCGGAGGCGCGGGGGGACACGGCTTGACCCTCACGCAGCGGGAGGAGGGAGGGTCGTGGTCAGCACGGAGGGAGAAGCCGGATGAACACCGGAGACGGGTACTCGGTCGGCGCGGTGGCGAAGATCGCCGAGGTGACCGTCCGGACCCTGCACCACTACGACGAGATCGGCCTGCTGTCCCCCCGGGGCCGCACGTCGGCCGGCTACCGCCGGTACGACGATGCCGACCTCGGCCGGTTGCAGCGGATCCTGTTCTACCGCGAACTCGGGTTCCCCCTGGAGGAGATCGCGGCCGTTCTGGACGACGACTCGGTGAGCCCGAGGGAGCACCTGCGGCGCCGGCACCAGCTGCTGACCGACCGCATCGCCCATCTCCGGAAACTGGCCGCGGCCGTCGAACACGCCTTGGAGGCAGAGAAGATGGGTATCCGGCTGACCCCGGAGGAGAAGTTCGAGTTCTTCGGCGAGGGCTACCGCGAGGAGTGGGAGACCGAGGCCGAGCAGCGCTGGGGCGACACCGCGGCCTGGGCGGAGTCCCAGCGCCGCACCGGCGGCTACGACAAGGCCGACTGGGAGCGGGTCAAGGCCGGGACGGACGCGCTCAACGCCCGTCTGGTCGAGGTCTTCACCGCCGGCGAGCCCGCCGATGGCGGCCCGGCCATGGACCTCGCCGAGGCGCACCGGCAGCACATCTGCGGGAACTTCTACGACTGCACCTTCGAGATCCACCGCGGCATCGCCGGGATGTACCTCGCCGACCCGCGCTTCACGAAGGTCTACGAGGACCTCGCCCCGGGCCTCGCCCGGTGGCTGCACGACGCCATGCTCGCCAACGCGGACCTCCGCACCGGCGGGAAGGCGTAACGGCGGACGGGTGGACGGGTGGACGGGTGGACGGGTGTCGGCCGGATACCGATGAGTGCGATGGTTCCAGCCAGGGCGAAATTTTCTTCGAACACCCCACAACCCCGGGCGGACTCGGGCGTCTGAAAGGGTGAGGGCCGATCCGGCGCGGGTTCGACCGAGCCGGCGGCGGGCCTCGCCGCACAGGCAGCGTCCGACTACCACGGGGAACCCACCATGCGCCCGTCCACTGTCCGGTCTCTCGTCAGGACCCTTCCGCTGGCGGCCGTCGTCGCCGGTGCGGCCGGCTACGCGCTGCTTCCCGTCGAGGCGGTCGAGTCCGTCGCGGGCGTCGGCCCGGCCCGGGCGGCGGGTCCGGGCCAAGGCCAAGGACAGGGACCGGGCCAAGGACGGGGACCGGGCCAGGCCCCGTGGCCGGCGGCGACGGTGACGGTGACGGCGCTGGATCCGGAGGACCCGGCCACGGTGGGAGGGATGAGGTCGTCGCTGGTCGCGCCGGTGGCCGAGGACTCCGCCCCGGTGTTCGGCGCGATACTTCCGGCCGGGTTCCCAGCCGGGTTCTCGGCCGCCGCGCCGGTCCCCACCCCTGCCCCCGGCGGTCCGGCCTCCACCCCCGGCCGCCCGGCGTCCCCGGCGGCCGGGTCCGTCCTCAGGTCCGGCGGCTCCCCGGTCTGGCCGGAGCCGGTGCCGCCCAGCGCGGTCGGCGAGCAGCTCGACGTCTCGATCCGCTCGCTCACCGGCACCTGGGAGACCCGGGCCGACGGCGGCTACCTCGACTTCGAGGTGACCTGGACCAACCCCACCCAGCAGCGCTACGACGAGGTCGTCCCGGTGGTGCGGGTGCTCCCGTACGACTACCCGGACGCCGTCGCCCGTCCGGGGACGACAGCCAAGGGGATGCTCGACCGCAAGGACCTCGACGAGTGGCGCGAGGTCCGGCTGGACCAGGCCGGCGTGGGCAGCGGCCCCCAGCAGGGCGCCTTCGCGCTCGACCCCGGGGAGCGCCGGACGGTCCGCTACCGGCTGACCCTGGCCGCCGGCGGCATGTCGGGGCGGCTGCCGATCACGGCCGAGGGCTGGACCGGGCGCGGCGCCGACGCGGTCCGGGTGGGCGGCACGCTGGCCCGGGTGAACGTGACGGTGGTCCACCCGGTCGGGGTCTCGCTGAGCAGGCCCACCGAGGCGACCATGGGCAAGGTCTCGTCCTGGGTGCGGATGGAGCTGGCCAACGTCGACGGCTTCGCCGGCCACACCGTCGCCCCCGCCCTGGCGGCCACCGACCTGCGCGGCGGGTACACCACGCACGGCCTGGTGCCCGAGGACCTGATCGCCGAGACGCTGGTGGACGGCGAGTGGCTCCGCCTCAAGGGCGCCCTCGACGCGGAGGGCCTGGTCCGGCTGGACACCGCCGGGCTCTCCCGGGCGCTCCGCCCCGGGGAGACCGCCGTCTACTGGTTCCGGGTCAACGTCCCGGCGGGCTGGCAGGCCGGCTCGGGCCTGCAGCTGACGGTCGGCCACAGCGTCGACGGCCAGGCCATGTCGCCCCGGTACGCGCAGGTGCCGCTGACCTCCTGACGGCCGGCCACGCGCCGACGACGACCCGACCGGGCCCGGGCGGCCCGGTCGTCCGATGACGATGTCCTGACGCACCGGCGTGGAACCGGAACGGGTCGGGGGGAGAGCGGAGACGGATGTCCATGGCCATCGGGCCGGCCGCGCGGGCCGCCCAGGGGCGGCGGGCGACCCTGCGGGGGCTGGTGACGCTGCTGTTCGGCGCCCGGGAGGCGCCGGGCGCCGGCGAGGTGCTCGACCTGCCCGTCGCCGCGCAGCCGCCGGGCCGGCGCCGCGCCGGGTTCCGCCTGCTGCCCGGCGGCGGCCGGGTGCGCGAGAGCGGTCCGACGCTGACCGACCTCTACCTCACCCACCGGCTCAGCCTGGTCCGCCTCGCGGTGCTGCTGGTCGACCACCAGGAGCAGGCCGAGGATGTCGTGCAGGAAGCCTTCGCCAAGCTCTACCAGCGGCACGGCGAGCAGTTGGGCGACCTGGACAACGCGCTGGCCTATCTGCGCACCGCCGTGGTCAACGGCGCCCGGTCGGTACTGCGCCGCCGCCGTACGGCCCGCGAGTACGTGCCGCCCCACGAGGCGGACGCGCCGTCGGCGGAGGACCACGCGGTGCTCCACGACGAGCACCGCCGGGTGCTGGTGGCACTGCAGGAGCTGACCCCGCGCCAGCGCGAGGTGCTGGTGCTGCGCTACTGGTCCGACCTGTCGGAGTCGGAGATCGCGGAGATCCTCGCGGTCTCCCGCGGCACCGTGAAGTCCACCGCCAGCCGGGCCCTGGACGCCCTGGAGAAGAAGCTGGAGGACGCCCGATGAGTGACGAGCGGCGCCCCACGGCCGACGGGGAGCGGGGCGGCCGCCGCCCGGGCCCGAGCGGCGAGTCCCCGGTCGAGCGGCTGCTCCGGGAGGCCATGGCGGCCCGCGCCGCCCGGATCACCACCCAGGACCTGCGCCCGGCCGCCCCGCCGCAGGGCCCCCGCGCCGGGCGCCGGCCCGCCTACCTGGTCGGCCTGCCGCTGATGGGGCTCGCCGCGGCGATGATCATCGGCGTGCTCACCGTCCCCACCGACACCCTCGCCGACAAGGGCGACGGCGCGCCGGCGGCGACGCTGAGCGGCAGCCCGGGCGAGAGCCGGGGGCCGGACCCGCTGTCCCCGACCGCGCAGCCCTCCGACCTGCTCGGCGTCCCGGCCGGGGCACCGGCGGCCGGGGCCCCGTCGCAGGGCCAGGACGCCGCCTCCGAGGGGGCCGTCCCCGGCGGCACGCGGGCCCCGGGCCGGGGGAGCGGGGGCGGCACCCGGCCGGGGACCGGGCCCGCCGACCAGCAGCCCGGAGGGACGTCCGGGGGGCCGGCCCCGGCCGCGCCGCCACCGGCCGACGGTACGGGGGCGGTCCGTCCGGCCCAGGGCATCGACGTGACCGTCGACGGTCTGGCGGGGGCGGAGGCGATCGTCGGCGGCAACCCGGTGGTCTTCTCGGTGACCTGGCACAACACCACCCAGCAGGCGTACGGGACGGTGGCGCCGGTGGTGGCGGTCCGGGCGCTCGCCGACCCGGTCGGCACCGACCGGTCGGTGCGCGGCGCGCTGCAGCGCGAGGACGGGGGCGGCGTCTGGACGGACGTCCAGCTGACCGAGGCGTCGGGCGCCTTCCTGGCCTCCGGCGACGCGGTGGCGTTCCCGCTGGCCGCGGGAGCCACCCGGACGATCCGCTACCGGCTGTCCCCCGCGATCAACAGCGGCGCGGGGACGCTGCTGCTGGAGGCCCTGGCGCTGCTGCCGTCCGTGCCGCAACGGATCGTGGAGGCGTCGACGCTGGCCGCCCTGCGGCTGTCCAAGGCCCCCGCCGACGCCCAGAAGGCACCGGTGCTCACGACCGCGACGCCGACCACCGGCTCGCTCACGATGACCGTCCACAATCCGGGGGCGGCGCCGCTGGCCTCGGTGCTCCCGACCATCCGGCTGAACGGGCGGGAGGCGGCCAGGATCGTGGTCCAGGCCCGGTACGGCTCCGGCGCCGAGGGGATGCGCACCCTGCCGGTCGCACCGGCCGGCGACGGGCAGGCGGTGGTCGACACCTCGCTGCTGGAACGGCTGGTGCGGCCGAACGAGTCGACGACCTTCACGTTCGTGCTCAGCGTGCCGGAGGACTGGCGGGCCGACGGGCCCGGTGACTACAGCGTGCTGGTGGGGGCCAGGGGGGACGGCCGGGAGGCCGCGCCGGCCGTCGTCTCCCCGGGGTTCCACCGGCTCGTGACCGCCCCGGTCACCCCCTGAAACGCCGCCGGCGGTCCGGCCCCCACTGCTCGGGGGCCGGACCGCCGGCGGCTCGGGCGCGGTGGCCCGTCGGCTCAGGCCAGCGAGGCCATCCACGCCTCGACGTCCTCGGCGCGGCGCGGCAGGCCGGCCGAGAGGTTCTCGTTGCCGTCGGCGGTGACCAGGATGTCGTCCTCGATCCGGACGCCGATGCCGCGGTACTCCTCGGGGACGGTCAGGTCGTCCTGCTGGAAGTACAGGCCGGGCTCGACGGTGAGCACCATGCCCGGCACCAGCAGCGCGTCGACGTGCTCCTCGGTGCGCGAGTGGGCGCAGTCGTGGACGTCCAGGCCGAGCATGTGGCCGGTGCCGTGCAGGGTCCAGCGGCGCTGCAGGCCGAGCTCCAGGACCTTCTCGACGTCGTACACCGACGCGTCCAGCAGGCCCCAGGCGAGCAGCCGCTCGGCGAGCACCCGCTGCGAGGCGTCGTGGAAGTCGCGGAACCGGGCGCCGGGCTTCACGGCCGCGATGCCGGCCTCCTGCGCGTCGTGGACCGCGTCGTAGATCTTCCGCTGGAGCGCGTCGAAGCGGCCGTTGATCGGCAGGGTGCGGGTGACGTCGGCGGTGTAGAGGGTGCTGGTCTCCACGCCGGCGTCCAGCAGCAGCAACTCGCCGGGGCGGACCTCGCCGTCGTTGCGCACCCAGTGCAGGGTGGTGGCGTGCGGGCCGGCGGCGCAGATCGAGCCGTAGCCGACGTCGTTGCCCTCGACCCGGGCGCGGCGCCAGAAGGTGCCCTCGATCCAGCGCTCGGAGGTGGCGACGGCCTGCCCGAGCTCGCGCACGCAGTCGGTGAAGCCCTTGACGGTGGCCTCGCAGGCGGCGCGCAGCTCGCCGATCTCCCACGCGTCCTTGACCAGCCGCAGGCCGCTCAGGAACTCCTTGAACCCGGCGTCCTTGTCGGCGTCCAGCACCGCGGCGAGCGCGGCCTCCAGGCCGGCGTCGTAGCCGCGCACGATCCGGGTCGGCACGCCGTCCCCGGCGCGCTCGGCCAGCTCGTCGGCGGCCTTGCGGACGTCGCGGACCGGCAGGCCGAGCAGCTGCTCCTGCTCGGCGAGGCTGTGCCGGCGGCCGACCCACAGCTCGCCGTAGCCGTCCAGCCAGAACTCGCCGTTCTCGCGGTCGGAGCGGGGCAGCAGGTAGAGGTGGAAGGCGTGGCCGGTGTCACCGGTGGGCTCGGCGACCAGGACGGCGTCCTCGGTCTGGTCGCCGGTGAGGTGCACGTACTCGCTGGCGGCGCGGAAGCTGTAGTCGCAGTCGTTGGAGCGGACCTTGAGGGTGCCGGCCGGGACGACCAGGCGCTCGCCGGGGAAGGCGGCGGACAGCTTGGCGCGGCGCTCGGCGGCGTACGGGGCCTGCGGGACCGGGGCCAGGCCGTGCAGCTCGGTGTCCGCCCAGCCGGACTTCATCGAGGCGGCCAGCTCGTCGGAGACCTCGGAGTAGAGGCCGTTCTTGCGGCCCTTGAACTGCTGCGGCTCCTCGTCGCCGCCGACGGCCTCGGGGTTCTCGGCCACCGCGGGGGTGCGGTCCTCGGTCACGTACGTCGCCTCCTTGCGCGTGGTGCCGCCCGGGGCGCGTCGGATCGCGACACAGGTGGGCGGCCGTGCGTCCATGGTACGGACGCCCGGCCGTTCACCCGTTCGGGCCTCGGTCGCGCGGCCGGGCTACTCGAAGCGCGCCGCGAGCAGCATCAGGTCGTCGGTGGCCGGGCCGGGGCCGGTGCCGGCCGCGTCCTGCTCCGCCGCGATCGCCAGCAGGTGGGCGCAGAGCCGCTCGGGGTCGATCCGCACGTCGCGCGGGGCGTCGGCGGCGGCCCGGCGCAGACTGGCCTGCCCGGCGTGCAGGGTCGGGCCGAAGCGGCGGGCCAGGCCCTCGGTGTAGAGGACCAGCGTGTCGCCGCGCTCGGCGGTGAACTCGACCCCGGGCGCCTCCCAGCAGGAGAGCACGCCGAGCGGCGCGGAGAGCGAGGTCTCCACGAACTCGGCGCCGTACCGGGTGACCAGCACCGGCGGGCAGTGGCCGGCCCCGGCCAGGGTGATCCGCCGGCCCTCCGGCTCCACCCAGGCGTAGACGGCGGTGGCGGTGCGGGCCGGCTCGGTGGTCTTCAGCAGCAGTTCGAGGTCGCCCAGGACGGACACCGGGTCCTCGCCCTCCAGCACCGCGTACGCCCGCAGCGCGGCCCGCACCCGGCCCATCGCGGCGGCCGCGCCGGGGGCGGAGCCCGGCCCGGCGCCCGGACCGTCGCCGGAGACCGAGCCGACGGTGAGGCCGACCGTGCCGTCCGGCAGCGGGATGGCGTCGTACCAGTCGCTGCCGCAGGAGCGGTCCAGGCCGGCCGGGACGAGCCGGGCGGCCAGCCGCAGGCCGGCGGGCCGGGGGAGGCGGTCGGGCAGCAGGCCGCGGCACAGCGCCTCGGTGGTGCGCCGGACCTTCTCCGCGTCGAGCTGCTTGGCCAGCAGCGGGGCGGCCACCTCGACGTAGCGGCGGGCCAGCTCGCGCTGGCGCTCGGTAGGGAGGCCGGGCCGGTCGTAGAACCAGAGCGCGGCGGCCAGCGGGCCCTCCTCCTCGGTGGCGAACGGCAGGCCGTAGCAGCCGCCGAGGCCGAGGTGGCCGGCCAGCTCGCGCAGCCGGGCGCCGATCGCGGGGTCGCCGACGAGGTCGGGCGACTGCAGTTCGGCGGGCCGGTCGTGCTCGCGCAGCAGCCGGGCGAGCAGGCTCTGGTCCGGCGGGACGGTCTCCAGCGCGCCGAGGCAGGCGCGGTCCAGGCCGAGGCCGACCGGCTGGCTGGGGCCGCCGCCGGGCAGCGCGGTGACCAGCAGGGCGCGGTCGGCGCCGAGCAGCGCGGCGACCGAGGCGAGCACGGCGTCCAGGGTGGCGGAGAGGCCGCGGGCGCGGGCGAGCCGTTCGGTGTGCTCGTGCAGGCTGGTGAAATCGGACAGGCGTCCGGCCAAACGGTCCTGCACTCCGGTGGCGGACCCGGCGGGCGGGGCGCCGTCGGGTGCGCCGGGGGCGCCCGTGACGCGCTCCGCGCCCTCGCCGTCACCCGGCAGCCCGGCGGGCGCTCGGCCGTCCGGCCGGACGGCGGGCCCGGCCGGATCGGCCGGATCGGGGAAGCCCGGCGGGTCGAGCACGGAGAGCCCGCTGGTGCCGCCGGCCTCGGCCGGCTCGGATGACGTCGACGGTGGGTGGGACTCGGTCATGCCGCCACTCCTGACGCGGTGGTGCGTGTCACGCGGATCATGCGGAACCCCCAGGTACGGCCGTTTGGAGCGAGCACGGCCAAAGGGCGCGTTTCGCCTCGATTCGCTACTACTCGTCATTGATCGACAGCAATGCCACCACTTCTACACAGGCCATTCGGGGCATGTCCAGAGCCATGACAAGGCTGGTGGCCGGTGGCGCGCCGTGGTGGGCCCGGCCAGGGGGCGCGTTCCGTTTCACGCGCGCCGGTCGGCTGCGCCGCGGTCCGGCGGGACGCGGTGCCTCCGAGCGCCGGGCATGGAGCGGCCGGTGAGCGGGCAGAACCGGGGGGACGGCTCCGGCGGCCGTCCGGATCGTATGCCCCTGGCGCCGGCCGGCCGGGTCGGCCGGAAGCGACTCACTCGTACGGTGGAACCAACCGCGGCCGGGCGGCGTCCATCCGGTCGCATACGGGATTCTCGTTCCAAGGGCTGTTCTATTCCGCAGCCCTTTCACATCGTGCTCCACCGCGTGCTCCAGGCCCGCGCCGTCGTCGCACCGCCGTCCGTACCGCCGCCCGCCCCGCCCGCCGCCCGGCTCCGGCCCGGCCTCCGGTCCGTTCCGCCCCGGCTCCCGGGCGGTTCCCTCCGTCCGGTTCGCGGGCCGGCCCCGCGGTCGCCGGACACGCGGCGGCGGCCGGTCCGGCGACCGCGGGGCGGAGCCACCGAGCGGTCACGGAAAGGAACGGGTGCCAATGCGCGACAACCCACTGCGCGACGACCCGAGGAACCGGTCGGCGGCCCGGGCGGCCCGGCTGGCCGGGGCCCTGACGGCGGCCACCGGGCACCGCTGGCCCGTCGTCCCCGGTACCGTCCTGCTCGCCGGCGGACACTGCTCCTGCGGCGACCCGGACTGTTCCGTCCCGGGCGCCCACCCGCACGACCCGCCGCTGCTCGCGGCCACCACCGACGCCCGGATGGTGCGCTGGTGGTGGGAGGAGCGCTGCCCGGACGCCCCGGTGCTGGCCGCGACCGGCCGGACGGTCTGCGCGGTCAGCCTCCCGGCGGCGGCCGGCGCCCGGGCGCTCGCCTATCTGGCCGCGCTGCGGCTGCGGCTCGGTCCGGTGCTGGCGATGCCCGGCCGCTACGCGATGCTGGTCGCCCCCTGGTCGCTCGACGCGCTCGGCGAGATGCTCGTCCAACTTCCCTGGGTGCCCGGATCGTTGCGCTACCACGGGAGCGGCGGCTTCCTGCCGCTGCCGCCCGGCGGCGGGGACGGCGACCGGGTGCGCTGGGTGCTGCCGCCCCGTCAGGGTGCCGACGGCGGGGTCTGGCTGCCGGAGGTCGAGCCGCTGCTGGGCGAGCTGGTCGCGGCGGCGGTCCAGCTGGACAGCGGCCGCTCGGCGTACTGACGACCCGTCGCCGGCGTACTGATCGGGCACGGCCGACCGGTCCCGGCGTGGGGCGTTCGGAAAAACAAAAGATCCGGCCGCTGGCGACGGGGGATGCACCAGCGACCGGACTCTTTAGACAGTAACAAGGATCCGCGCCCGCGCCAATTTCCAAGACGCCCTCGCAGCCCGGAAATTGCGGGTCACGGGCGACAATGTGACGCGTATCACGTTCGATCCGCCGGATGCGCCCGGCGTTCCGTCCCGCCTTTAGTTCAGGGTGACCTGACGGTTCACCAGGTTCGCGCGGGCCCGCCGCTCCTCGGCGGTGAGCGGGGCCGGGTCGGCGAGCGTCGCGGCGAGCCGCTCGGCGAACTCCGCGGCCGGCTTCTCGCAGTCGGCCGCGGTCATCCCGACCGGCAGGTCCCAGACCGGCACGGTCAGGCCGTGCGCCCGGAACGAGCCGACCAGGCGGGTGTCCGGGCCGATCGCGGACTGCTCGGCGGCGGTCAGCCGGGCCAGCGCGTCCAGCAGCTGCTCCTCCGGCACGGTCATCACCCAGCGCAGGTGGTTCTTCTCCGGGGTGCCGCACCAGTAGGCGGAGTCGACGCCGGAGAGCTTCTCGGTGGGGATCGCCGAGGCGTTGGCGCGCTCCAGCGAGGCGGCCACCTCGCCGGTCGCGGTTTCGGCGTCCTCCAGCCAGAACTCGAAGCCGGTGTGCACGGCCGGCTCGAAGGCGGCGGCGGTGTCCAGCAGGTCCTGCAGGCGGCGGCCGCCCGGCACGGTCCGGCGGGCCGGCACCGGGGTGCCCGGCGCGGTGGCCAGCGCCAGCTCCAGGGCGTCCGCGAGGTCGCGGCTCAGGTCGCCGGAGGAGGACTGGGTCTGCAGGCCCAGCAGGATCGAGCCGTCCTGGCGGCGCAGCGCGGGCCAGGCCAGCGGCAGCACGGTGGCCAGGGTGACCGACGGCACCTCGCCCTCGGCGGCCTCCGCCACCCCGGCGGCCAGCGTCAGCGGCACGGTGGCGGCGGGCACCAGCTCGCGCAGCGCCACCCAGTCGGCCTCGCCCGGCAGGCCCTCGAACGGGCGGTGCACCAGCTCCTGGACGGCGTGCGAGGCCTCGCGGCCGTGGCAGGCCTTGTAGCGGCGGCCCGAGCCGCAGGGGCAGTTCTCGCGGGCCCCGACCACGGGGATCTCGCCCGTGGCGGCGGGGGTGGACTGGCTGCGCTGCGGCGCCTTCTTGGCGGCCTTCTTGCCCATGGTGCGGCTCTCCCGGGAACGGTGGTGTTGTGCTCCCGGCAGCCTACTGACGTTCCCCGGGCGTGTGGTCGTGCGCCGGGGCGCGGGCGGGCCCGCCGTGCCCGCTGCCCGGGCGCGCCGCGGGTGCCCGGCCCGCCGTTCGGTCGTCGTGCCGTCGTGCTCCGCGCTGTGCCGTCGTGCTGGTGTGCCGTCGTGCGGTCGGGCGCTTCGCCGTCCCGCCGCTCAGCCGCCGGCGGTGCGCCGGGCGTGCCGGGCCCGGGCCGGCAGGGCCGCCCAGACGGTCACCTCGCCGGGGGCGTCGCGCACGCCCCAGTCGCTGGCCAGCTGGTCCACGATGCTCAGCCCGCGGCCGCCGTGCGAGGTCAGCGAGGGGCTGGACGGCGACGGCCGGGTCTGCGCCCCGCCGTCGGTGACCTCCAGGGTGAGCACGCCGTCGGCGTGCATCTGCCAGCGGACCAGGACGCCGCCGGTGTCCTCGCCGCCGTCGCCCGGCGCGGTGGACGGTCCGACCGGCCCGCCGGTCCGCGACGCCCCGCCGACCAGCAGCGGTCCGACGACCTCGGCGCGGGCGCCCCGGCCGAGCGCGGGCAGCGGCCCGAGCGGCCGGGCGTAACGACAGGCGTTGCTCAAAAGCTCGGAAAGGATCAGAACAGCATCATCAATGACCGGTTCCGGTATCTCGCGGTCTCCCAGATCTCGACGCAGTCGGCGCCGCGCGACCCCGACACTCGCTGGGCCGTGCGGCACTGCCATGGTCGATGAAGTCGGCACTTCACGCGCCACCATCAACGCCACCCCCGGACCTCCTTCAGCGTATGCCGAGGGATGGATGCCCCTTGGCAATACGTCGGAAACGACCGTGCGGCGATCCCGCGCGGACATTTCAGGCCCGTCCACCGTCGGTGCGCGACAGGTGATTCGATGCTCACCCTGCGTCGTGAAACTGTATGAATTGCGCCAGAAATCGTTGCCGAAAGGTTTGAGTCCCTACCAAGGCGGTCAACGGCCGACAGTGGTTGAACGGTTCACCACAGGGGTGAACGGTTCACCACAGCGGTACCACGCACCACGTGATGACCACCGGGGCCCGCGGAGAGGCTGCGACCGGGCTCAGCGGCCGAGCTGGGCCAGCACCTCGGCCGGGCGGTTGGTGATGATCGCCGACACCCCGAGCTCCAGGCAGAGCTCGACGTCGGCCGGCTCGTCCACGGTCCACACGTGCACCTGGTGGCCCAGCTCGCGCAGCCTGGTCACCAGCCCCGGCCGGGCCCGCACCAGCTCGATGCCCGGGCCGGCGATCCGCGCCCCGCCCGGCAGCGGCGCGCCCGGGCGCAGCCGCCCGCGCAGCACCAGGCCGCGCTCGAACAGGAAGACCCGCGGGTACTGCGGCGCGGCGGCCGCCACCCGGGCCAGCGCGACGGAGGAGAAGCTCATGATCCGGGCGTTGACGCCGTGGCCCCGGGCGTCGCCTGCGTGGCCGCCGCCCGTGCCGCTACCCGCGCCGCCGCTGCCCGCGCCGCCGATCCCGAACCGGTCCAGCATCCGCAGCAGCTCGGACTCCACCCGGCCGCGGAACCGCACCGGGTGCTTGGTCTCGATCGCGAGGTCCACCGGGCGCCCGCAGTCCACGACCAGCTCCAGCAGGCTCTCCAGTCGCAGCACCCCGCGCAGCTCCGGGTCCTCGCTCGGCCGGCCGGTCTTCCAGGCGCCGAAGTCGTGCGCCTCCAGCTCCGCCAGCGTCATCGCGGACACCGTGCCCCGGCCGTCCGAGACCCGGCCGATCCGCCGGTCGTGCACGCAGACCAGCTGCCCGTCGGCGGTCACCCGCACGTCGCACTCCAGGGCGTCCGCCCCCTCGGTGAGCGCCTGGCGGTAGGCGGCGAGGGTGTGCTCGGGCAGGGCGAACGAGGAACCGCGGTGGGCGATCACCTGGACGGGCGGCGCGGTGCGGGCCGTCACGGGCGAGACATCAGGGCTGGTCACGCCCTACACGATAGGCCGTGGACATGACGGGGAGGCGAAGACCGCCCCAACCCGGGGGGCCGTCTTCGCCTCCGCGTCCGGGGCTCGTCGGGCGTCAGCGCGCGGCGGCGTCCCGGCCCCGGGTGAGCGGGGTGAGCGCCCAGGTGGCCAGGGCCGGCACCAGGAAGCCGAACAGCGAGGCCGAGGTCCACTCCTGCGGGGTGAAGTGCAGCGCCTCCTGCGCGGAGGTCCACAGGTCCGTCCACCAGCCGGCCACCGCGGTCGGCGCGATCAGCTGGTAGGTGGCGAAGCCCAGCGCCCACGGCAGCAGCATCAGCCAGCGGGACGGCGCGTCGGCGGAGAGGTTCCAGCCGCGCCGCCCGGCGCCGAGGAAGTAGTCGACCGCCAGCACCGCGAACATCGGCACGAAGACCGAGCCGATCAGCCCCAGGAAGGCGTAGTAGGAGTCGGTGAACGCGGTGATCTGCAGCGCGAGCACGGTGATCAGCACGCCGGTGCCGCCCGTCAGCACCCGGCGGTCGACCTTCGGCAGCAGGTTGTGGATCGACATCGCGGTCGAGTAGACGTTGGCGAAGGACTGGTCGGTCTCGCGCAGCACCAGCACCAGCAGGAACAGCCAGCCGGCCCAGACGCCCAGGAAGGAGTCGAAGATCCGCTCCGGGTCCCCGTCCGCCTGCAGCAGCGCCATCAGCCCGAGCACGTAGCACCAGACCTGGGCCATGGTGTAGCCGGAGAAGCTGCCCCAGAACGCCGAGCGCGGGGTGCGCGAGTGCCGGGTGTAGTCGGCGGCGAGCGGCACGAAGGAGATCGACACCGCGATCATCGCGTCGGTCGCCCGCAGGAAGCCGTGCCAGTTGCCCGCGCCCGGGTCCGGGACGCCGTGCCGGCCGAGCTGGACGGTGAAGTAGACCATCGCGACCGCCACCGCGGCCGCGACGAACCGCCGCAGTACCGCGATCGCGCCGAGCGGCCAGATGGTCAGCGCGGTGGTCAGCGCGCCGGCCAGGACGACGAAGACCCAGCGGTAGCCCTCGGTGCCGACCACGGTCTGCGCGCCGAGCGCGATCGTCAGCAGCTCGTAGACGCCCCAGCCGATGCACTGGACGATGTTGAGCACCGTCGGCACGTAGGACAGCCGGGTGCCGAACAGCCCGCGCAGGTTGGCCATGGCGGGCGCGCCGGTCCGCGCGCCGATCAGCGCGGCCACGCCCAGCATCGCGGTGCCGACCGCGGTGCCGGCCACGATCGCGGTCACGGCGGCGGCCAGCGACAGCTCGCTGCCCTTGGCGCCGAGCACGGTCGCGGCGGTGGTGAAGCCGATCAGCGACACGCCCAGGTTCATCCAGAGCGCGAAGTGGTCCCGGAAGCCGAGGGTGCGGGGCGGCTCGGTGTCCAGCACCAGCGGCGCCTCGGCCCGGGCCGGGGGCTCCAGGACGGCGGCGGTCCCCGCGCCGCGGGAACCGGGGGCGGTGCCCGCGGCGTCCTGCTGCGGGGGGACGGGCGAGGACGCGGGCACGCCCGAGGACGAGGATGGCGAAGCAGACGGCATGGCCGATTTCTCCCTACGCCGGCATTACCCGGACAGGTTCCGGCGGTCTGCGCCCCCTCGACGGCCGCCCACGGGGTCCGTGGCGTACGGTCGACCGGCGCACTCTCAGCCTGGTGGGTCCAAGCTCCCGCGTGTCAGTTCGGAGCGACAGGCTAGTCGGCGCGGGGGAGAACGCCAAGGCGGGCGGGTCCGGGTGCGGCGCTGCGGCCGCCGTCGGGACCGGCTAAGGATTCTTATGAGTTCTTCAGAAGGGTCCTTACGGCAATCGAATCGGGTGTGCGAAAAACTATGGTTGTTGGTCCTGTCAGCTATGGAGGTCGTCCGTGAGCACCGAGCGCGAGGTTGGGTCCACCGGGCCGCAGGGGGAGCAGCCCTCCGGCGGCCAGGGGGTGGTGGGTTCCACTTCTGACGGTCCGGCGCAGCAGCCTGCGGCCGGCCCCGCCCCCACCCCCGCACCGACGCCCGCAGCCGACCAGCCGTCCCAGCCGGCCGCCGAAGGGGGGTCCGGCGGGTTCACGCCCACGCTGGCGTTCGGCAAGCTGACCGCCCCCGAGCCGGCCGCCGCCCCGGCGCCCGCCCCGGCCGCCGAGGCCGGGTACCTCGACGCCCCGCCGCCGGTCCTGCCGCCCGCGGCGCCGGCCGCCCCCGTCGCCCCGGCCGCGCCGGTCGCCGCCCCGCACGGCGGCAACCCGTACGCCACCCCGGCCCCGGGCACGCCGCTGCCCCCGGCGCTCACCGCGCACGACCCGTACGCCGCCCCGGGCGCCCCGCAGGGCCCGGGCGCGACCGGCCAGCACCACCACCCGTTCGGCGCCGGCCAGCCGCTCGGCGGCTGGGGCGCCCCGCACGACATCACCCCCGGCGCGCCCGGGGCCCCCGGCGGTCCCGGCGGCCCGCTGGGCTACCCGGGCGAGTACCCCGGCGCGCCCGTTCCCGGCGGCCCGCGCAAGAAGCGCGGTGGCCTGATCGCCCTGGTCACAGCCGTCGCGCTGGTGGCCGGCGTGGCCGGCGGCGCGGTCGGCGTGGCCATCGCGGACCGCGACGGCACCACGGTCGGCGCCAAGGCCGACCGCACCTCCACCACGGTCCAGGCCAACAACTCGCAGAAGAACGAGGCCGCCCCCGGCTCGGTCGCCGGCATCGCGCAGAAGGCGCTGCCCAGCGTCGTCACCATCAAGGCCCAGGGCAACGGCGAGTCCGGCACCGGCACCGGCTTCGTCTTCGACACCGAGGGCCACATCCTCACCAACAACCACGTGGTCGCGCCCGCCTCCAGCGGCGGCAAGCTGACCGTCAAGTTCGCCGACGGCAGCTCCTACCCGGCCTCCGTGCTGGGCCGCGCCGAGGGCTACGACGTCGCGGTCATCAAGCTCGACAACCCGCCCAAGGAGAAGCTGACGCCGCTTCCGCTGGCCGACTCCGACAAGGTCAACGTGGGCGACTCCACCATCGCCATCGGTGCCCCGTACGGCCTGGAGTCCACCGTCACCACCGGCATCATCAGCGCCAAGGACCGCCCGGTCGCCTCCGGCGACGAGACCGGCGCGCAGTCCTCCTACATGAACGCCCTGCAGACCGACGCCTCCATCAACCCCGGCAACTCCGGCGGCCCGCTGCTGGACTCCGGCGGTGGGGTGATCGGCATCAACTCGGCGATCCAGTCCAACGCCTCCAGCAACGGCCGGGCCGGCTCCATCGGCCTCGGCTTCGCGATCCCGATCAACCAGGCCAAGTGGGTCGCCGACACCCTGATCAAGACCGGCAAGCCGGTCTACGCCAAGCTCGACGTGCTGCGCAACGACGACTACAAGGGCGACGGCGCGCAGATCCAGACCCGCGACATCCAGGGCCAGCCGGCCGTCACCCCCGGCGGCGCCGCCGACAAGGCCGGCCTCAAGCCCGGCGACGTCATCACCAAGCTCGGCGGCAGCCCGATCGAGAACGGCCCCGCCCTGGTCAGCAAGATCTGGACGCACAAGCCGGGCGAGACCGTCGACGTCGAGTACACCCGCAACGGCCAGACCGCCACCACCAAGGTCACCCTCAGCGAACGCGTCGGCGACAACTGACCCCCGACCCACCCCGGAAACCCTGTGCACCGAACCCCGCCGGACCCGTTAGGCTGACCTCCGCCTGGAGAGCTGCCCGAGCGGCCTAAGGGAACAGTCTTGAAAACTGTCGTGCGGTGACCCCGTACCGTGGGTTCGAATCCCACGCTCTCCGCCGGTAGGAGAAAGCCCAGATCAGGGCGGGTATCGGCCTCAGGCCGATACCCGCCCTTTTCGATTCCGTCCCGGGGTGTCCCACCCGGATGCCCCTCCGGACCACCCTGTGTGGAACGCCCGTGGAACGGATTCGGGCCCTACGCCGAGGGCTCCTCGCCGTCGAGGAACCGCTCGATCAGGCCATTCGCGCGCTCCTGCCGCCCGTTGATGACCTTCGCGTAGAACCGGAGCAGGACGGCCACGCTGTGCCCCGCCCGCCGGGCCACCTCGGTCTGGTCGACGCCGGCCGCCAGCCACCCCGAGACGGCGGTGTGGCGGCAGGAGTACGGCACCTCGGCGAGCTTGGTCTTCAGCTCCTTCGGGGTGAGGACGATCTCCCGGGCCCGCTTCCAGACGGCCGCGGTCTCCTTGGTCAACAGCCGCCCGCCCCGCGCCGCCCGGAAGAGCCGGCCGTCCGGCGCCACCCCGTAGGCGTCGACGTGCTCGCGGAGCAACTGGACCAGCACGGGCGGGATCGGCACCTCCCGGGTGGCGTTCCGGGCCCGCCGCTTGAGGCCGCGCTCCTCGTGCGACTGGCCGTCGTTCGTCCAGCGGGACCCGACCCGGGGCGAGCTGCTGCCGAGCACCAGCTCGCCCCACCCGCTGTCCGGCAGGGTGCAGTCGACCAGCCGCAGGTTCGTCGCCTCCGCCGGCCTCGTGGCGGCGTACAGGATGCACCCGTAGAACGCCCGAAGGTGCTGCCCCCGGGCCGAGATCTGCCCGGCGGCTGCCAGCAGCGCGCGGCCCTGCTCCGGGCTGGGCACCCGTCGGAAGTCGATCTCGTCGCTCGTGGCCGGCGGCGTCCAGTCGACGAACTGGAGCGGGTTGGTGGGCAGTCGGCGGCGCTCGACCGCGTACCGAAGGGCGTTGTTGAACACCATCCGCTTCCGGGTGAGCGTGGTGTCCGCGGCGACGCTCCCGTCCATCAACCGGGCGATGGCCTCCAGGCCGAGGCGGACGTTCTCGGAGTCGTCCAACTGGTCGAGGGGGATGGACTTCTTGGTCATCCAGGCCAGGGCCGAGCTGATCTCCTCGGGCGGCTCGGCCAGGTGCTCAGAGAAGTTGAACGCCCAGCAGGAGAGCGCACGGCGGAGCACCTTTCGGTCCGGCTTCCCTCGACGATCCGTCACCAGCGCCTCGGTGAGCGTGGCCAGGGCATCCGCCCGGGTGGCGCGGTTCTTCGCCGACGAGCGCGTCCACTTCGCCTCGGCGTACTCCTTGGCGTGGGTGAACCACGACACCTGGTTCAGCTTCCGGAACTCGGACGCGGGCAGTCCGGACTCGGTCTCGAACTGCTCGCCCTTGCGCATCGCGGTCAGCAGTTCCGCCCGCCGGCCGTCGGCGAGCGGGAAGGTGGCGAAGGTCGAGGAGTGGGGGTTCTTCCCCACGCGCCAGCGGAGTTGGTGCGGCCGTCGACCGCGTCCGAGATCGCGGATGGCGTGGATCTGGACGTCGTAGGTGAGCAATGGGGCTCCAGAAAGAGAGCAGCCCCGGCCGAGTCGGCCGGGGCTGCGAGGGAAGGGCGGGGCGCAGGTCAGGCGGCGGCGTTCTGCTCCTGCGCGGCCCACCAGGCGTCGAGGTCGCTGCGGCGGACGCGGATCTGGTGGTTGGGGAGCTTGATGAGCTTCGGGGCCTTCCCGCGGGCGACCATGCGGTAGAAGGCGGAGCGGGACATGTCGAGCTCTTCGAGGACGGCGGCGAGCTTGAGCTTCGGGTCCTGCGTGGGCATGGCGGCGACTCCATCGGCGGGTGCGAATGGTGGTTGCGGATTGTTACTGGCCCTCTCGCGGACGGAGGCGGAGGGCGGAAAGTGTCAGGGATGTCAGGGAAAATCGCTGACCTGCGGCGTTGGCTCCTGGCAGGGCGTCAGGGATTGTCAGGGATGTCAGGGAAATTCGGCATTTCCCTGACATCCCTGACGTGCCCTGACAGGCCGTCCGGCGGTGTTTTGGCTGGTCAGGGATTTCCCCTGACATCCCTGACGGTTACGGGGCTTCGGCCCCGTCCGTGGGGGTGCTCACGGCCGGGTGGACACGGAACGTGACAGCCGGGGCCCGGCCGCGCTGGCCGCCGGCGGGCGGCTGGTCGGTGCGGAGCCAGCCGTGCTGTTCGAGGAGGGCGAGGGCGGGTTCGACGTCGGCGACCTTCTTGAACCGCCGGGACGACGCGACGGCGTCGTGGGCCTTGATGTGGGTGCGGTGGGTGCCGTCCTTCTTGGGGCGCCGGAGCCATTGGAGGAGGGCGTGGGCGTCCTCGGTGGCGGGGTCGGCGGCGATGAGGTCGAAGACGGCGAGGGTGTGGGCGGTGTAGTACTCGGCGATCTCGGCGGCCCGGTCGACGGTGGCGGCCTCGACGGGCGCGCGCCAGTCGCCGCCCGTGCGGTCGGCGAGGTGGAGGAGGACGGCGATGCGGGCGATGTGGCCGACGAGCTTGCCGGCCCAGTCCTTGATGTGGGCGAGCGGTTCGTCCGGGCGGAGCTGGACCTCGAACTTCTCCTGCAGCTTCTCGACGGCGAGGTCGGCGGCCGCGGTCATCCTGACGGTGACCGGCTCGTCCAGGGCGACGAGCGCGCGCAGGAGCTCGGTCAGGCGCAGGTCGTAGGCGCCGGCCACCTGCTCCGGAACGGGCGTGGTGCGGATCTTGCGCCAGCCGAGGTTGGACGGCGGCAGGGAGTACAGGAAGCGGGCGAGCAGGCCGCGGTCCCGAGCGCCCGGTGCGGCGCCGAGTTCCTGGAGGACGGCGGGCTGCGGGGTGACGCCGATGGTCAGCGCGGGCTTGTCAACGGTGGGCTGTTCGCGGGTGATCCGGTCGGCCTGGAGGCGCTCGCCCTTGTGGGCCTGGAGGAACACTCCGAGGTTGGGCTTGCTGCTGTAGCGGCCGACGATGCTGTCGAAGAGGTCGCCCTCGGGGGAGAGCGCGGCCAGGCAGCGGTGGACGCCGAGCTGGTGGGTGACGGTCTCGGGGGTGATGTCCCCGGATAGGGTCAGGCGGGGGCTGGGCGGGACGACGATCTCGTCGGCGAGCATCCGGGCGCCGGCGATCTCGGCGACCAGGTGCGCGCGGTCGAGGTCGGGGTTCTTGCGGGCCCTGGCCATGAGGGCGTCGACCTCGGCGAGGGCGGTCTCCTTGGCGGTCTCGGCCTCGATGATCCGGGCCCGCGTCTCGGCCCGCAGTTCGTCCTCGACCCGGTAGACGGGCGCAACCATGGACGCGAAGACGTCGGACTTGCGGCTGGCCGGAGGCATCGCGCACACCAGGTAGAGGTTCGACTGCTCCCGCCAGCCGGGCCGGATCTCCACCCCCACCCGTCCCCCGGCGGCCGTCGACAGCGCGGCCAGGCCCATGGTGGCGGCCATGTCGGGCGGGGTCTGGGTGAACTCCGCCACCGCCTCCACGTAGGCGCCGACCCACGTCGGGAGGGCGTGGACGGGGAAGGTCGGAAGGGTGCCGTGGGAGCCGAGGGGGACGGGGTCGAGCCAGGTCTCGCCGGTGGCGAGGTCGGCGAGCGCGGCCAGGGCGGCGGCGCGCACGTCGTCGAGGTCGGCCTGGCCGTCGCCGGCCATGTGGGCGAGGCGGCTGGTGGCGGTGTTGATCCGGCGGCGTTCGGCGGCGGCGCGCACGATCTCGGCGTAGTAGTCGCCGTTCGCCGCTGTGGGCGTCGCCTCGATGCAGGTGTGCAGGTAGCCGGGCCCACCGATCCGGCCGAGGTCGCCCTGCGCGCGAAGGACACCGGTCAGCAGCAGCGGATCCACCGGCCGCTCACCGCCGGCCATGCGAGTGATGGCACGCCAAATGGTCTCGTGCGCGGGGTGGTAGAACGCCCCGGGGCCGCCGAGCTGGGCGGCGAGCGCGGGGATCTGGACAGGGTCGAGCAGGGCGGCACCGATGACGGCCTGTTCGGCGGCCTTGACCTCGGCGGGTTCGGGCCGGAACGGGATCACGTTCGGGTGCGCGGGCTCAGCGCTCAACGTGTGGCTCCTTTCGTGCGGAGCAGGGCGGCCCGAGCCACGGAAGACGTCGGGCGCGGACCGCCCGACGGTGTGGGAGGTCAGATGTCGAGCGGGGCCTGGTCGTCGTCCTCGGAGGACCGGGCCGCGGCGGCCAGGTCCTCGACCGCCGGGTAAGCGGTCGCCGAGGCGTCCTCGCCGAGCAGGGGAAGCTCGGTGGCCCGATCGGTCAGGAGGGCGTCGACGGCGGCGGCGATGCTGGCGGGGGTGGCGACCAAGGCGAGGACCAGGGGCTGCTCGTTGGAGAGACGGCCGTCGCTGGTGCCGCGCATCCACAGCCAGCCGGTGACCTGGTTCCAGAACAGGCCCAGGCCGTGCGGGTGGCCGGCGGCCTTGGCGCGGTCGTTGTCGAGCTGGATGAAGATCTCGGCGAGCATCTGCTCGCCGTCGTCGTTGCCGTACTGGGCGAACGACTCGGTGCGGTCGGCGTTGTCGCCGAGTGCGGTCAGGAGGTCCTTGAAGTACGGGGTGTGCGGGTCGGCCATGGCTGGTCCTTCCAGGGGTGGTACGGATCCGGTCTGTCCGGTCCCCGCGCCGCCCGCGCCCCGGGCCGCCGGCTGCGGCGGGGGTGCGGACGGCACGGCCGGCCGGGCGGGCCGGGTCAGTCCTGGTCGGTCTCGCAGGTGCCGTCGCAGTCGTAGAAGCCGCAGCCGCCGCACTCGGGGCAGCGGTCGTGGTCCACGGTGACGACGTCGCCGGTGTCGTCGTCCTGGACCTCGTTCTCGTAGCCGCCGCCGGTGCCGTGGCAGCCCTCGCACATCTCGGTGTGACCGGGCTGCGGGCCGGCGGTCCGCTCCTCCTCGGCGCGGCGCTGTTCGTCGGCGACGTCGAGGGCGATCTCGAACGCCTTCTCCTCGGCGCGGGTCAGCCCGTCGACGTCGCTGTAGTCGTCCCAGGCGTCGTACGGGTCGTCGTGCTCGGTGGCCATGCAGGCTTCCTCTCGGACGGTGGTGCGGGCGGGGGAGGGGCCGGCGGGCACGCTCCGCCGGCCCCTTCCCGGGGTGGTGTGGTCGGGGGTGTAGTCGGGCTGTGGTCGAGGGTGTGGTCGTGTGGTTTACGCAGGTCGGAACAGAGGTGTGGTCGAGCGGGAGGGGGCTTGGGCGGGGCCGGGGGAGCGGGGGCGCGGAAGGGGCTGGAGGCGCCCCGGCAGTCCCCGTCCGGGAGCGCCGGACGGGGACTCGTGGGGGGTGCTCAGGCAGCCGCGGTGGGGGTGTGGTCGGGGACGGCGTGGGCGGGCAGGCGCGGGGGGTGTCCGAAGTGGGTGGTGAGGCCCGCCGCGGTGAGGCCGGGGGAGATGGCTTCGCCGACCCGGACGCGCTTCTCGACGGGGAGGCCGGCGGCCCTCACGGCGGCCCCGAAATCGCGGGTGCTGGCGCCGGGGTAACGGCCGTGCCGCTGGAGGCTGGCGAGGACCTCGGACAGGAGTACTTTCCCGGCCCCGCCGTCGCTCTGCGCACGCAGGGCGACCATGTGCTCGACGGTGGCCGCCAGTTCGGCCGGGGCGAGGGTCGGGGAGACGGTCGGTTCGGCCCGCTCCTGGCCGCCGCCGGCGTCCGCCTGCTCGTCGTCGTGGCCGGTGTCGAAGCCGTGGGCGGTGTCGGCCTGCTGTCCCTGCTCCCCCGGGGGTTTGGGGGCGTGCATCATGGCGCCGATGCACCACAGCCCGATACCGGACCAGGTGGCCACCGGTACCCACGGGCCGACCAGCGACCAGGAGACGGGTCCGGCGACGACGGCGGCCAGGACGGCGCCGCCGGCGGCGTCGGCCGCGCGGCCGCGCTTGGCGGCGCGGGCGGTCTTGTCGGCCTGGGCGTGTCCGGCCCTGGCCCTGGCGATGGCCTTCTCGTCGGTGAGCTTGGCGAGTTCGGTGGCGCGGGTCTCGGCGAGGGCCTTGGCGATGGCGGCGCGTTCCTCGGCGGCCTGGCCGAGGCGGGTGGCGGCGGGGGCCCAGAGGCGGGCGGCCAGGACGGGGCTGCCGGTGATGACGGCGCGGACCGGGACGGCCGCGTTCGTGACGGCCTGGCGGAGCATCAGGCGCCCACCAGGGCCTTCAGCAGGCCGGCGGGCAGGGTGACGGGCAGCATCCACAGACCGCCCGCCGCGGTGAACACCGACGGCGCGATGGATCCGAACAGGGCGTCCTTCCAGGGGCGGGCCTTGAAGCCGAATACGCAGATGGTCAGCACGGCGGCGGTGGCGCCGGTCTTCCACTCGCCGAGGCCGTTGGTCTGCTGGAAGGCCTGGGTGAACTGGTTGCCGATGGTGCCGAGGTTGGAGAACGCGGCCCCGGCGCCGGCGCTGAGCAGGCCGATGCCGTAGGCCCAGTAGGGCACGTACTCCTTGTCGATCTTGATCTTGTTGTTGCCGCGGACGCCGACGAGGAGGGTGAGGGTCCCGACGCAGGCGGCGCCGCCGCTGCCGAGGGCGATGATCCCGTCCATGGTGCGAACTCCCTTGATTTGAGCGTGCTTTTGGGTGGTGTGCGGCGGTGCGGGTTCAGGCGAAGAGCTGGTGGACGCTGAGGTTCACGGCGTCGAGGAGGCCGTCGGCGCCGAGACCGGCGATCAGGGCGGAGGCGAAGGGCACGCGCACGACGACGAGGAACGGGAGGCGGGCCCGGCAGACGTCGCCGATCCGGGTGGCGCCCTGCTCGCGGGTGCCGCCGCGCAGGTACCAGTCGACGGACCAGGTGATGGTGAGGAGGAAGCCGGCGGCGCCGGTCCCGGCCCACTGGCCGCTCTGCTCCCACACGCCGGAGATCACCGCTCCCATGGCCTGGGGCAGGCGCACCTCGGCGCCGATGCCGGCGGACAGAACGGTGAGGGCCGCCCAGCGGCGGAAGCGGCGGGCCCGCTCGGCGCCGGCGGCGTCGCGGGCCTTGTCACGCTCGGCCCGGCTCGGCTTCTTCACCGGCTCGGCGCCGTCCTCGGTGTCGGGGACGTCGAAGAGCGGCGCGACGCGGGCGGCGGTCCGGGCGGCGTAGGGGCCGCCGACCTCCCGTGCCACACGGTCGGTGGCCGCGCGGCGGGCGCCGCTGGTCCACCAGGCGGGCGGCGTGACGTCCTGCGGCCCCTGGCCGTCGCCGTCGGGCTGCTGGTCCGGCGAGGGTGCGGCATCGGCCGGAGCCGCCGGCGGGGGCGGCACCTGGCCGGAGCCGCCCCCGGCCGGGGCGGTCGGGACCCGGGGCGGCGGCGTGGGCGGTGCGGGAGGAGTCGGCGGTACCGGGGGAACCGGCGGAGCGGCGGGGGCCGGCGGCGGGGTGGGAGGAGCGGGCGCAACCGGCGGCGCGACCGGAGCGGCCGGGGCCGGGGTGGGCTTCTCGGCCTGGCCCCGGATGACCCGCGGCGGGGGCGGGATGTCCTGGGCGGGCGGGGCCGTCGGGGCCGGGATGACGATGCCTTCCAGCACGGCGTCCAGGTCGTCGCCGCCGTCCGGGCCGGGGTCCGCGGCGGGGTCGGCCATCGCGGCGTCGACCAGGGCCGTCCACCAGGACGGCGCGGGGTCGTGCGCGGGGGTGCCCGGCCCGGGCAGGGCCAGGACCGCGCCAGCCCCGGCGTCGGCGTAGACGGACGGCTCGGTGTCGTCGTCGTGGGGCGTGGTCACCGTGACCACCGCCGGGTCAGTTCGCGGATGCCCCACAGGATGAGGCCGGCGTCGGCGGCACAGAGCAGGACCAGGAGGAGGAGTCCCATGTCAGCTCCGGCCCGCGGGCTGCTGCGGGGCGAGAGCGTCGAGCTGCTGGACCTGGCGCTCGACGACGGGCTTGTCGAGGTCGCGGTGGGTCAGGAGGACCGGGGCGACGGACTTGGCGAGACGGTTCGCGAGCGCCATGGCGACGGTGGCGGCGCGGTGCCGGCCGCCCGCGCAGCCGACCGCGATCGTCATGGACGCCCCGGCGGGCCCGGCGTCGTAGGCCTCGGCCAGCAGCGCCGCGGCGTCGATGGTCTCGCGGATGCCCGGGGTGGTGAGGACCGCCCGCCGCACGGGCAGGTCGGCGGCGGTCCGGTGGCGCAGGGCGGGGTCGACGTGCGGGTCGCGGAAGTGGGTGCGCAGGTCGAGGGTGAGGTGGGCGGCGGGCGGGGCGCCGTGCAGGTAGCCGAAGCTGATGACCTCGATGGCGGTCACGGACATGACAGTTGTCTCCTGTCGCGGATGGCAGCGGAGCAGTTCACGGGGGGTGGGGTGGGGTTCAGGCCGCGAGGGCGGCGCGGTGTTCCTGGTAGCGGGCGGCGATCCAGCCGGCCGACCAGCCGGTCAGCTCGACGGCCTGGCGCTGCGGCAGCCCGGCCTCGGCGGCAGCACCGGCGACCTCCCGGGCCCGCTCCTCCGACAGCTTCCCGGCGGCCGGTCCGGCAGCCAGCAACTCGACACGGCTCCGCTCGACGGCCTCCCGCTCACGCCGCTCGGCCTCGGCCCGGGCAGCGCGCTCACGGTGCTCACGCTCGCTCGCCTCCCGCTCACGCCGCTCGCGCTCGGCCCGCTCGGCGGCCTCCCGCCGGGTCTTCTCCTCGCGCGCGGCGGCCTCCCGGCGCGCGGTCTCCTCGCGCTGTTCGCGAGCGATGCGCTCCTCGTGCTCACGCTGCTCGCGGACCATGAGCGCGTCGTGCTCACGGCGCTCGCGCTCGGCCCGTTCGGCGGCGTCGAACCGGGCGATCCGCTCCGCCCTCTCCTCCTGCCGCCGGGCCTCGGCCCGCTGCTCGCGCTGCTCGCGCTCGGCCCGCTCGCCGTGCTCACGGGCGGCCAGCGCGGCACCGATCGCCCGCCGGTAGGCGAGGGAGGTCTCGGCCGTGACGATCAGCAGCAGCGGCGCCACCGAGTGCACCGCGACCCCGACCCCGTCCTTGTCCAGGGCGCTCAAACCGATGTTGAGTAACACGGTCATGAGGCCGGTCATCCAGCGCAGGACCACCGGCCAGCGCCCGCCGTCGCCGTTCAGGCGGGCGAGCGTGGCGTCCATGCGCACCACGATCACCACCGCCGCGTCGACCACGAGCGGCAGGATCGGCGCCGTCCACTCCCAGCCCTTCGGGGTGTGGCCGGCCATCAACGGGGTCACCGTGAGCACGCTGTAGAGGACCGCGCCGAACGTGATCGCCCACGTTCCGACGCTCAGCGCCCGCTCGGCCGAGCGGATCTGCGCGGGGCTCATCGCCGTCTTCATCGCGACCCCCGAACCGGGCGCCGTGAGCGGCCCGTGAGCGCGCTCACGGCGACCGTGAGCGCGGCGAACACGCCGGCGTTCACACCGCCACCCGGTCGGTGCTCGCCATGCGGCGGATGACGGCCGGCCGTCGCAACGGCACCGGCGCCCACCGCAGCAGGCGCTCGGCGAACGCGGCCAGCACCGGGTCCTCCCGACGCAGGTCCGCCAGGACGTCGGCCGCGGCGTCCATCCGGGCCTCGCGCTCGAACTCGTCCTCGCCAGCGACGCCGGCGAACAGCTGCTCGTCCACGCCGAGCGCCAACTCGGCGAACTCGTAGTCGTCCGCGGCCGTCTGGCCCGCGATAATCAGCCTCATGGGCCTACCTCTTCTCTGGGGTGTGGGCCCGTGAGGGGCCGCCGCGCTCCGGCCAAGGAAGGCGCGGCGGCCCCGTTCTCACAGGCCCGGCCAACGTTGATCAACAGCACTGGCCGCCCTGGTTGCCGTGGACGGCCAGCAGGTCTGCGCCGCTTGAAGGCGGGCGCGGCCTTTTGATCTAGGTCTCCGATCTGACAAGGCGCCGGGATACCTCGGCCCGATCTGTCCCGGGCCCCTTCGCCCTGGGCACGGCGGAAGACCGGCCATCTACGGGCGCATTCGTGCAGGTCAGAGCAGCCCAAAGAAGGCCCCTCTGTGTCACCCCTGTCTCACTCGGTGCGACACTCACAACATAGAGAACCTGCTTATGCAGGTCAAGAGACTTGGGTTTCTCGCGCCTGTTGGGTACCTGCCCTAGCATTGGTCCATGGCCCTGGACCCGGACGACTCGCGCCCCCCGTATCAGCAGGTCAGCAGCTCACTGCGGGCCTCGATCCTCACCAAGAAGCCGGGCTTCGAGACCGGCGACAAGCTCCCCTCGGGCCCCGAGCTGGCGAAGCACTTCGGCGTGGCGCGCGGCACGGTGGACAAGGCGCTCGACCTGCTCCGCACCGAGGGGCTGATCGTGACCCGGCAGGGGAGCGGGTCTTTCGTCCGGGAGCGGACGTCCCGGCCGGTCGGGCTGCGGCCTCACCTCGAAGCGGCCTTCGAGCAGCAGCAGGTGACCCTCGACTTCGCCGGCTTCTCCAGCGAGACGCTCCACAACGCGCTCCAGGAGCCACTGGACAAGGTCCGCTCCGGTCGACTGGCGCCGGAGTCCATCACCATCCGGCTCCTGCTGCCGGACACCACGGTGCCCATGGCCGTGCCGGTGCTCGTCGACGGGCTCCAGGACGAGGCCGCCCTCCGGGAACGCGCGCGGAACATCGCCCTGACGAACGCCGGCGGGATCGCGCACTCGGTGGAGATGCTGGCCGAGCTGGGCCTCATCCAGAAGGCGCGCGTCGAGGTCAAGGTCCATCGGGCGTCCAGCCTGTTCAAGCTGTACATCCTGAACCGGCAGGAGGCGTTCTTCGGCTTCTACCCGCTCCGCGAGCGCACCGTGGCGATCGACGACACGGCCCACACCTTCTACGACGTGACCGGCAAGGACACCACCCTGTTCCACCACGCCGCCGGCCCGGACGATGCCTCGCTCGGCTCGCAGTACGTCCAGCAGGCCCAGATGTGGTTCGACAGCGTGTGGAGCACGATCGCGTACAAGCGGCAGTCATGAACGCCACCCCTCAGCAACTCGCTGATGTGCTGCGGCCGGTGAAGCACGTGCTCCTTGACTTCGACGGCCCGATTTGCTCAGTGTTCGCCGGTCTGCCCGCCCCTGAGGTGGCTCGGCGCTTTCGCGAGGGTCTGCTCGCCGTCAGCGAGCAGGCCTCATCTGTGGGCGGGACTGAGAGCGACCCGCTTGTGTTGCTGCGGCTCGTCGCCGACGCCAAGCCGGATCTCGCTGCCAGCGCGGATGTGGCGCTGGCGGCGCTGGAGACGGAGGCCGTCTGGATCGGTACGCCGAACCCGGGTGGCGAAGCGGTGCTGCTGGCTTGCGCGCGCTCCGGCCGATCCGTGTCGGTGGTCAGCAACAACGCCGGCGCGGCGATTGAGGCATACCTAACGGACCACGGGCTGAGCGGCTACGTGGCTGGCGTCTTCGGGCGAGTCCCCGGGGACCCGTCGTCCATGAAGCCGAACCCACGCCTCCTCATTGATGCCATGGAAGCCATGGGTGCTAGGCCGGTTGAGTGCGTGTTCATCGGTGATGCAGCTCGGGACGTGGAAGCCGGTTCCGCTGCAGGTGTACCGACGATTGGCTACGCGAACAAGCCGGGGAAGGATGCCAAGCTGGCTGCCGCCGGGGCGGTGGTTGTCGTCGACTCGATGCAGCAAATCGCTGACGCCTTGGCCTGAGGAGAACGCAGAAAGGCCTGGGTCGGGCAGCCGAAGCTGCCCGACCCAGGCCTCAGGCTCGCCCGCCTGCTGCAAGAATGGTCCGACCTGAACACCGACCATTCGGGTGGCGCTCTACGGGCGAATGTTGATCGGGATCTCAATCTGCGGCTGAAGAATTTCCAGCCGGCCTGCAAAAGACCTTACAACCTGGTTGTAGATCTCAGGATGCTTCGGAGCGGTGAGAGTGACGACGAATGCGTACTCGACCCGCTCGGCTGCGGGTCCCGCAAGCTGGTCAACTCGCGAAACATGCCGGACGTCGAATACGGGCTGGTAGAGCGAGGACGCCCTGAAGGTAAGCGTCTTATGTTTGATTGTCTCCCACTTGTGAGCGTCTTTCCGGAGATCGCTTTCCGTTGCGTAGTCTGCAGTCTGGAAGAATGCCCGGGTGGCTGCAACGGTAGAGTTCTCGGATGTCATTCTTTCTGCATGAGGGCGAAAGAACGGTTCAATCGCGCTGCCGGTATATGTGCTTGGTGTCCTTGCATCCACAGGGGAGTTAATGCAATAGGTCGCCGAAATCCGCACGTCGCCCTCACTAACAGATTCGGGCAGAGGAATGGGCATCCGTACCGCCTGGCCTGGCTCGATCGACCCTTGATACACAACGCGTACCGCGTTTGGCTGGCAGAGGACGAAGTCGTCGATCTGGTCTGGGATACGTCCCCAGCCGGCCTCCTCGATGGACAGGTCGTCCCGCTCGGCGCAGTGAATTAGGAGAGCTTTAAGCGCGAGGGGGCGGAGCTCACTGCCGAAGTGCGCGCGAATCGCAGTAGCCATCCGCAGGGCGGCGGGCGCAGCGAAGCTCGTTCCGCGGCCCTGGGTGGGTGAAGCTGCAGCACTACGAGGCGCAAAGCAGAACGGCTCGAATGTCTCTCCTCCGAAGTTGAGAATGTCGGGCTTGACCATTCCGGGGGATCGCCCTGGTCCGAGAGCGCTGTAGGAAGCTCGTTCCCAGCGGGTCCGCCGGCTGTCGGCAGAACCAACGGCTAGGGAGTTTACGGAGTCGGACGGAACTTGGACTCGGGCGTTTCCGGATTCCCTGTCGCTCTGGCCGTTATTTCCGGCAGCCACGGTCAGAAGCGTATTACCCTGTGACAGGTATTCGTCCAAAACTGCTGTCCACGGGTGAACTTCATCATCCTCAATCGGAAGATCGGGCCCCAGGCTGAGGTTTACGAATTCGTATGGCCTCATTTCGAGCACCGAGGTAATTCTCTTCAGCGTGCGGTAGAGGTCGTAGTCGTCGTCGCCGTCAGCATCCAGGATGCGATAGTGGTCGACTTCGGCGAACGGCCTCGGAGCGGGAATGCCTGGGCTCAAAGGGCCAAAGAGAACGGCTGAAGTGACGTTGTGGCCGTGTTCCAGAAGCTCCTCGACTTCCTCTCCCACTGAGTCTCCATGAAATCCAGATGCCCATTTACCGAAAGGGTGGTCTGAAGGGAGGCCGCCGTCGAACACTGCAACACGGACGCTGGGATCGACTGCCAGCTCGCCAGGCAGGGGAATTGGGAGTAGATCCACGTGCGAAGTGCTGCGCTCAATTGGGTGAAGAGCCCGGAGCCTTGGCATTGGGCGCACAACTCGAAGAAATGAGAATTTGGACAGCTCGTCAATTTCTTCGCGCTGAATTCTGACTGGAATGAATGCAAGGCCGGCAACGCGAATTCCGCTCGCCATGTCCGCCTCAGCGCCACATGCGGCGGCGTATGCCTCGAACGTGCTTAGAATTATGCTGCGGTCTCGATCGGGCAAGTGGAGACCGACTTCCACCAGCGCGGAGGTTGTTTGAATCCCTTCGGTCCCGCGCTTCTTGTCCGATGCTCCTGGGGCTCGGAACTGTTCAATTCTTTGAAGGGGCGATCCTTCGGGAAACGCATTTTCATGCAGCAGCCTTTGCTGCCAGGAATCGAAAGCCGACGTTGGGCCGGAGACAAAAAGCTCCGTAGTATCCATCGCCACTGGATCGCCCTGCCGCGTCCATTTTTGCGGGGTCACCCTAGCGCCCCGGGAGCCTACGTAAGTAAGGCCAATTTCCTTTAGAAAATCCGCCGGGTGATAGCTTTTGGCGATGAACTGAGGATGAAGTGTCAGGAGTCCGACTGATTTTCCTGCAGGAGTGGCCTGAGGAGGGAGGGCGGCGAAGGCGCGAGCGGCAGCAGCTACCTGAGGTTGTAGGCGCTGGCGTGCCTCCTCTGCGGTGTAGGGTGCCGTAGGAGGCCTACCTGGCCGAGTCAGCGAGACGGGCGTAACCAGGCGCTCGCCATGGCCGAGCAGAAAATTTTTTGGCTCTGACATGAATCCCCCCTGCGGGACCTCGGACTACTATTTCGCCAGTCGGCGGCGGATGGTATCCCTACTGACGCCTGTGATTTCGCTAGCTCGACGCTGGGAGATCGAGCACTCCTCCATCAGATCGAGAGCGATTTGGATGCGATAGGCCCCATCCATCCCTCGAAGGCGTTCTCTGCCTAGGTCCAGTAGGACGTCGAAAAGCTTCTCTTCCTTTAGTGCAGCCCTTCGTCGCCCGCTCAGAACAAGCCGCTCTGCCTCGGCGAAAGAGGAGCCGCTCAGGACCTTGGCGAGGAAATTAATTACCTCCTTTGAGCCATCGATGCCGCAATATTGGGTGAGGGCCTCCCTGAGCTGCTCAGGGCCTGGGAGCGGGAAATCCACTACCTGGTCGAACCTGCGCCAGACCGCAGGATCCAGAAGCTCGGAGTGATTGGTGGCTGCGAGAAGAAGTGAGGTGGACGGCCAGTCATCGATTTCCTGGAGAAGAACTGTGACAAGCCTTTTGAGTTCCCCCACCTCCGCAGAATCGTCTCGTCGCTTGGCTACAGTGTCCAGTTCGTCCAAGAGCAAGACTGATGGGCTCGACTTAGCGTAGTCAAGCACCTTGCGGATATTGCTCCCGGTCCGTCCGAGATAACTGCTCATGACAGAAGAGAGGTCAAGTACGAGCAGCGGCCTGCGAAGTTCTGCGGCCAGCCACTTCGCGGCCAGAGTCTTGCCGACTCCAGGGGGGCCAACGAAGAGGCTAGTCCGGCTGGGCATGAGGCCCGACCGCGCGAGCCGGTCGCGATGGGTGTGCTCCTCGCGCAGCTGGTGCAGCTGATCGCGGACAGCGTCGACCAGCACGGGAGGGTGGGCAGGTCCAACCTGGTCGGCTCGGATCAGCGGAAGGCGGCTGTCGCCATCAAGTGGCACGGGCAACGCGTTGCCATGGCTCCTCATGGGCGAGTCGAGGCTCGGTGCTGTTCGGAGCAAGGCCCTCAACGACTCGGCAAGGCTGCTGTTGGAGCTCTGGTAGCGCCGGGCCATGCGCTGAAGCAGCGTCTGCACGTCTTGTGAGCGGCCGGCCATGGCGACGCGTGCAAGCTGGACTATGTCCCGGTCATATGGTCCTGCCTCGTCCAGTAGAACTGGATCTTTCGCCTCTAGCATGAGAGTTACCCTATCCTTCAGTGGCCTAGTTCTGCGAGATCGGCGCGCCACTAGTCCAGCTAGTGCTCCTGGGGCAGTCTGACGGGTGGCACTGACAGTGGCCCTGTCGGGGGTGGAAAGTCGCCGCGACGGGGCACTTCTTCGAACGGCCAACGATGGAGGCGTTGGACGGGATATGGGCGCGTGGCAGACATAGCAGATTCGAAAGTTTGTTCGCAAGGCGCATGATGATCCTGGGTGGCTCGCTCATTGCCTGAACCCGCTTGCGTCTGGGAAGGCTCACCCAGGCGGCGTCTGCCCTGGGCTGGCCTTCTGTGGTCGGCGCTGTTGAGGTGTGGCACAGCCCTGGAACAGGGCGTCTCTGGTTGTCGTGCTCGGGATACTGCGTAGCAGGTGAGGATCCGATTGCGCTCTCGGCGGTGCATGATCTTGAAAACTGTCGTGCGGTGACCCCGTACCGTGGGTTCGAATCCCACGCTCTCCGCCGGTAGGAGAAGAACCACCTGCTCAAGGCGGGTGCCGACCTGAGGTCGGCACCCGCCTTCGTGCTTTTCCGGGGTGGGTCGGGGGTGGTGGGCGGGGTGGGTGGGGTCCTGTATTCACCTGAACGGGGGGTTTGGGGCGGGTGTGTCATCGCGTGGGGGTGTGGGGTCCGTCTATCCGGGCGTAAGGGGCGAACTGCCCTGGGCCCGGCAAGGAGAGACGGATGGCCTGGTACCCCGGTGCGGAGAAGATGGAGCTCCAGCCCGAGTCGGACGAGCAGCCGGCGATCACGCCGACGCAGGTGATCTTCCACAGTGTGGCGGCGCCGTGGACGCCGCGGCGGATGTACGAGTACTGGAGGGACTCCACCAATCTGGAGTCCCACTTCGGGGTCGGGTACGACGGCTCCGTGGGGCAGTTCATCGGCACCGAGACCCGGGCCGACGCCAATATGCGGGCCAACCGCAGGGCCGACGGCACGGGTGCGGTGAGCGTGGAGTCGGCCAGTAACGACCAGAGCACCGACCCGTGGACGGACTCCCAGGTCAACGCGCTCGTCGCGCTCGGGGTGTGGCTGCACCGTCGGCACGGCATCCCGTTGCGGATCAGCCGGGAGTGGGACGACCCCGGCTTCGGGGTGCACCGGATGTTCCCCGAGTGGTCGGACGGCGGGACGGCCTGCCCGGGGGACACCCGCACCCGGCAGTTCCGCGAGGTCGTGATGCCCGGCATCGCCGCGGTGGCCGGCGGCGCCCCGCTGCCCCCGCCGGGCGGCGGGTCCGGGCCCGCCCGGTACCGGGTGACCATCAACGGGCTGGAGTACGGCTACGGCGCCCACGGCCCGCAGGTCAGGGAGGTGGGCGAGGCGCTCGTCCGGCAGGGCTTCGGCCGGCACTACCAGTCCGGGCCGGACGAGGACTGGCGGGACGCCGACACCCTCAACTACCAGGACTTCCAGCACGGTCTCGGGTACTCGGGGTCGGACGCCGACGGCGTGCCGGGCGAGGGGTCGCTGCGCCGGCTGCTGGGCCGGCTGCCCTCGCCGCAGCGGGTCTCGCTCGCCCATGTGGTGGCGGCGGCGCGCACCGACCCCGGGGCCGAGCAGGGGCACCAGACGTACGGCGGTGAGGTGCGGATCGTCGAACAGGCCCTGGCGGACGAGGGGTTCCTGGAGCAGCGGTGGGTGGACGGCTCGCTCGGCACGCGCACCGTGCAGGCGTACGCCGCGTTCCAGCGCAGCCTCGGCTACTCGGGCGAGGACGCCAACGGCATCCCCGGCCAGCGCAGCCTCCAGGTGCTGGGCCGGCGGAGGGGGTTCGACGTGACGGACTGAGCGGCGCCTCCGGGAGCGGGGGAACGGGCGGCGAACCCGGTGCTTGACCGTGACACCGTGTGAGGGTCTGCACTGGAGGGACCATGTTGAACATCGGAGACTTCGCCAAACACGGCCGGGTGTCGGTCCGGATGCTGCGTCACTACGACGCCATCGGGCTGCTCCGGCCGGCCCGGGTCGACCCGGTCAGCGGCTACCGCTGCTACGAGGCCGCCCAACTGGCCCGGCTCAACCGGGTCATCGCCCTCAAGGACCTCGGCTTCACGCTGCAACAGGTGCGGGCCGTCCTGGACGAGGAGGTGGACACGGCCGAGCTGCGCGGGATGCTGCGGCTGCGGCGGGCCGAGCTCGCCGCGGCGATGGCGGCCGACGCCGAGCGGCTGGCCCGGGTCGAGGCGAGGCTCCGGACGATCGAGAGCGAGGGGACCATGTCCACGCACGATGTCGTGGTGAAGCGGGTGCCGTCGGTGCGGGTGGCCGAGCTGACGGGGGTCGCGGCGAGCTACGAGCCGCAGGACATCGGGCCGGTGATCGGCCCGCTGTTCGAGGAGCTCTGCGGCCGGCTGACGGCTGCCGCCATCGCGCACACCGGCCCGTCGGTCGCCCGGTACGAGGACACCGGGGACGGGGACGGCTCGGTGCTGATCCGGGTGGCCGTGCCGGTCTCCACCTCGGTGGACCCGGCCGGGGAGCACGGCTTCGCGGTGGTCGACCTGCCGGCGGTCGAGGAAGCGGCGACCCTGGTACACCGAGGCTCGATGGACGGCTCGCTGGGCGCCGTGCAGGCACTGGCGCGGTTCATCGAGGAGAACGGCTACCGCTCGACGGGTTACGCCCGTGAGCTCTACCTGGAGTGCCCGGAGGAGGTGGCGGACTGGGTGACGGAACTGCAGGAGCCCGTGGTGCGCGCGTAGCCGGACGGGCGGGCGACCGGCGCTTGCCCTGAAGCGGGTCGAGGGTCCTAGCGTCGGCCGGCATGACGACCACCGGGGCCCTCGCGCCCGACGGCACCGCCGGCCGCCCGGGGCGGGCCGCGCTGCCCGCGACCTACCTGCTCTGGCTCGCCGGGGCGCAGCTCGGGGCACTGGGCGATGCCGCTCTCGCCTTCGCCCTCGGCTGGGCCGCGGCCGCGCACGGCGGGGGCGCCGCCGGGCTGGTGCTGACCGCGATCACGGTGTCGCGGACGGCGCTGGTGCTGGTCGGCGGCGCGGTGGCGGACCGGCTGGGAGCCCGCCGGGTGATGCTCGCCGGGGACGCGGTGATGCTGGCCGCGACGCTGACTCTGGCGGCGGTGGCCGGCGGCTGGGGCACCCCGCTCCGGCTGCTGGTCCTCGCGGCGGTGGTGATCGGAGTGGTGGACGCGTTCTACCTCCCCGCGAGCGGGTCGATGCCGCGCCTGCTCGTGGGGACCGGGCAGCTGCCGCGCGCTCTGGCGCTGCGGCAGGCGGGCGGGCAGCTGGCCGTCCTGCTCGGGGCGCCGCTCGGCGGGGCGCTGGTCGCGGCGGGCGGGCTGCCCGGGGTGGCGCTGGTGGACGCGGCGAGCTTCGCCGTCGTCCTGCTGGTGCTGCTGCGGGTGCCGGTCCCGCACCGGCCGGGCCGGCAGCACCCGGAGCAGCACCACCAGCACCACCAGCACCACCAGCGTCCCCGGCGGCGCGGCGGGCCCGGGCTGCCGGCGGAGGCCGCCGCCGGGGTCCGGCTGGCGGCGCGGGACCGGCTGCTGCGGTCGGCGCTGCTGCTGACCGGGGCGGCGGCCGGGGCCTTGCTGCCCGTGGTGTCGCTCCTCGCGCCGCTGCTGGCGCGGACGGCGGGGTGGGGCGCGGGGGCGGCGGGCCTGGTGGCGGGCGGCCAGGGGGCCGGTGTGCTGGTGGTGGCGAGCCTGCTCGCGTGGCGGGACGGCGGAGGAAGGGAGGACGGAGGAAGGGAGCACGGGGCAAGGGAGAACCGAGGAACGGCGGGCGTCGGCGCGGCGTACGGCCTCTGCGTGGCCGCGGCGGGCATCGCGCTGCTGGCCGTGGCACCGGGGCCGGGGACGGCCGTGGTCGGCGGGGTGGTGACGGGCGCGGGGTCCGGGCTGTTCGCCTGCCGGATCGCTCCGCTGGTGCTCGGGGCCGCGCCGGAGGACCACCTCTCCCGGGTGCAGGCGCTGCTGACCCTGGTGCAGAGCGCGGCGCTGGTGCTTTCGACCGGCCTGCTCGGCCTGCTCGCCGACGCGGTCGGCCCCCGGACGCCCACCGCGCTCTGCGCGGCGGCCACCGGCGCCGCCGGACTGCTCGCGCTGGCCTCGCCCGTGCTGCGCCGGGGCGCCGTACTTGCCGGGCGGACGGGCGGCGGGCAGAGTGCGAGAGCCGGGCGCGGTCGGACGCGGCGCGGCCGGACGGCGGCGCGGTCGGACACGCCCCAGGACAGCGGCGCGAGCGGAGGCGGCGATGAGTGACCTGACGGACCGGCTGGCGGAGGGCCTGCCGCCGGGCGCCCTGGCGGTGGACCCGGACGTGACGGCCGCCTACCGGCACGACATGGCGGACTTCTGCCCCGCCGGCACCCCCGCGGTGGTGGTCTTCCCGGAGACCGTCGAGCAGGTGCAGCACGTCATGCGGACCGCCACCGCGCTGCGCGTGCCGGTGGTCCCGCAGGGCGCCCGGACCGGTCTGTCCGGCGCGGCCAACGCCGTCGACGGCTGCATCGTGCTGTCGATGGTGAAGATGAACCGGATCCTGGAGCTCGACCCGGTGAACCGGATCGCGGTGGTCGAGCCGGGCGTGGTCAACGCCGAGCTCTCCCGGGCCGCCGCCGCCTCGGGCCTCGCCTACCCGCCCGACCCGTCGAGCTGGGAGTCCTGCACGATCGGCGGCAACATCGGCACCGGCGCGGGCGGCCTCTGCTGCGTGAAGTACGGGGTGACCGGTGAGTACGTGCTCGGCCTCGACGTGGTGCTGGCCGACGGCCGGCTGCTGTCCACCGGCCGCCGGACGGCCAAGGGAGTCGCCGGCTACGACCTGACCCGGTTGCTGGTGGGCTCCGAGGGCACGCTGGGCGTGGTGGTCCGCGCGGTGGTGGCGCTGCGGCCGGCCCCCGCGCCGCAGCTGGCGCTGGCGGCGGAGTTCCCGAGCACGGCCGCGGCGGGCGCGGCGGTCGGCGACGTGATGGCGCGCGGCTTCACCCCGTCGCTGATGGAGCTGATGGACGCGGTGAGCGTGCGCGCGGTCAACGAGCTGGGGCGGATGGGGCTGCCGGAGTCCACCCAGGCGCTGCTGCTGGTCGCCTTCGACGGACCGGACCGGGTGGCCGAGCTGGCCGCGGTCGGGGAACTTTGCCGGGCGGCCGGGGCGACCGAGGTGGTGCCCGCCGAGGACCAGGCCGAGTCCGAGCTGCTGCTGGAGGCGCGCCGCCAGGCGCTGCCCGCGCTGGACCGGCTGGGCACCACGATGATCGACGACGTGGCGGTGCCGCGCTCGCGGCTGGCCGAGATGCTGGACGGCGTCGCCGCGATCGCCGAGCGGCACGGGCTGACCATCGGGGTGGTGAGCCACGCGGGCGACGGCAACACCCACCCGATCGTCATCTTCGACGCGGCGGACGCCGAGCAGTCGGCCCGGGCACAGCGCTCCTTCGACGAGATCATGGCGCTGGGGCTGGAGCTGGGCGGCACGATCACCGGTGAGCACGGGGTGGGGCTGCTCAAGCGCGAGTGGTTGGCGCGGGAGCTCGGGCCGGTGGCGATGGACCTGCAGCGGCAGCTGAAGGCGGTCTTCGACCCGCTGGGCATTCTCAATCCCGGGAAGGCGGTCTGATCCCGTACGGTCCCGCCCGCACGGCCCGGTGCCGCATATTGTCGTACCGATTGTCGGACTGTCGCGAAATGGCTTGAATTGTCGACACGGTAAGGCGACCTGACCCGCGGAGGGCGTGTTCGTCCCGGCGTGCGCCGGGGTGGTGCACCGGCTTGTCCGCGCGCCCTCCCCGCACAGTGCCAGATCACCTGATCGTAGTCGATCGACCCTTGCGAGCCATGGGGTGAGGGTGGCTCGGCGGACGCTCTTTCCCGGCCGGTGGCGGTTATGCGCCGACTGGCCGGATGTCACGCAAAAGGGCGAAAAGGGCGCCGGGAGGTGGTGCTTTGTCGATTTGTTGCGGAAGTCTGTCTCCCGACGCCGCGGCCCGCGGATGTTCGTCCGGTCGGCGAACTCCGCACACCTTGCATGATTACCGTTTTGGAGGCTTTCTTGGCTCTCATGCGCAACCGCACCTCCATCCAGCAGACGGCGAGCGGGGCCGGCGCCTCGAAGCAGGTCCTCGTACCGGTCCGCCCCTGAGCGCCGACCCGGTGCCGTGGACGGCGGGGGCGCCGTCGACGGACACCGGGCCGGACGGAAGGGGCGGACCGAACGGGAACGGGACCGTGAATCGGATCCGTGATCGGATCCGTGAAGTGGATCGGAAGACCAGGAGACCGGAACCAGGCGATCGGAACGAATCGCACAGACGCGTAACCGGGCAGCGGAAAGGGTCACCGCGCACCGGTCCCGTGGGCGGCACCGCACGTCGGTGCCGCCCACGGGCGCGTCCGGGGCCCGGAAGAGGTCCAGTCCAGGGCCCGCGCCCGGAAGCGTCACCGCACGGCGGTACGGTTGCGCTCCGACAGCGCACCCCGCGCCCCGGCCCGCTCTCCGGCGACCGGCCTGCCGTGGGGCTGCGGCCGCGGCAACCGGAAGGAAGGGCGCGATGGCAGCGGAGGAGGAGGGCCTGACCGGCCCCGGCGAGACCAGGCCCGCACCGGGCCCCGGGTCCGGCGGGGAGGCGGCCCCGGCCGCGCCCCGGTCCGTGCCCGAGCTGATGCTCGGTCGCCCGCCGATGGCCCGCCCGTTGCCGACCTTCGACACCGAGGCGGCCCCGGCCGAACCCGGCCCGCTCTTCGTGGACTGGCTCGCCACCGCCCTGCACGCCGGCGTGCTGGACCCCCAGGTGTTCACCCTCTCCACCGTCGACGCCGACGGCATGCCGGACGCCCGCGTCCTGGTGCTGCGCGACGTGGACGCCGCCGGGACCGGCTGGGTCTTCTCGACCGCCGCCGACAGCCCCAAGGGCCGCCAGCTCGCCGACCACCCGGCCGCCGCGCTCACCGTCTACTGGCCGCAGCTCGGCCGGCAGGTGCGGGTGCGCGGCACCGTCGAACGGGCCGCCGACCAGGTGGCCGGCGCCGAGTTCGCCACCCGCTCCCCGGCCGCCCGGATCGGCGCGCTGGTCGGGCGGCAGAGCGAGCCGCTGGCCTCGCCGGCCGAGTACGAGGAGGCCGTGGCGGTGGCCCGCCGCCGGCTGGAGACCACCCCGGACACGGTCGCCGCCGGGCACGCCGTCTACACGCTCTGGGCTCACGAGGTGGAGTTCTGGCAGGGCGATGCGGAGCGCCACCACGTCCGGCTCCGCTACACCCGGACCGGCCCGGTCCGCACCCCGGAGTGGTCGCGCACCCTGCTCTGGCCGTAGCGCCATAGCGCCGCAACGCCGCAACGCCGCAGGGCCGCGCAGCAAGCAGCGCCGCACAGCGAGCAGCGCCGCACAGCCGTAAAACACCGGGGGCGCGCATCGATCCGATGCGCGCCCCCGGCCTCACCACGACGCCGTGCCGTCCCTCAGCGCCGCCCGGTCAACGTGGCCCCGACACTCGCCGCCACCACACAGCCGATGCCGGCCAGCTGAGCGGCGCCCAGCAGCTGACCCAGCACCACCAGGCCGACCAGCGCGCTGACCGCCGGCTCCAGGCTGACCAGCACGCTGAACACCCGCTGTGGCATCCGCCGCAGCGCCGTCATCTCCAGCGCGTACGGGATCACCGGCAGCAGCAGCGACACCCCGGCCACCGCGAGCAGCAGCATCAGCGGTGAGGCGCCGGGCTCGGTCAGTCCGTCCCAGGCCTGGCCGAGCCCGAACGGCGCCACCGTCAGCGCGCCGACCGTCATCGACACCGCCAGCCCCTGGAAGCCCTGGAACGCCGCCCCGACCTTGTCCGTGAACAGGATGTACGCGGCGTAGCAGGCCGCCGCCCCGAAGGCGTACAGCAGGCCGACCGGGTCGAGCCCGCCGCCCTCCCCGCCCTCGCCGAGCAGCGTCAGCAGCGCCACGCCGCCGGCCGCGAGCAGCGCCCACAGCAGGTGGCTGGCCCGGCGGGCGAAGACCAGGGCCACCGCGAGCGGGCCGAGGAACTCGATGGTGGCGGCGGTGCCCATCGGCAGCCGGTCGATCGCCCCGGCGAACAGCAGCGTCATACCGGCCGAGGCCATGCCGAGCAGGGCGGCGGCGGCCAGGTCGCGGGGTCGGCGCCCGCGCAGCCGCGGCCGGGTGACGGCCAGCAGGATGACCGCCGCGAAGCTCAGCCGCAGGAAGGTGGTGCCGCTCACCCCGAGCGGCCCGAAGAGCGGCTTGGAGAACGCGATCCCGGTCTGCACCAGGAACATCGCCGTGACACAGAGAAGCGGCGCCGGGATCCTCTCCGGGCGCCGCAGAAGGCCGGTGAGCCGTCGGCCGGCTCTCGCGTCCGGTGGCAGCCCCTCGCCGGGCGCCCCGCCTCGTCGCCAGCCGCCCCGCTCGCCGGCGGGCTCGCCCTTGGGGGCGGGCGGCATGGCAAGCGCCTCGGCGACGGCGGCGGCCGACGTCGGGGCGGAGGTTTCGCTGGGATGGGAGGTGGGCATGGGGGCGAGTTTGCCGTAAGGAGCCACTGGGCAGCAAGCTCGTTACCGGAATCGGGACGGATGCGGACGGGTGCGTCCGAAAGGGTGAGCTTCGACGGCGCACCCGGCGCGGCTGCGGCCATCGCCCGACGCTCCGTCAGTATCAAGGCGGCGTGCGCCATCTCCGCCCCGTCGCCCTCGCCGCCGCCTCCCTCGTCCTCGTGCTGGCCGCCGGCGGCCCGGGCGCGAGCGCCGACGACGCCGCTCCGGCGGCCGCCGCCGTCCCCCGGATCCGGGCCACCGTCCTGCCCGACCGGCTCGGGCCGCCCGCCGCCCGGTCCCGCGACCTCTACACCGGCGCGGCCTTCGACGCCTGCACCGCGCCCCCGCTGGAGACCCTGCGGGCCTGGCGCGACGCCTCGCCGTACGGGGCGCTCGGCATCTACACCAGCGGCGGCCAGCGCGGCTGCGCCCAGCCCGGGCTCACCGCCGACTGGGTGCGCCAGGCCCGGGCGATGGGGTGGCGCTTCCTGCCCGTGCACGTCGGCCTCCAGGCGCCGTGCAGCGAGCTGAAGCGCAAGCCGAAGCGGATCGACCCCGCGCGGGCCACCCGGCAGGGGCGCCAGGAGGCGGCCGAGGCGGTCGCCGGCCTGCGGGCGGTCGGGCTCGGCCACGGCAGCCCGGTCTTCCTGGACATCGAGGCCTACCCGACGCGCGACCGCGCCTGCGGCCAGGCCGTCGTCGACTTCGCCGTCGGCTGGACCCAGGCGCTGCACGCGGCCGGCTACCGCTCCGGCTTCTACTCCAGCCTCGACTCCGGCGTCGCCGACCTCGCCGCGGCCGCGCGGGCCGGCAGTTCGCCGCTGCCCGACATCCTCTGGTACGCCCGCTGGGACGACCGCGCCGACACCGCCGGCGGCGGGCCGCTCGGCGCGGAGCTCTGGAGCGAGCACCAGCGCGTCCACCAGTACCGAGGCAATGTCGAGGAGACCTACGGCGGCGCGACGCTCACCGTCGACCGCAACCAGGTCGACGCCCCGCTGGCCGGCTGACGCGCCCACCGCCGGGAAGGCAAGGGCGTCCACCGGGACGGCCGGGCCCGGTCACTCGCGCAGCGCCAGCCCCAGCCAGCCCCGGCCCTGGCAGTAGCGGCAGGTCTCCGAGACGTACCCGGTGCCGGTGCGGCCCGCCCGCAGGCCCATCCGCGCCATCGTCCGCACCCCGCCCGAACAACACGGGCACGGCAGCCGGAACCCGGTCAGACCCTGCCCCACCCGCCGTTCGCCGTGTCCGTCGCCCATGCGCCCAGTATCCCGGCCGCCGGGGCGGGCGCCCCGGCCGCCCCCGCCGACCGGGGAGAACGTGGCCGGACCGTGGCCGGGTCGTGATGGGGACAACGCGGCCGGGATGCTGACATCCGGGACACGGCGCGGCAGAATCGGGCCCTACTGCCGTATTACCGCCCAGTAGCCGACGTTCGGCCGGGCCGGGGCAGGAGCCGCCGCAGTGCCGCCCAGGTCGAGGAGGACCCGTGTTCAGCACGATGCAGGACGTACCGCTCACCGTCGCCCGGATTCTGGAGCACGGGTCCACGATCCACGGCAGGTCGACGGTCACCACCTGGGACGGCACCGGCCCGGTGGTCCGGACGTACGCTGAGGTCGGGGCGCGGGCCGCCCAGCTGGCGTGGGCGCTGCGGGACGAGCTCGGTGTGACGGCGGACGACCGCGTCGCCACCCTGATGTGGAACAACGCCGAGCACCTGGAGGCCTACCTCGCGGTGCCGGCGATGGGCGGGGTGCTGCACACCCTCAACCTGCGGCTCCCGGCGAGCCAGCTGTCGTTCATCGTCAACCACGCCGCCGACCGCGTGATCATCGTCAACGGCACCGTCCTCCCGCTGCTGGCGGCGGTCCTCCCCGAGCTGGCCCCGACCCTCAAGCACATCGTGGTCAGCGGCCCCGGTGACCGGTCGGTGCTGGCCGGCTTCGCGGGCGGCGTGCACGACTACGAGGAGCTGATCGCGGACCGGCCGACCGCCTACCCCTGGCAGTCCGACATCGACGAGCGCCAGGCCGCCGTGCTCTGCTACACCTCCGGCACCACCGGCGACCCGAAGGGCGTGCTCTACAGCCACCGCTCGGTCTACCTGCACTGCCTCCAGGTCAACACCGGCGACAACTTTGCCTTCACCCCGCGCGACACCGCCCTGCCGGTGGTGCCGATGTTCCACGTCAACGCCTGGGGCATCCCGCACGCCGCCTTCATGTCCGGCGCCGGCCTGCTGATGCCGGACCGCTTCCTGCAGCCCAAGCCGATGGCCGAGATGATCGCCGCCGTACGGCCGACCGTCAGCGCGGCCGTGCCGACGATCTGGAGCGGCCTGCTGGACGAGCTGGACGCCGGCGACTACGACACCTCCAGCCTGCGGATGGTGGTGATCGGCGGCTCGGCCTGCCCGCCGTCGCTGATGCGGGGCTACGAGGAGCGCCACGGCATCCGCGTCATCCACGCCTGGGGCATGACCGAGACCTCGCCGCTCGGCTCCTTCGCCCAGCCGCCGGGCGGCCTGACCCCGGAGGAGGAGTGGCCCTACCGGGTCACCCAGGGCATCTTCCCGGCCTCCGTCGAGGCCCGGCTGATCGGCCCGGGCGGCGAGCGGATGCCGCACGACGGGGTGTCGGCGGGCGAGCTGGAGGTGCGCGGCCCGTGGATCGCGGGGGCGTACTACGGGGGCGCGGGCCAGGACCCGCACCGCCCGGACGACAAGTTCTCCGAGGACGGCTGGCTGCGCACCGGCGATGTCGGCACCATCACCGCGGACGGCTACCTGACCCTCACCGACCGGGCCAAGGACGTGATCAAGTCCGGCGGCGAGTGGATCTCCTCGGTGGACCTGGAGAACCACCTGATGGCCCACCCGGAGGTCGCCGAGGCCGCCGTGGTGGCCGTGCCGGACGAGAAGTGGGGCGAGCGGCCGCTGGCCACCGTCGTGCTGCGGCCGGGTGCCACCGCCGGGCTGCCGGAGCTGCGGGCGTTCCTGGCCGAGCGGATCGCCTCCTGGCAGCTTCCGGAGCGCTGGGCGATCGTCGAGGCGGTGCCGAAGACCTCGGTCGGCAAGTTCGACAAGAAGGTGATCCGCGCCGACTACGCGGCCCGGAAGCTGGACGTCACCCGGCTCGGCAAGGAGTAGGCGCCGAAGAGCGGGCCTGAGGAACAGGACGAGGAGCGGGCGAGGGCCGGCCGCCCCGGGAAGGGGGTGGCCGGCCCTCGCCGTCCACGGCTCAGCCCGCCGCGGCGACGCCCGCCTCGCCCATGGCGCCGATCCGCCCGAGCAGGTCGACGATCCGGGACTGCACGTCGTCGCTGGTCGAGCGCTCGGCGAGGAAGAGCACCGTCTCGCCGGTGCGCAGCCGGGGCAGTTCGCGCGGGTCGAGGTCGACCGAGGTGTAGACGACGAGCGGGGTGCGGTGCAGCCGGTCGTTGGCGCGCAGCCAGTCCAGCAGGCCGACCCGGCGGCGGCGGATCTGGAGCAGGTCCATCACCACTAGGTTGGGCTGCACGCTGCTGGCCCGGGCGACGGCGTCGTTCTCGTCCACCGCGTGCTCGACGTGCATGCCGCGCCGTTCCAGGCTGCCGATCATCGCGGCGGCGATGTCCGGGTCGCCCTCGACCAGCAGGACGCGCGGGGCGTGGTTCTCGCCGTCGCGCGGGGCCAGGGCGCGCAGCAGCACGGCCGGGTCGGCGCCGTACGCGGCGTCCCGGGTGGCCTGCCCGAGGCCGGCGGTGACCACCACCGGGACCCGGCTGTTCAGCGCCGCCGTGCGCAGCGACTGCAGCGCGGTGCGGGTGATCGGGCCGGTCAGCGGGTCGACGAAGAGCGCGGCGGGGAAGCCGGCGACCTGCGCGTCCACCTCCTCGCGGGAGCGGACGATCACCGGGCGGTAGCCGCGGTCCTGGAGCGCCTGCCGGGTGGCCGCGTCGGGCTCGGGCCAGACCAGCAGGCGGCGCGGACCGCCGTCGGGGGCCGGGACGGGCAGCGCGAGGTGCTCGCCGCCCTCGGCGCGGCCGCCCGGCAGGGCGATCGCCGCACCGGCTGGCGGGGCACCCGGGACCGCCGGGGCGGGGACGGGCGTGCCGGACCCGGCGGGCAGCTCGGCCATCGGGCGTGGGGCGGGCCGGGCATCGGCGGCGGGCGCCACCGGTGCCACGGGTGTCACCGGGACGACGGCCCCGGCCGGGCCGGGGGTGCCGGGCCCGCCGAGCGGACGCAGCGGGGCCAGCTCGCCCAGGCCGCTGCCGACCGGGCGCGGGCCGCCCTGGTGCGGCTCGCCACCGGGAGCGCCGGGAGCGCCGGGAGCACCGGAGCCACTGGGCAGCGCCGGAGCGGCCGACGGCAGCGCGGGCAGCGCCGAGGCGCCCGCCGCGGATCCCTCGGGCCCGGCCGGACCGCCGGCCTCGCCGCCCGGCCCGGGCGGGACGGCCAGCCGGCGCCGCCGACCGGTCGGCGTGGGCGCGGCGGGCTCGGGCGGAGCGGGCGCCGGACCGGCCGGCAGGGCGTGCTCCAGCCCCGGGTAGACGGGGGTGTCGGTGACCCCGGGCAGGGCGAACCCGCCGGAGGAGTCCTCGTTCCCGGGCAGCGCGCGGCGGCGCCGGGACGGCCGGTGCTCGGCGTCGCCGCCGTCGGGACCGGCCGGGGCGTCGGGCGCGGACCCGCCGCCGCCCGGGCCGAGCGCGATCGGACTGCGGGCTCCGCCCTCGCCGCCGGCGGCCCGGCGCTCGCCGTCCCCGGCCCCCGCGCCGTTCCCGTCGCCGGGGCGCTCGTCCGCACGCCGGCCGTCGACCGGGACGGCGTAGGCGGTGCCGGAGCGGCCGTCGTCCTTGCCCCAGGGATCGTTCTGCGGGCCGCTCGGGCCGCCCAGGCCCTGGCGCCCGTAGGCGGGGTCGTTGCCGGTGCCGTTCCACTGCTCGGGGACGGCCCGTTCGATCCGGGCGGGGGCGTTGGGCCACTGGTCGGCGGGGACGTCCGGGGCGGTGCCGGCGGCGGGGGCGGGCGCGGCACCGTCGCGGCCCGGCTGCTCCGGGGCGGCGGGCGGCAGCTCGACGGCGGGCCGGCCGCGGCGTCCGCGCCGCTGCTCGACGGCCGGCGTCTCGCCCGGCGCGCCCTCGGCCGCCGCGGGATCGGCCGGGGAACCGTTCGGCGCGCCCTCCGGGGTGTCCTCCGCCGGGGCGCCGGCGGGAGCGGGGTCCTCGGCGGCGGCCGGCTCCTCGTCCGGGGCGGCGCTCGGCAGCTGCGGGATGCCCGGCAGGTCGGGCAGGACGGCGCTGTCGCTCTCCTTCGGCCGGTCCGAGCGGCCCTCGGCGGACGCGCGCTCGGCGGCGGCCTTGGCGGCGGCCGGATCCAGCGGCAGTTCGACGACGTAGGTGGTGCCGGCGCGGCCCGGCAGCTCGTGCGGCTGGAGCACCCCGCCGTGGCGCTCGACCACCGCGCGGGCTATCGGCAGGTGGACGGGGCTGCCGCCGCGTCCGGGGCCGCGGATCTCCACCCGGGCGACCTCACCGCGCTGGGCGGCCGCGAGCACCACGGCCGGCACCTCGGCGACCGGCGGCAGGGCGGCGGGCGTGCCGGGGGCGGCGAGCCCGGGGGAGGGCGGTTCGGGGGCGGCGTCGTCCAGCGCGAGGCCGATGCCGCTGACGTCGGCGACCAGGTGGGCCAGCGCCTGGGCGAGCCGCTGCTCGTCGGCGATCACCTCGACGGCGGCGGCGTGCACCGAGAACCGCACCCGGCCGGCGCCGACCAGCTCGCCCGCGTGCTCGACGGCCCGGCGGACCACCTTGTCCAGGGCGACCGGCACCCGCTCGGCGGCCTTCCGCCCGCTCCGGCCGTCCCCCTTGCCGTCCGAGCCCTTGCCGTCCGCGCCCCTGCCGTCCGCGCCGCTCCCGGCGCTCTCGCCGGCCTCGCAGCGCTGGTGGGCCAGCACACCCTCGATCAGCTTGCCGTACCGGCGGCACTCGTCGGCCAGCCGGCGCAGGGTCCAGTTGGCTTCCGGCCAGAGCTGCCCGGCCGGGTCGGCGGCGAGCGCGTCGATCCGCCGGTGCAGCGCGGTCAGCGCGCCGCCCAGCTCGCTCTCCAGGACGGCGGTGAGGTGCTCGTTGCGGGCGACCAGCGCCAGCTCGCGGCTGCGGTCGGTGAAGGTCATCACGGCGCCGACCAGCTGGTCGCCGTCCCGGACCGGGGCGGTGGTGAGGTCGACGGTGACCGGACGGCCGTCCTTGCGCCACAGCACGGTGCCGCGTACCCGGTGCTTGCGCCCGGAGGTCAGGGTGTCCAGCAGCGCGGACTCCTCCAGCGCCAGCGGGGTGCCGTCGGCCCGGGAGTGCTGGATCAGCGGGTGCAGCTCGCGGCCGCCCAGCTCGCTGGCCCGGTACTCCAGGATGTGCGCGGCGGCCGGGTTGACCAGCACGCAGCGGCCTTCGAGGTCGACGCCCAGCACGCCCTCGGCGGCGGCCCGCAGGATCATCTCGGTCTGCTTGTGCTGGCGGCGCAGCTCCGCCTCGACGCCGAGCCGGCCGGTCAGGTCGCGGACCAGCAGCAGGAGCAGGTCGGAGGAGCGGGAGCCCTCGCGGTACGGGTCGTACGGCGTCGGGGGCGCGTAGCCGGACCCGGACCCGGAGCCGGCGCCGGACCCGTCGTCGTCGAAGTCGTTGCCGGAGACCTCGACGGGGAAGGTGGTGCCGTCGGTGCGCCGGGCGGTCATCCGCACCGGGCGGTCGAGCGCCTCGTCCTCACGGGCGGCCGGCCGCATCGAGCCGGGGATCCGGCTGGGGTCGAACTCCGGGAGGAGGTCGAGCACGCCCATGCCGACCAGCGAGGTGCCGGGTGTCTGCAGCGCCTGCACGGCCGCGTTGTTGGCATCGACGACGGTGCCGTTGCTGTTCACCAGCAGCAGCGCGTCGGGCAGGGCGTCGAGTATGGCGGCGAGGCGAGCAGCGCCTCGGATCGGCCTGCTGCTCACGTCGACAGGTCTCCTCGGCTCAGGGCAGCTCTCTCCGGAGAGGGCAGTATCTCATTCTTCTTTGCGGCGGGGACGACCCGCCTAGTAACGTGGTCGGCGGTTGGTGCCGGGCCCCCGGGTTGTGGCATCATCACAGGCACAGGGAACGAGTCCGCGCACGCGGGCTTGCTCCGTGTGGAGGAGGCTTCGCCTAGTCCGGTCTATGGCGCCGCACTGCTAATGCGGTTTCGGGGTTATTCCTGATCGAGGGTTCAAATCCCTCAGCCTCCGCCAATCGGGAGCCCCGTCGACGATCTCGTCGGCGGGGCTCTTCGCATGTCCGGGGGCATGCCGGGGCGGTGCCGGCGAGGTGTCGGCGAGGGGTGCCCGGGGTGCCCGGATCAATCGATTTCGTCCCGCGCCGCAGGTCATGTAATGTTGTCCCCGCACCGCCCCGGAGGAACGTTCGCCAGGGCGAGCGCTCATAGCTCAACGGATAGAGCACTTGACTACGGATCAAGAGGTTGCAGGTTCGAATCCTGCTGAGCGCACCAAACCCCGCAAGTCCGGGTCCGCCCGGAACTTGCGCTCATAGCTCAACGGATAGAGCACTTGACTACGGATCAAGAGGTTGCAGGTTCGAATCCTGCTGAGCGCACCAGTGAGAAACCCCCGGCCATCGGCCGGGGGTTTCCGCGTTCCCGGGGCGGGGCACGGAGGTCAGCCCAGTTCGGTCCGGTTGATCCAGGGGGCGTCCCGGTGCTCCAGGAACCACTCCGAGGAGGTCGGCGGCCGGGCCCGGGGCGGCCGGCGGCACCCGTAACCGCGGCTGCCGGGCGAGCGGGTGCTCCACGGCCGGCAGGACGGTGACCTCCCGGTCGGGTGCGCGGACGGCTTCCAGCAGGGCGCGGGTCTGTCCCCGGCCGGTGGCGCCGGCGACCGCCGGCAGCGGGTGCTGCGAGTGAGGGTCGAGCACGGCGTCGCCGAGCGCGGGCCCGAGGTGTCCGGGCGCGGCGCGTCGGCGATCGAGTACGGGCGCCGGACCCGGGGCACCCGCGGGCTGCTGCCGGGCCCCGAGGCCGCGCAGGACGCCGAGCAGCGTCTCGGTGTCGTCGAGGTGTGCGACCAGCGTGCCGAGCGCCGCCCGGAGCCGGTCCCGCTGCTCGTCGATGTGCTCGGCGAACAGGCCGCGGACGGCGGGGTGGTGTTCGAAGAGGTCCTGGTAGAGGTACTCGGCGACGGCGGGGCCGTGCGGTTCGACCAACGCGAAACTGCTCTTGATGAGAACGGGGTTGAAGGTCACGGCCCCGACTCTGCTGAGCGCTCCGGCAATTCGAACAGAGTTGACCGGTGAATGGTCGGATACCGGACATCGGTGCGCGGTCCTTCACCGGGATTCCTCGTGATACCCCGCGATACCCCGCCTAATGGATGAAATGCAGTCCTTTCGGGTACATCCCGTCCTGCCGGTCGGAGGGCCGCCAATCGGGTGTCATGCGGCCAATAGTGCAAGTGTCGCGGTATGACCGGCCCAGGATCGTGATTCCGTTTTGTCTGATCTTGTGTCCCGTCTTGTGTCCAGCCTGCCCGGCCATCCAGGCCGTCCGGCAGCCGATGCGAAGGAGAGCCGGATGGACCGACCGTTCCCGGCTGTGACCGGCGCCGCCGCCGTCCTGGCGGCCGGGCTGCTGATCGGCTGGAACCCGCCGCCCTCGGCCGCCCGGCAGGTCCCGGACGGCCGGCCCGCCGAACGGCGCGCGGTGCCGCCCTCCGGCCTCTCCGACCTCACCGGCCTCTCCGACCTCACCGGCCTCACCGACCTCACCGACCTCACCGACCTCTCCGCCGGGCCGGATTTCCCCGCCGCTCCCGGGGAATTGGCCGACCGTTCCGGATTCGATCCTTCCGTCGTGCTCCGCCCGGCCGGATCGCGGCCCGGGGAGTCCGCGCGGACTTTCCGGATCTCCGAGGAACGGGCGTCCGCGGACGGTTCCCCGCGGACCGCCGGAACGCTCCGGACGGTATTCTCCGGAGCGGTCCGCAAACCCCGGCCGACCGCCGACGGACACGCCGGAATCGCGATCGGGAATTCCGGCTCCACCACCGCCCCGCAGAGCTACGGAAACGCCTCCCATCTGCGCTCCGACCTCTCCCTCGGCGGTGACGCCGCCACCCCCGGCGCCCGCTCCGACGCCCGGGGCGCCAGCCAGGCCCTCGGCTACCCCGAGGAGGCGGCGGTCGGCGACGACTACCGGCTCACCCTGCCCGTCGCGGTCGGCGACGCGCCCGCCACGCTGGCCGGCTGGGTCGACTTCGACCGCAATGGCCGCTTCGAACCGGCCGAGCGGGTGCAGACCGAGGTCGCCGCCGGCGGGCGCACCGCCACCCTGGAATGGACCGTCCCCGCCAACGCCTCCTCCGGCGAGACCTGGGCCCGGCTGCGGATCGGCCGGGACTCCGCCCAGGTGGTGCCGGCCGAGGGCGTCGCCGACTCCGGGCAGGTCCTGGACCAGCGGATCCGACTGACCGTCGGGGCCGTCCGTCCGGAGATCTCCCGGCCGGCCGACGGCGCCACCGTCACCGATTCGCGGCCCCGGATCTCCGGCGTACGGGCCACGGCCGGGGCCGCCGTCGAGGTCCGCGAGGGCGACGCCGTGCTCTGCCGCTCCCGTGGCGCCCAGGGCGGCGACTGGTCCTGCCGCCCGGACGCGGCGCTGGCCGAGGGCCCGCACACCCTCACCCCGGTGCTGACCGGGGGGCTCGGTGCGGCGCGGCGCGGTGAGCCGGTCCGGATCACCGTGCGGACCGCGGTGCCGGGCACGCCCGTGCTCACCCTGCCCGAGTTCACCAACGACCCGGGCCTGCGGCTGACCGGCACCGGTGAGGCGGGCAGCACCGTCGTCGTCACCGATCTGCCGTCCGGCGGCCAGGAGACCGACCTGTGCAGCACGTCCGTCCGGGCCGACGGCGGCTGGTCCTGCCTGCCGGTGGAGAACCTGGCGGACGGCCGGCACCGGATCACCCCGGCCGCCGCCGACCTCGCCGGTAAGCGGACCCCCGGCCGGCCGGCCGAGCTGGTGGTCGACACCGTGCCGCCGGACCGCCCGGTGCTCACCGCCCCGGCCGCCGGGGAGACCGTCCGGGCCGCCCGGCCCCGGCTGGCCGGGAAGGCCGAGCCCGGGGCGCGGGTGCTCGTCACCGCCGGTCCGGCGCGCGGTGACGAGGCGGCGCGGATCGTCGCCTGCGGTGCGACGGCGGCCGTCGACGGCGGCTGGACGTGCACGGCCAACCGGGATCTGACGGCGGGGGAGCAGTGGCTGGTCGTCGCGGCGACCGACCAGGCGGGGAACGCGACGACGGCGGACGCGGTGGCGGTCAGGGTCGAGGTGGCGGGCCAGACGGCGGTGACGGCGCCCTCGCCGGTGGCCGTGCCGTCGCCGGTGGCCACACCCACCCGGGCCGCGACGCCCACGCCCACGCCCACGCCCACGCCTTCGGCCGTGGCTTCGGCTTCGGCCCCGGTCACGTCCGCGCCTACGAGCGCGGCGGCGGCCCCCTCGGCAGCCGTCCCATCCCCGACGGCCGCCTCTCCGGCGGTGCCGAGGCCCTCGGCCGCTCCTGTCCCCACCGTTCCGGCCGTTCCGGCCGTTCCGGCCGTTCCGAGCGCTCCGACCGCTCCGGCGGTCCCCGCCCCGACCGTCGCCGTCCCCACGCCGCCCGTTCCCGCGCCCGCCGCGGCCGTGCCGGCCCTCGTCCCGCCCGTGCCGCTGCCGGTCGTCGTGCCACCGGTCACCGGGGCGGCGATCAGTCCGGCGGCTCCGTCGCCCGCGCCGACGGTGTCCGGTCCGGCGACGGCACGCCCGACCCCGACCCCGACCCCGACTCCGACCCCGACCTCAGCCCCGACCCCGACCCGAAGCGCGGCCCCGTCCGCCTCGGCCTCGGCGTCCCCGAGCCCGAGTCCGAGTCCCGTCCCGACCCCGGCCTCGACCGTCACTCCCTCCGCCGCCCCGGCCGCCGTCACCACCACCGCCACCCCGGACCGGGCTCCGGCCGCGCCGCCGCCGGGCCGGCCGCGACAGGCGTCCCCGGCCGCCGACACCGCCGGCCCCGCCGACGCCGAGGAGCCGTCGTCCCCGACGGCCTCCGACCGGCACCGGTCGGACGGCTGGCGCGGCGTGCTCGCCGGGGTCCTGCTGGCACTCACCGGCCTCGGACTGATCACCCGCCGGGTGATCACCCGGGGTTCCGGCCCCCGGCGGAGCTGAACCGCCGCCCCCCTGTCCGCTCATGTGCCTGCGCGTCAGGTCCACGCTTCGGATGATTCGTCAGTAAATGTCGACACGCACTGGTTCAAATGTCGCATTTGATGACGTATGAACTTAGCCTGGGCTCTGGCACTGCCCGTCAGATCCGGGCCGCCCGTTGCGCGACACACTGAACCTGAGGATCCGTGCATGGACGTCACCCGCGATTCTTCGCAGCGACCCGACCACCTGCCCAAGGCGCTCCCCCCGGTACTGCCGGAACGTTCCGCCGTGGGTTCCAGCCCGCTGGCCAGGGCGGCGAGGACGCCCAGGCCGGCCAAGCCGGCCGACAGCGGCCCGTCCACCACCCCGATCGCGGTGGTCCCGGGGCCGGCCGTCGGCACGCCCGTCGACCTGCGCGATCCGCTGGAGACGGCGGACCCGGCGCCGGCGGTGACCACGACGCTCCCGACGGTGGACGAGCCGGAGAGCGCCCCGGCCGGAGTGGCGACCGCCACCACCTCGCGCCGGCCCCCGCGCGCCGACCAGGCGCTCCGCGAGCGCACCGCCGCCACCCTGCCCGGCTGGGTCGCCCTGGTCGGGCTGCTGCTCGGCACGGTCGCCGTCCTGCTGGTCCTGGTCCGCGACGGCGTCATCCCGTACTGGGACGTGCTGCCCGACCTGCGCTCGGACGCCGCCCGGGGCAGCGGCCAGGCCGAGGTGACCGCCCGTTCGGTGGCCGCCGTGGCCGCCGCCGGGCTGGTCGTCGTCCTCTCGCTCGCGGGCCTGCTGGCCAACGCGGGCGGCGAGACCCGGGTGCTCACCCGCTGGGGCCGCTACCGGGGCACCGTCCGCCGCACCGGCCTGGTCTGGGTCAATCCGCTGCTGCGCCGCCGCCGGGTGGACGTCCGGCTTCGGCACTGGCGCAGCGAGCCGGTCAAGGTGGTCGACCGCACCGGGACGCCGATCGTCGTCCGGCTGCTGATCGTCTGGCGGGTCAAGGACACCGCCCGCGCGATGCTGGCGATCGAGGACCACGAGAGCTATCTGCGCGAGCAGGTCCAGGCGGTGCTCACCCGGACCGCCTCCACGCTGCCGTGCGACAGCAACGCGGCGCCCGGTCCCGCGCTGCGCGACGGCCAGTGGTTCGCCGACGAGCTGACCCGGGCGCTGGCCGCCGAGGTCGCGCCGGCCGGCCTGGAGGTCTACTCGGCGCAGCCGCTGGCGCTGGACTACGCGCCGGAGGTGGCCGAGTCGATGCGCCGCCGCCGGCTGGCCGACCTGGACGCGGGTCTGCGCACGGTGCTGGTGGACGACGCGGTGGAGGCGGCGGCGCTCGCCGTGCGCCGGCTGGAGCGGGCGACCGCGCACGAGCTGGACGAGGCCGCCCGGAGCGCACTGATGGAGCAGTTGCTGGTCGCCTTCGTCGCCCCGGCCGGAATGGCCGCCTCGGTACCGCCCCCGGCCACCCGGGCCGGGCGGAAGGAAGGACGACCGGCATGAGGATAGCCACCGGCACGGACGCCGGCCCGGCGTTCGCGGACGCGGACGACGCGGCGCTGATCGGTTTCGAGGAGAGCCTCGGCAGCGTCCCGGCGATCACGGGCTGCGCCTGCCCGAACTGCGTGGCCCGGCCGCGCACCGCGGGCACGGCGGAGCCGCACGGCGGCGGCCGAATACACCGGGCGGTGCGAAATACCTGCCTGGCCACCACCGTGCTGGCCGGCGCCGGGGTGGTGGGACTGACCGCCGGAGCCGGGGCCGCGCACGCCGCGCCGGGCCAGCAGGGCTGGGACGGCTCCAAGTACTGGTTCAAGAACGGCAGTGGCGAGTGGCGCTACACCAGCCACTACAGCGTCTACACCAAGGTGACGGGCGGCGGTTCCGGTTCCTCCGCCGCGCAGACGGCCGTCTCCAACGGCTCGGCCGGCTCCGGCGGGATGCGGCAGGGCTGGGACGGCTCGAAGTACTGGTTCAAGAACTCCCAGGGCGAGTGGCGCTACACCAGCCACTACGACGTCTACCTGAGCCGCACCGGTCAGTCCGGGGGCGGCGGGGGCTCCTCGTCCTCCTCGTCCTCCTCCTCGGCGGGCACCACCACGCCCGCCGCGGACCCGGCGCCGTCCGCCGGCCGGCTGGAGTCGGCGATCGAGTACGCGCTCGCGCAGCAGGGCAAGCCGTACGTCTGGGGCGGCAACGGCCCCTCCGGCTACGACTGCTCGGGGCTGGTGCAGCAGGCCTACAAGCGGGCGGGCACCAGCCTGCCGCGGGTGGCCAACGACCAGTACGCGGCGACCACGCCGATCACCGCGGGCCAGCTGCGCCGCGGCGACCTGCTGTTCTGGTCGGACAGCGGCCGGGCCTCCGGCATCCACCACGTGGGGATCTACCTGGGCGGCAACAAGTTCGTCGAGGCGCCCCGGCCGGGCAAGACGGTCCGGGTCTCCACGATCAGCAGCGGCTTCTACCCGACCCACTTCGGCCGGCCGTAGCACCGGAAGGTGCGAAGGGGCGCTCCGTCCACAGGCTGTGGACGGAGCGCCCCTTCCGGGTGGACGGCGGTGTCAGGCGGAGGCGTCGTCCAGCAGCGCGGTCTGCGCCGGGGTGAGCTCCAGCGCGGCGGCGGCCAGCAGCGGCGGGAGCTGGGCGACGGTGCGGGCGCTGGCGATCGGGGCGGCGACCGTCGGCCGGCCGGCGAGCCAGGCCAGGGCGACGGTGGCGAGCTCGACGTCGTGCTCGGCGGCCACCGTGTCCAGCGCCTCCAGCACCTTGGGGCCGCGCGGGTCGTCCAGGTAGCGGCCGGCGCCCTCGGCGCGGGCGCTGGCCACCCCGGTGCCGCCCGGGCGGTACTTACCGGTGAGGAAGCCGGAGGCCAGCGCGTAGTACGGCACGGTGGCGAGGCCGTGCGCGGCGACCACGTCGGCCAGCGGGCCCTCGAAGGTGCCGCGGGAGACCAGGTTGTAGTGCGGCTGGACGGCGGTGTAGCCGGTCAGGCCCTCGCGCTCGGCGAAGGCGAGCGCCTCGGTGAGCCGCTCGGCGCCGATGTTGGAGGCGGCGACGGCGCGCACCTTGCCCTCGCGCACCAGCGCGTCCAGAGCGGTGACGAACTCCTCCACCGGGGTGTCGTCGTCCTGGTGGGTGTAGTAGAGGTCGATGTGGTCGACGCCGAGGCGGCGCAGCGAGCCCTCGGCGGAGGCCTTGATGTTGGCCGCGCCCAGTCCGCGGGCCTCGGCGTGCAGGCCGACCTTGGTGGCGACGACGACGGAGTCGCGGTTGCCGCGGCTGCGCAGCCACCTCCCGATGATGGCCTCGGACTCGCCGCCGGTGTTGCCCGGCACCCAGGCGGAGTAGACGTCGGCGGTGTCGACGAAGTTGCCGCCGGCCGCGGCGTAGGCATCGAGGACGGCGAAGGACTCGGCCTCGTCGGCGGTCCAGCCGAAGACGTTGCCGCCGAGGGAGAGCGGGAAGACCTCGAGCCCGGACCTGCCGAGCTGCACATAACGGGGGGCGTCGCTGCGGGAATCGGTCATGGTCCGAGTCAACCCGATCGACCGGGCGGGCATTCCGTGAACGAGGCGGACTTCACACACCCGTCGCACGTCCGTAGCGCGGAGACCGGGTGTCGGGGTGCTCCGCGGATTCGTTAGAGTCCCTGCCATGGCTGACAACGAGTACGACCCCGCCGGCAGCACCCAGATGTTCCGGGCCTTCGTCGAGGAGACCCCGGCACCCCAGGCGCCGGGCTCCGTCAACACCTACGGCGGCAACGGCGGCAGCCGCACCGGTGTGATCGCGGTCATCGCCGTGGTCACCCTCGTGGTGCTGGGCGCCGTCATCTGGCTGGCCGTCAAGTAATCCTCGCGGTGGAATGCCTGGCGGTCCGGCAGCCGTCGGATGCCGGACCCCGCCTCCTCAGCAGGGCTTCCGCCAGGCGTCCAGTTCGAGCTTCTTCTGCATCGAGCTGAAGCCCAGGGCCCTGGTGCGGGCGCAGAACTTCTCGGTGCCCAGCTTGTACTCGACGTGGAAGACGGCCTTGCCCGCCTGGATGAAGGGGGAGAGGCGGGCGCACTCGTCGAACTGGGCGCACTCCTCGTTCACCGCGAAGTCGAAGTCGCCCAGCAGCGCCGGGATCTGCTCCAGGTCGTTCTTCAGACCGATCGCCAGGCCGCGTTCATGGGCGAGCGCGGCGAGCATGCGGTTGTAGCGGAGCTGGTCGTCGGCGGTCAGCGGGAAGCCGCTGTCCTGGTTGTAGGCCTCGATGGTGTCGGGTTCGACGGCGTCGAAGCCCTTCTGCTTGCACATGTCGAAGCGGGCCGCCATGAGCGGCTTCAGCTGGTCGATCCGGCGGATGTCGAACCACTTCTCGCCTTTCCAGCCGTTGCCCGAGCCCTGGAGGGCCCGGGCGAAGGCGGCGGAGTCGGGGCGGAAGTCCTCCCAGGAACCGGCGTTGATGTAGCAGATCACCTTGCGGCCCTTGGCGTGCAGGGCGGCGACCACGGAGGCGTCGGTCTCGAAGCCGTCGATGTCGTAGACCGGGACGTCGACGGACTGGTCGACGGCGCCGCCGAGTTGCCACTGCCAGGCGAGGCCGGGGGTGGGCTGCCAGCGGGCGCCGGCGGCGCCGGGCGTACCGGGGGTTCCCGGGGTGCCGGGCGCGCCGGGGGTGTTCGGCGTTCCCGGGGTGGCCGGGACGGCGGAGGTGCCGGGGGTGGTGGAGGCGCCGGGCGGGGTCGACGGACGGCCGGCTGCGGTCGGCGGGCCCGGGTCGGCGGGAGAGGCCGGGGCGTCCGGGGTGGCCGGCGTGCCCGGGGTGCCCGGGGTGCCGGGGGTGACCGGCGTACCCGGGGTGCCCTGGGTGCCGGGGGTGACCGGCGTACCGGGGACGGGGGCGGCGGTGGCGTCGGCCGAGGTGTCGTCCTCGTCGTCCGAGCCGGAGCTGCTGCACGACGTCGCCAGCAGCGCGGTGGCGGTGGCGAGGGCGAGGGCGGCCCACAGGGGCCGGGTACGGCGGGTCACGGGGCACGGACTCCGGATCGCGTCGGATGGTTCGCAGGTTTTCGCAGGTGGTTCGCGGGCGGTTCGCGGACGTTCTCAGATGGGTTCGGTGAGCGGCCGGCCGTCGGTCAGCCGGTGCGGCAGGGTGCTCCAGGGGTTCTCCCCGGCGCCCGGCACCACGCAGCTCACCCCGGCCCGCCGGGCGGCGATCAACGCGGCCGCCTCCCCGGCGAGTTCGGCGGGCACGTCGTAGACCAGGTGGCAGAACCGGGCGGCGGCGTGCCGGCCGGTCCACAGCGGCAGGGCCAGTGCCTGGTAGGCCGCCCAGTCGCCCTCGAAGGTCACCAGCAGATCGGCCAGCCCGACCTCGGCGTACCCGGGGTCCGGGTGGTCGCCGTGGCCGAACACCACGGTGGCGCAGCCGGCCGCCCGGGCCGCGGTGGCGAGGCGCCGGTAGTGCGGCAGCGCGCCGGGCGCGGCGGACACCTGGTCGAGGTAGACGCCGCGGATGCCATGACGTTGACGGTAGGTCAGGATGTCGTTCACCACGGCGGCGTGCGGCCGGCGGCCGTAGTCGGTGTCGGCGTAGCCGAGCAGCGGCAGGCCGGCCGCGCGGAGCGTCTCGGCGGCCTCGGTGAAGACGTGGTCGGGCTCGCCCGGCCCGTCGGCGAGGTTGAGCACGACGGCGGCGACGCGCTTCGGGTCGGCGGCGGCGACCGCCTGCCAGGCCGCCGGGTCCACCGCGGGGTGGACGTAGAGCGGCACCAGCAGGCGGCCGTCGGGGTGGGTGCCCCCGGTCATGCGGCGACCAGCGGTCCGGTGGAGAGCCACAGGTCGCGCAGCGTCTCGTCGAGTGCGGTCTCCGGGCGCCAGCCGAGTGCCCGGGCGGCGGCCGACACCTCGGCCTGCTGCCAGGAGACGGCCGCGGAGCGCTCGGAGCCGGCGCCGCTCTCGTCGATCCGGCCGGTGAAGCCGGCCGCCGCGACCAGGCCGTCGGCGATCGCCCGGACCGGCCGGGCCCGCCCGGAGGCCAGGTTGAGCACCCGGGGCAGCGGGCCCCGGGCGGTGACGGCGAGCGCGACCGCGCGGGCGACGTCCCGGGCGTCGACGAAGTCGCGGTGGGCCGAGAGGTCCCCGACCCGCACCACTCCGTCGGCGCCCTCGGGCGTGGCCCGGCGCAGCTCGGCGGCGAGCCGGCCGGGCAGCGACCCGGCCGGCGCGCCGGGGCCGACCGGGTTGAAGACCCGCAGCACCACGGCGTCCAGCGGCGAGCCGGCCACCGCGAGGGAGCCGGCCAGCTTGGTGGCGCCGTAGACGCCGACCGGGCGGGCGTCGGCGTCCTCGGCGAGCGAGTCGCCGGGGGCGCAGACGCCGTACTCGCCGGCCGAGCCGATGTGCACCAGCCGGGCCGACGGGGCGCCCCGGCCGAGCGCCTCGCCGAGTACGGCCGGGCCGCGGGCGTTGACCTCGGCGAGGGTGACGGCGCTGCCGGAGACGGCGCCGGCGAAGTTCACCACCGCGTCCGGGGCGAGCGCGGCCAGCTCCTCGCCGAGCGGGCCGGCCTGGGCGGTGGCCAGGTCGAGCCGCAGGTCGTGGTCGGGCCGCCGTCCGGCGGTCAGCACGGTGGCGCCGGGCAGGGCCCGCAGGGCGGTGGCGGCGTGCCGGCCGAGGAAGCCGTCGGCGCCGAGCAGCAGGATTCTCACGCGGCCCGTCCGTCGTTCTCGGGGCCGGCGGGGACGGTGGCCGCCGGTGCCGCGGGCTGCCCGTCTGCGGCCTCGGGGGCGGTCCTGGCGGCGGGGATCGGCAGCCCCTGGCCGTTGTTCGGTACGGCGTACAGGCCCTCGCCGGGGGCGGGGCCGGTCGGCTCGCCCGGGAGCAGCAGCGAGCGGTTGAGCGCGAACTCGGCGTTGGCCCGGTCGTAGTCGTCCGGGCGGCCGATGTCCAGCCAGTAGCCGTCGAACTCGTAGGCGGACGGCGGCGTCCGGGCGGCCAGCAGGTCCAGCACCAGCTCGTCGAAGCCGAGCGGCAGGCCGGGGGTGTACCGGGCGAGCGCGGCGCGGGAGACGCCGTAGACGCCCATCGAGACCCGGTAGTCGATGCTCGGCTTCTCCTGGAAGCCGGTGATGGAGCCGGCCTCGGTGGTCAGCACACCAAAGTCGATCTTCACCTGGCGGGCGTAGGTCGCGATGGTGAGCGGGGCCCCGGACGCCTCGTGGTGCTTGAGCACCCCGGCGAAGTCCAGGTCGGTGAGGATGTCGCCGTTCATCACCAGGAAGTGGTCCGGCAGCCGGTCCTGCAGGGTGAGCAGCGGGCCGAGGGTGCCGAGCGGGCTGTCCTCGACGGCGTAGCCGACCCGCAGCCCCCACTGGGAGCCGTTGCCGACGTAGGCCCGGATGATGTGGCCGAGGTGGCCGATGGCCAGGGTGACGGTCTGGAAGCCCGCGGCGGCGAGCTGGCGCATCACGATCTCCAGGATCGCGTGCTGGTCGCCGATCGGGACGAGAGGCTTGGGAAGCGCGGTCGTGTACGGGCGCAGGCGTACGCCCTTACCGCCGGCCAGGATCACTGCGTGCATGGTGGTTCCCCCACGGAAGTCGGTTCGACAAGGGGCCTTCGGGTGCCGGGAGCGGACGGAAGGCGGAGCGGCCGGGTCAGACGTTGTAGATGTCGGTCTTGTAGCGGGCCAGGTTCGCCGGGTCGCGGAAGAACGCGATGGTCTGCTCCAGCCCCTCCTCCAGCGAGTGCGCCGGCGCCCAGCCGGTGGCGGCGCGCAGCCGGGTGGCGTCCGCGACCAGGCGCATGACCTCGGAGTTGGCCGGGCGGATGCGCTGCTCGTCCTCCTTGACGGTGACGTCGACGCCCATCAGCTTGCCGACCAGGGTGACCAGGTCGCCGACCGAGATCTCGCCGCCGGTGCCGGCGTTGAAGGTCCGGCCGACCACGGTCCCGGCGGGGGCGGTGCCGACCGTGCGGAAGGCCAGCGCGGTGTCCTTGACGAACATGAAGTCGCGGGTCGGGCGCAGGTCGCCGAGGGTGATCTCGGTCTCGCCCGCGGCGAGCTGGGCGATCACGGTCGGGATGACGGCGCGCATCGACTGGCGGGGGCCGTAGGTGTTGAACGGGCGCAGGGTGACGACCGGGGTCTCGAAGCTGGCGTGGTAGCTGTCGGCCAGCCGGTCCCCGCCCGCCTTGGAGGCGGCGTACGGGGACTGGGTGTTGATCGGGTGGTCCTCGGTGATCGGCACGGTCTGCGCGGTGCCGTAGGTCTCGCTGGTCGAGGTGTGCACCAGGCGGGGGATCTCCAGGTGGCGCACGGCCTCCAGGACGTTCAGGGTGCCGGTGACGTTGGTGTCCACGTACGAGTGCGGGGCCCGGTAGGAGTACGGGATCGCGATCAGGGCGGCCAGGTGGTAGACCGCCTCGGTGCCCTTGACCAGGCCGTTGACGGAGCCGGGGTCGCGGACGTCGCCGAGGACGATCTCGACCGAGTCCAGCACCTCCTCGGAGAGGGTCTCCAGCCAGCCGAACGACGAGAACGAGTTGTACTGGACCATCGCGCGGACCCGGTGGCCGTCGGCCACCAGGGTCTCGACGAGGTGGGAGCCGATGAAGCCCTCGGCTCCGGTGACGGCGACGCTGCTCATGGTGAATCGCTTCCTGTGTCTTCTGGGGACGTGGTGTACGGGCCCGGCCGGGTGGTGCGACGGTGTGGTGCCGGCCGGGCCGGTACGGGTGTGCGGTTCCGTCGGTGCTGGTTCCGTGCTGCGCTGTTCAGCTGTTCGGGCGCGCCGGTGTCAGCGGTGCTTGGTGGTGCGGCCGAGCACGGGCCCGGCGGTGGCGGTGAGGACGGCGGCCGCGGCCCCGCAGCCGATCAGCTGCAGGACGGTCGGGTCCGTACCGGTCAGCAGTCCGGCGCACTCGGCGCCCGCGGCTGCCAGACAGATGAGGGCGGTGCTCCAGCTGAGCCCGAAGGCGTTCAGCAGCAGCGCCAGCCAGAGCGAGCCGCCGAGCAGCAGCAGCGCGCCGAGCTCCGGGAGGCCCAGCGCGGGGGCGCCGGGCCAGAGCACGGTGGCGGCGGCGTCGAGGGCGGCCACGGTGGTGAGGTAGATGAACAGGCAGCCCAGCAGCACGCCGCCGGTGCGGCGGGCGAACTCGACCGGGGTGTGGCTGGTGCGCAGCGCGGCCACCGCCATCGCCCGGTAGCGGAAGAGCAGCCACTCGGCGAGGCCGAGGCTCAGCGTCAGGGCGATCATGGCCGGCCCCGTCGGGCTGGCCGAGGCGCCCTCGGCGCTGCCGGTGCTCACCGCCTGGTGGACGGTCACCCCGAGTCCCGCGATCAGGGTCAGGGTGCCGACCGCGAGCCCGAACAGCAGGTGCGGGATCTCCTTGTGCAGCGGCAGCCGCAGCGGGACGGGTTCCGCCTCGGCGCGCCGGCAGCGCAGCAGTTCCCGGGCGGCGAGCCCGACGGCCAGGCCGAGCGAGGCCAGCAGCACCGAGGTGCGGACGGCCTGCGGCACGTCGACGGCGAGCACCACACCCGCACCGAGCGAGGACGGCGCCAGCGCCAGCAGCAGGAACTTCTCCCGCCCGAGCACCAGCAGCACGGTGGCCGCCGCCAGGTAGGCGGACTGCCCGGCGGCGAAGCAGAGCGCGCCCAGCGGCCCGCCGACCACGTACCCCGCAGTGGCCGCGGTCAGCGCGCCGAGCGGCGCCCCGATCGACAGGCAGGCCGCGGCCGACCGGCGCCGGCCGCGGCCGAGCCAGGCGTACGCGCGGTGGGCCAGCGCCTGGTTCCACGACCAGCTGACCAGCGTCGCGACGGACAGCGCGAGCATGCCCGAGGGCAGGCCGAAGCGCATCCGGTCGGCGGCGAACAGATTGGCGCCGAGCAGGTAGCCGAGGCCGGGCAGGGCGAACACCAGGCCGCGCACGACGCACCGCCAGGGGTCGGCCCGCCAGGGGTTGGCGAACTCGGCGGCCGGCCCGGGGTAGCGGCGCTCGACCCGTTCGAACAGCTCCTCGGCGACGGTGAACGCGTCGGGACGGCCGTACAGCAGGCCCGCCTGTTCGTCGGAGAGGCCGTCGGACTCCAGGAAGGCCGCGATCTCGTAGGGGTGGACGGCGTCGGCGCAGATGTCCCGCAGCCGGTCGGCGAGTTCGTCCAGCGGGTCGGGGGAGAGGTCGAGCTGGTCCGTCTCGGGCCCGGGGCGCTGCGCGGGCAGCGTCGGGCGGCGCCGCTTCAGCGGCAGCACCCGCAGCTGGACGGTCTCGTCGGCCTCGTTCGGAACGAGGCGCAGGGGCCCACTCATGCGCCCACCTCGCTGCGCTCGTGCTCGGCGGCCGGCTGCTCGCGGTCCGGGTCCGGCGGTCCGTCGGTGACGGCGACCACGCCTTCGGGCAGCCAGCGGGAGGTGCCCAGCAGCTCGGTGTAGATGCCGCGGAAGCCGTCGATGTTCTGGCGGAGCGTGAACTGCTCGATCACCCGCAGCCGGGCCTGCTCGCCGAGCCGGGCCCGGCGCTCCGGGTCGCGCAGCAGCTCGACCGCCGCCGCGGCCATCGGCTCGGGCTCGCGCGGCGGGACGACCAGGCCGGTGTCGCCGACCGCCTCGCGCACGCCGCCGACATCGGTCGAGACGGTGGCGCGGCCGCAGGACATCGCCTCGATCAGGGTGAACGGGAAGCCCTCGCTGATCGAGGAGAGCATCACCACGTTCCCGGCCGCGTAGGCGTCGGTGATGTCCGCGACCCGGCCCTCGAAGACCACCGAGTCGCCGACGCCGAGCTCCGCGGCCAGCGCCTCGCAGGTCTCGCGGTAGGCCTCGCCGCCCTTGGGGGTGCCGCCGAACAGCCGCAGCCGGGCGTCGGGTATCTCGCGCCGCACGAGCGCGAACGCGCGGATCAGCGTCTCCAGGTCCTTGATCGGGTCGACCCGGCCGGCCCAGCTGAGCGTCGGGGTCCCGGGCTCCGGTCCGGCGGGCGGGAAGGCCGCCGGGTCGACGCCGTTGTAGACGGTGCGGATGTGCGTGGAGGGGGTGCCGCCGCGCTCCTCCCAGCGCCGGTTGTACCGGTTGCCGGGGGTGACCAGCGCGGCCCGCCGGTAGCTCTCCTCGGCGAGCATCCGGTAGAAGCCGAGCAGCAGGGCCTTGACCGGCCAGCGGTAGGGGCCGGTGCGGTAGCCGAGGTAGCGCTCGCGCAGGTAGATGCCGTGCTCGGTCAGCAGAAACGGTACGCCGAACTGCTGAGCGGATATCAGCCCCGGGAGGGTGGCCAGCCCGCCGCTCGCGGCGTGCGCCACGCCGTCGCGCGGCGGCTCGACCGCCAGCGGGCGCAGCGCGTGCTCCAGCAGGTCGGTGGCGTTCAGCGCGTCGTGCATGGTGGGCCGGGAGACCGCGGTGGAGAGGTAGTCGCGGGTCCAGACGTGCTGGAGGGTGCGCAGGGCGCGCTCGCTGCGCAGCGCCGGGCTGAGCAGCCCGCGCCGGGCGAGGTCGGCGAAGCCGTACAGCTCGGTGCCGAAGTGCGTGGTGTAGACCGGGTCCAGGAGGGAGTGCAGGAACCGTTCGTAGGCGTTGAGGAAGCGGCGCATCTCCTTGCCGCGCGGCGCCTTCGCCTCCGAGGCCGGGCCCCACAGCGGGGCCGTGGTGACCGACCGCACGTTGGCGGGAAGGTCCCAGGCCAGTGGTTCGTGGCCGGTGCCGGTGACGGCGATGATGTCGAAGTCGACGTCCGGCATGCCTTGCACGAGCTGGTCGCACCAGACACTCACCCCACCGTGCTGGTGCGGGTACGTCCCCTCGGTGAGCAGGGTGACGCGCATCTGTGTCCCCCCTCCTGTTCTTGCCTCAAGCTCCCGGCCGAGCGGGCCGGGTCGGGTGGTGCCGGTGGCGGCCGCCGCTCTGCGGTCCGCCACCGGGTTCACCTGTCTAGCGGGTGCCGGACGGACCGGCGGTGTTCCTGGCGGGCTCGGCCTTCCCCCCGGAGGCCTTGCCGTGCTGCTGCGGGGTGCCGCCGTGGCCGGCCGCCTTCCCGCCGGCGCCGCTCGCCGTACCCGCAGTCGTACCAGTAGCGACGTCCTTGCCCGCCACCGGGGTTCCGCTGCCGGGGACCAGGGTCGGCGCGTCGGTGCGGTCGGTGTCGCCCGGACCGGCCGGGACGGCGTCCACGGTGCCCTGCGGGACGACCTTGGTGTCCGCCGGGGCCGGGGCCGGGACGGACTTGGCCGCGACGCCCGGGCTGGTGCCGGCCGGGGCGGCCGGGGTGCCCGCGGCGGGCAGCGTCAGCTCGACGCCGCTCTGCAGCTGGCCGGGCTTGACCCAGCCGGAGAGCGAGCCCGCGTAGGCGGTGCCGAAGCCGGTGGTGCCGATGGCGAGCTGCTGGACGGTGCCGGTCGGCATGGTGGCCTGGATCTGCACGCCGGCCGGGGCGCTCACCCGGACGGTGTCGCCGGTGCGGTAGGCGGTGACCTGGCCGGAGGCGATGGCCGCGTTCCAGGCTGCCCGACGCTGGAACTCCTGGCCGATCTCCTTCTGGGAGAGGTTCACGACCGGGGCGTTGTCGGCGTGCAGCGAGCGGTAGGTGGAGAGGATCCGCTCCAGCACCGGGTAGACGATCCGGTCCTCGGACAGGTTCGACTGGTGGATGAAGTGCGGCCGCGGGTCGTTGCTCAGCACGTGGCCGAGGTCGATCCGGGCCTCCAGCGGCACGATGTACGAGAGGTAGCCGGTGTTGACGTCCAGCGGGGCCGGCAGGCAGGTGGAGTTGGCGTTGGCCTCGCAGACGCCGCTGCCGCCGTTGGCCACGCTGGTGTAGATCCAGTTGTACTCGTCGGTCTCCTCCTTCGCCGTGGCGGCGTTGTAGAAGACGTTCATCGGGTAACGGGGCACGGTCAGCGCGTTGCCGACGGCCCGCTGGGCGGGCTCGCGGGAGGCGTCGCTGGCGGTCCACTTGACGCCGTTGGCGGCCAGCGAGGGAGCCAGGTACGGGTTGTCGCTGGTCTCCTGGGGGGCGGTCAGCAGGCCGGAGTGCTCGCCGGTGACCAGCTCGGTGCGGTCCAGCTGCAGGCCCCGGGCGGCCGCCCAGTCCAGGTTGTTCTTGATCTGGGAGGTGATGGTGGCCTGGTCGACCCAGACGGTGCTGCCCGAGGTGGTCTTGGTGCACTTCCACGGGACCACCGAGACGTCCTGGAGGCAGCCCAGGTACGGGTGGGTGTAGGTGTGGTTGATCCACCGGTAGCTGGTCTGGTCGGCGACCATCCGGTCGACCATCGGGTCGCTGGTGGTCTCGTGGTCGGCCTTCCAGTCCTCGCTGCCGCCGCCGTTGAACACCATGTCCATGGTGAAGCCGTGGTCGAGCTGCCACTGCTTGGCGTACTGCGCGTCGGCGACCGTCATCCGGATCGGGTTGGCGGTCTCCGGGGTCCCGGGCGGGCAGGTGACGTCGCCGGGGGTGCACTTGAGCACGGTGTCCCAGCGGTCGTCGGCGAGGAAGACGTCGTCGACGTGGGCCGCGAAGTAGTTGCGGTCGTAGCCCAGGTGGACGCCCTGGGTTATCCAGTCGACTATGCCGCGGGCCAGCAGGCGGTACTGCTGCTGGTACTGGTTGTAGACGAAGGTGACGACCAGTTCCTTGCGGCCGGCGTGCTCGTACTCGCCGACCAGCGAGCCCTTGGCGGTGCTGTTCGGGATCGGCACCTCGACCAGCGGGGTGAAGCTGGAGCCGGCCGGCAGGGTGGTCAGCGGGGTGGCCAGGTAGCCGTAGCTCTCCGAGACGGCCGGGTCGTTGTCCTCGAACGGGACGCTGCCCTTGAGGTAGTCGAACGGCCCGCTCAGGCCAGCCGTGGTGACCTGGCCCTGGAAGCCGTCCAGAGTACCCATGTAGCCGGGGTTGACCGCCCAGTTCAGGCCGACGTCGGGACGGGCGTAGGTGTACGCGTCGACCTGGCGGACGCCGAACGCCGCCTCGTACGCGGCGATCGCGGTCATCTCGGCGGAGCCGGCCGCGAACGGGTTGTCGTTGGGCAGGACGATGCCCTGGTACTTGCCGCGCGGCTGGCCGTTCAGCGTGTCGCTGAGGAAGGCCGCGTCGATCACCGGCCGGTTGGCGTCGTTGAGGTCGACGAGCTTGTACGGCGTGCCCTGGCTCTTGAGCTCGGCGGCGATCGCGGCCGTCGCCGGCCCGCCGTCGCTGATCACCAGGACCGTGAGATCGATCCGGGGCGTGGTGGTGGTGGCGTGCGCGAGGGACGACTGCAGGCCTCCGGCCAGCAGGACGGCTGCCGCGCAGGCGGCAACTCTCCGGGTCGCTCGACCCATGTTGACATTCCTCCCCTGGGCAGGGCGCTCCGCTGCCGGCGTCCACCTGCCCTGTAGCTGTTCGCGGGCAGCAGGCTGCCCGGCGCCCATCCTGCTGGAACTCCCCTGGCAGGAGGGACCGAATGGGCAGGAGTGCAGCGAATCTGTTACCAACGTTCATGGTCGGGCCATGAGGGCGCTGATTGTGGCCGAAACGGCACCGGCTGCGCAAATAATGAATTAAAAATTAAAACCGGGAACCCAGCGTTACCGCTGCTCACCCATCGTGCGATCCGATGGCGGGGCCGGACCCTACACTGGCGGCGTCACGCGTGACACCCTTGCACATCCTGTCGTTTCGGCGGGCAGGTTCATGCAATATCGCTCAGGGTTGTGCAACGTCACCGTCCGATTATCCAATGGAGGCCGTCGAGTGACCGAGCAGCAGATCGAGACCACCGCAATTCAGGCCGCCCGCAGCCTGGGTCTGCTCGGTGCCGTGAACGCCCGCGACCTGGGCGGCTACCAGACCGCCGAGGGGCTGGTGCTCCGGGCCGGTGTCGCCCTGCGCAGCGACGGCCTCAACCGGCTCACCGACGAGGACCTCGGCCGGCTGACCGGGCTGGGCCTGCGGCGGATCGTCGACCTGCGCAGCCCGGACGAGGTCCGCGAGGCCGGCGCCGACCGGATCGCCGACGGCATGGCGGTCCATCAGCTGCCGGTGTTCGCCGCCGACTTCGACATCTACGCGATCCTGCGCGAGGCCCTGGCCGACCGCGATCCGCACAAGCAGCGGGCCCTGCTCGGCGGCGGCCGCGCCGATGCCATGATGACCGGCCTCTACCGGTGGTTCGTCACCGACCGGATCGCGCGCGAACGGTTCGCCGGCGTGCTGAGGCTGCTGGCCGATCCGGACGGCGCGCCGCTGCTGTTCCACTGCTCGGCCGGAAAGGACCGCACCGGCTGGACGGCGGCCGTGCTGCTGACCGCCCTCGGCGTCGACCGGGAGACGGTGGTGACGGATTACCTGCTCACCAACGAGCGTTCCGCCGTGGTCGTCGAGGCGGTTCTGGAGGGCTTCCGGACCGGTGGTCTGATGCGCGAGCCGGAACTGCTGCTGCCGGTTTTCCGGGCCGAACGCCGGTACCTGGAGGCGGCCTTCGAGGAGGTCGAGACCGGCTGGCCGGACTTCGGCGCGTTCTGGGCCGACGGCCTCGGACTGGACGAGGCCGTCCTGTCCGGCCTGCGGGCCAACCTGCTGGCGTCCTGAGGGAAGACGGACCCTAGCCTTCGGCGGTCAGGCCCTCGCGCAGCTGGGTGAGGGTCCTGGTCAGCAGCCGCGAGACGTGCATCTGCGAGATGCCGATCTCCTCGCCGATCTGCGACTGGGTCAGATTGCCGAAGAACCGCAGCATGATGATCCGGCGCTCGCGCGGCGGCAGCTTGGCCAGCAGCGGCTTGAGCGACTCCCGGTACTCCACGCCCTCCAGCGCGAGGTCCTCGTAGCCGAGCCGTTCGGCCAGCGGGCCCTCGCCGTCCTCCTCGCTCGGGCTGGAGTCCAGCGAACTGGCGGTGTAGGCGTTGCCGACCGCCAGGCCCTCCACCACGTCCTCCTCGCTGACGCCGAGGCAGACGGCCAGCTCGGCCACGGTGGGGGAGCGGTCGAGGCGCTGGGAGAGGTCGTCGCCGGCCTTGGTCAGCGCCAGCCGCAGCTCCTGGAGCCGCCGGGGCACCCGCACCGACCAGCTGGTGTCCCGGAAGAAGCGCTTGATCTCGCCGACCACGGTCGGCATCGCGAAGGTCGGGAACTCGACCCCGCGCTCCGGGTCGAACCGGTCGATCGCCTTGATCAGCCCGATCGTGCCGACCTGGACGATGTCCTCCATCGGCTCGTTGCGGCTGCGGAAGCGCGCCGAGGCGTAGCGGACCAGCGGCAGGTTGAGCTCGATCAGGGTGTCGCGCACATAGGTGTGCTCGGCGCTGCCCGGGTCGAGGGCGGCCAGCCGCCCGAAGAGGGAGCGGGAGAGCGTCCGGGTGTCGAGCCCGGCGTCCGGCGCGGCCGCGGCGCGCTGGAGCGGGATCTCCGCCGCACCGGCCGGCGCGGCGTGGATCTCCGCGGTGTCCACATCCGAGGACATGCACCCACCCCCTTGTGACTGACGGTCCAACGGGCGCCGTCGTCGGAACGTTCCCGCGCTCGCGTCCGGCCCCTCCCACCCTGCATACCGGCTCACGGTCCCCGGCAAACCCGAGCGTCGCAAGATGTCACGCGGCGGTGACGCGCCGCTATCGCGCCGTAACGGCGCCGCGCGGCGGTCAGTCCTCCCAGGAGTTGCCGGTCCGCAGCCTGGTCAGGATCCGCGACAGCAGCCGCGAGACGTGCATCTGGGACATCCCCAGCTCGGTGCTGATCTGCGACTGCGTCAGATTGGCGAAGAACCGCAGCATGACGATCCGGCGCTCCCGCTCGGGCAGCTGCACCAGCAGGTGGCGGACCATGTCCCGGTGCTCGACCTCGGCCAGCGCGGAGTCCTCGTAGCCGAGCCGGTCCAGCAGCGCCAGTCCGCCCTCGTGCTCCTGGGCGGCCTCCAGCGAGGCGGCGTTGTACGCCCGCCCGGCGTCCAGGCAGGCCCGGACGTCCTCCTCGGGGATGCGCAGGCTGGCGGCGATCTCCGGCACCTTGGGGGCCCGGCCGTGCACTACGGTCAGCTCCTCCATCGCGCCGCTGACCTGCACCCAGAGCTCCTGGAGCCGGCGCGGGACGTGCATGGTGCGGACGTTGTCGCGGAAGTAGCGCTTGATCTCGCCGAGGATGGTCGGCAGCGCGTAGGTGGGGAACTGCACCCCGCGGCCGGGGTCGAACCGGTCGATGGCGTTGATCAGTCCGATGGTGCCGACCTGGACGACGTCCTCCATCGGCTCGCTGCGGCTGCGGAAGCGGGTGGCGGCGTACCGGACGAGGGGGATGTTCACCTCGATCAGCGCGGCGCGGACCCGCTCGCGCTCGGGGGCGTCCGGGGGCAGCTCGGCGAGCCGCTCGAAGAGCACCCGGGTGAGGGTGCGCACGTCGACGGCGGGGCGGCCGCCGGGGCCGCGCAGGCCGTCCGGGCGGAGCTCGCCGGCCGGGCTGATCACGGCGGCCAGCACCTCGTCGTCCGGTGCGCTCCCTGGTGTCCGCACGGACACGTCACCCCTCCCAAAGTCGACAACGGTGGGAACTGCGGACCGGGTGTCGCGTCTCGTTCACCGCCCTCGCCATGTCCGGCAAAACCGGTCATAGCATCACAAGGCGGGCGCATGTCGGGCAAGTACCACGCGGAGGTGTGTTGGTGCGCCGTCCGGACCCGCCCCGCACGGCGGCGGTGCGGCGGACGGGTCGTGCCGGGACAGCACGAGGCGCCCCGCCCGAATGCCGGGTGGGGCGCCGCGGGCCGTCCGGGGGACGCGCCGGCCGGGGCCGGGGGCGTCGGGGACGGGCCGCCGGGCTCAGACCTCGATGTCGGCGATCACCCAGGTGGCGAACTCGCGCCACTGCGCGGCCGCGGCCTGGTGGGCCGGGTGGGTGAGGTACGCCTGGAGGGCCTCACGGTCCTCGACCAGGCTGTTGATGGCGTAGTCGTGGGCGATGTCGCGCTCGGTGGTGTTCCAGCCGCACTCCCACTCGCGCAGCTCGGGAACGACCGGGCCGAGCTCGGTGAAGGCCTTGGCGCCGGCGAGCGCGCGCTCGTCGTCCTTGCTGACGCCTTCGTTGAGCTTGAACAGGACCAGATGGCGGATCACGGAGCCGCTCCTCGCGGACGGGGTCGGGTGTCGGGCCCACCGTAACCGGTGGGGGCCGGGCTATTTCACCAGGCCGGTCATGAAGGTGCCGACCGCCTTGGCGGCGTTCGAGATGCCTTCGAACCCCAACTGGACCAGCTCGGCCGCACGGGCGGGCGAGGTGATGATCGTGTAGAGCACGAAGATGAGCAGGAGGACCATTCCGATCTTCTTCGCCTGCGCCATCCGGTTGACCTTCCTCCCTGCCGTGGGCCGCCGTCGCTCGGTCCCCGAGCGGCCCGTGCAACGGGCAGCTTATCCACCCGGACGGCCTATCAAGTGTGCGACGCGTTCACCTGCCGGGACGAAGGTCCCCGCGACTGGGGCCTTTCTCCGGGTGCCCGGGCCGCCGAGGCGCGGCAGGATGGTTGATGTACCGAGGATCTGGCAGGAATCCCCGGTGCGTGGATCCGGAGCTCCCCGCTGTGGGACCGGGTGCCGCGGCTTCCCCCCGACGCGGCCCCGGTTGTGGGACTCCGCCGGGGGAGCGGTCAGTCCCCCCGAACCGCTCCCCCTCTTCCAGGCTCCGTACTCGACAGGCGTTGGTGGTCATCGGCCGACGGGTACGGAGCCCTTTCCGCGTCCGAGGGTGCGCGGGAACGCCGAAGGCCCCGTCCGGTTCACCGGGCGGGGCCTTCGGGCTTGCTGGCGGTAGCGGTGGGATTCGAACCCACGGTGGAGTTGCCCCCACACACGCTTTCGAGGCGTGCTCCTTTGGCCGCTCGGACACGCTACCGAGGGGAACTCTACCGGACGGGTGGCGCGGGAACGAAATCCGTTCCCGCGGCGGCTCCGGCGACGGGTTCGGTGGTGGGTTCAGCGGTGGGTTCAGCGGTGGGTGTCGAAGAAGGCGCGCAGCTGCTCGCCGCACTCGTCGGCGAGGACGCCCCAGATCACCTCGGGGCGGTGGTTGAGCCGCCGGTCGCGCAGGACGTCGAAGAGCGAGCCGGCCGCGCCGGCCTTCTCGTCGAGGGCGCCGTAGACCACGCGGTCGATCCGGGAGAGCACGATCGCGCCCGCGCACATCGTGCAGGGCTCCAGCGTGACGACCAGCGTGCACCCGCTCAGCCGCCACTCGCCCTCCCGTCGCCCACCACCACCCTCGCTCGACGCGCTTCGCGCGGCCCTTCCCAGCTTCGCCGCGGCCTCGCGGATGGCCACCACCTCGGCGTGGGCGGTCGGGTCGCCGACGGCCTCGCGCTCGTTGTGGCCCCGGCCGAGGACCTCGCCGTCCGGGCCGAGGACGAGCGCCCCGACCGGGACGTCCCCGGTGGCCGGCGCCAGGGCGGCCTCGGCGATGGCGAGGCGCATCGGCGCCGCCCAGCGGTCGCGGACCGGGTCGGGGCGGACGGGAGCGGGCAGCGGCGGGATCGGGCGGACGGACTGCATGGCATCCAGTGTCGGGCATGGCGGTGGTCCGGCCGTCCGGGTGGCGGACACGGGGCGTTACCGGACGGCCTCCAGGACCTCACCGCAGCCGAGCGCCTCGGCGATCTCCTCCAGGGCGTCGCCGGGCACCGCGCCCTCGCCGCTGAGGGCGATCAGCTCGTCGGCGGCCAGGCCGAACTCGGTCAGCAGATGGGCGTCGCCGAGCGGGCCGACCGGGACGCCGCCGCGGCCGTCGCCGTCCTCGTCGTCCTCCTGCTCCTCGGCCTGCGCGTCCTCCTCCAGCTCGGCGACCAGGTCGTCGAGGTCGCCGAACTCGCTCTCGCCGGCCTGGTCCACCAGCTCGTCGGTGAGCACGGAGCCGTAGGAGCTGCGGGCGGCGGCGGCGCCGTCCGACACGAAGATCCGCGGGTCCTCCTCGCCGTCCACCCGGACGATGGCGAACCAGGCGTCCTCCTGTTCGATGAAGACCAGGACGCTGTCGTCGTCCTGGGTCGCCTCCCGGGCCAGGTCGGCGAGGTCGGCGAGGGTTTCGACGTCGTCGAGCTCCGTCTCGCTCACATCCCACCCGTCCTCGGTGCGAGCAAGCACTGCAGCGAAGTACGCCACCAGGGACACTCCCAAGATCTCGGTCTCGGTTGTCGGCGCTCGCGGGCGACGCGGAACTGGCCGCCCCCGCGCCAGAGGCGGTCCGCTGTTCGGACCGTCCCATCGGAATCGTGACAGAAAGCGAGGCTTTGCGGGGGGTGTTCTGCAGCGCGTCTTTGCAGGTCGTGTCGGAAGGGTTGGCCGCCGGACGGTGTAGGGAGGCCGGGCGGCGGCGGGTCTGTGGAGAAGCCGTGGAGGGCCCGTTAGAAGCGGAAGGTTCGCATCCGCATCGCCTCGCGCATCCGGCGTTCCTTGGTCCGCCGGGGCTGCACCCGCTCGCGCAGTTCGCGCGCCTCGGTCAGCTCGCGCAGGAAGACGGCGCGGCGCCGGCGGCGCTCCGCCTCGGTCTCCGGCCGGTCCGGGGGCGGACCCGAGCGGTCGCCCGACGAGACCTCGGCCCCGTCCGCCGAGCCGTCCCCGGGGTTCGGGTTGCTCGTCATAGGACCAGACTTTCCCAGATCGGCCGGGTTGATACCACAGGAGGCCGATCCGTCCGGACATTCTCGCCCCGTCACGGCGCGTCACCACGGAAGGCGCATCCGCCCGGGTCGGCCGCGGCCCGGCCTGGCACGGCGTGTCGTACGGGCGTCCGGACCCGGGCTAACCTCGATGCATGCGGATCCACGTCGTCGACCACCCCCTGGTCGCCCACAAGCTCTCCACCCTGCGCGACGAGCGCACCGACTCGCCGACCTTCCGTCGCCTGACCGACGAGCTGGTGACCCTCCTCGCGTACGAGGCCACCCGGGACGTCCGCACCGACGAGGTGGAGATCACCACCCCGGTGGCCGTGACCACCGGCACCCGGCTCTCCTACCCGCGCCCGTTGGTGGTGCCGATCCTGCGGGCCGGCCTCGGCATGCTGGACGGCATGACCCGGCTGCTGCCGACCGCGGAGGTCGGCTTCCTGGGCATGGTGCGCAACGAGGAGACCCTGGAGGCGTCCACCTACGCCACCCGGATGCCGGACGACCTCTCCGGCCGCCAGGTCTACGTGCTCGACCCGATGCTGGCCACCGGCGGCACGCTGGTCGCGGCGATCCGGATGCTGATCGAGCGCGGCGCCACCGACGTCACCGCCGTGGTGCTGCTGGCCGCCCCCGAGGGCGTTGCGGTGATGGAGCGCGAGCTGGCCGGCCTGCCGGTCACCGTGGTCACCGCGGCCGTCGACGAGCGGCTGAACGAGAACGGCTACATCGTCCCGGGCCTCGGCGACGCGGGCGACCGGCTGTACGGCACCGCGGGCTGAGCGGTCCTCCCGGCCAGTGCGAAGCCCCCCGGCGCGGTGCCGGGGGGCTTCGTCGTGGAGCCTCGTGGTGCGCGGGGACCGGTCAGCAGCTGCCGGTGCCGCTCGGGGCCGGGACCGGCTTGGTGGCCAGCGCCAGCGCGGCGGCGGCCTGGGTCTCGTCCAGCAGCGCGTTGTAGCTGTCGCCGATGACGAAGTCCACGGTGGCGTCGGTGCGGGCGTCGGCGGTGCTGGTCGCGCCCGCGATCACCGAGCCGACCAGGGTGGACGCCCCGGCGCCGGCCGGGCCGGCGATCACCTGGGCGGTGCCGGGCACCTTCTTGTCCAGCTCGGCCGGGGCGTTGCCGACCTTGCCGATGGTGAAGCCGCGCTTCTTCAGCTCTTCGGCGGTGCGGGCGGCCAGACCGGCCTTGGCGGTGGCGTTGTAGACGTTCACGGTGACCGCCGCCGGCTGCGGGACGGCCTTCGGGTCGATCGGCGCGGCGGCCGAGCCCGGTACGGTCGGCGTCGGCTCCGGGGCCGGGGCGGCCAGCGGCTTGCCGGACGGGGTGGCGCAGGCCTCGGCGGAGGCGTTCTTGCCCTTGCCGCTGAAGATGTCCCAGAGCTGGACGCCGCCCAGCCCGATCAGCGCCAGCGCCAGCACCGCGGCGATCAGCGCGATCACCTTGCGGCTCTTCTTCGGCGGGCGGCCCAGCCGTGGATAGGAGTTGCCGGTGATCCGGTACTGCTTCCCCTTCAGGCCTTGGGGAGTCAACATGCTCACGGTTTGTCTCCCCCTCGTGCCAGGGCGGGGATCGGGTGACGGTGGGCCGGGCGCGGTGCCACGCGAACGCGGTGTCACACGAACGCGGTCGCGGCCGTAGTCAGCAGATTAGTGCCGTACAGCGGTGAAGGTACTAAACGATCATCATCGGGAGTACGCCGGTACCCGAATGGCGGCACCGCGCCCGCGCCCGGGTATGAACGGACCGCCCTCCGGCTCTGGCCGGAGGGCGGTCCGAACGCGTGCGGGGCCGGTCGGCCGGCCCCCGGGTCATTCCATTTCGAGGACACGGGCGTGCAGCACCTGGCGCTGCTGGAGCGCGGCGCGGACCGCGCGGTGCAGTCCGTCCTCCAGGTACAGGTCACCGTGCCACTTCACGACGTGCGCGAAGAGGTCCCCGTAGAAGGTGGAGTCCTCCGCGAGGAGGGTTTCCAGGTCCAGCTGCCCCTTGGTGGTCACCAACTGGTCGAGTCGCACCGGGCGCGGGGCGACGTCCGCCCACTGGCGGGTGCTGGTACGGCCGTGATCCGGGTACGGCCGCCCATTGCCGATGCGCTTGAAGATCACACGGAAAGCCTACCGTTTGGGCGGCGGATGGCGCAGCAGCCGCGACGCCGCCACGCGCACGGGTACGGGCTGCGGGCGGGGGATTGCGGCTGTTTCATGGGAAATGTCGTGTAGGTCCCGCGCGGTTGGAGGGTCGTCCGATGTCCGCTGCTGTTCCGTCCGCCGTCCGGGAGATCGCCGACGGGTACGCCTTCACCGGGCCCGCGCTGGATCTCGGCGCGGTGCTGCTGGACGGCACCGCCTACACCGACGCCCCGGTGCGGGTGCCGCTCGGGGTGCTCAACCGGCACGGGCTGGTGGCCGGAGCCACCGGCACCGGCAAGACCAAGACCCTCCAGCTGATCGCCGAACAGCTCTCCGCCCAGGGCGTGCCGGTCTTCCTCGCCGACATCAAGGGCGACGTCTCCGGAGTGGCCGCGCCCGGCACGCCCGGCGAGCGGACCGCCGCCCGGGCCGCCGAGGTCGGCCAGGACTGGCGGGCCGCCGGCTGCCCCGCCGAGTTCTACGCGCTCGGCGGCCAGGGCACCGGCATCCCGCTGCGGGCGACGGTGACCAGCTTCGGTCCGCTGCTGCTGGCCAAGGTGCTGGACCTGAACGAGACCCAGGAGTCCTCGCTGGGCCTGGTCTTCCACTACGCCGACCGGCGGGGCCTGGAGCTGTACGACCTCAAGGACCTCACCTCGGTCATCACCTTCCTCACCTCGCCCGAGGGCAAGGAGGAGCTGAAGGGCATCGGCGGGCTCTCCGCCGCCACCGCCGGGGTGATCCTGCGCTCGCTCACCCTGCTGGAGAACGAGGGCGCCGGGGCCTTCTTCGGCGAGCCGGAGTTCGACACCGCCGAGCTGCTGCGGCGCGCCGAGGACGGCCGGGGCGTGGTCTCGGTGCTGGAGCTGCCCGCGGTGCAGGACCGGCCGCGGCTCTTCTCGACCTTCCTGATGTGGCTGCTCGCCGACCTCTACCAGGAGCTGCCGGAGGTCGGGGACCTCGACCGGCCGAAGCTGGTCTTCTTCTTCGACGAGGCGCACCTGCTGTTCAAGGGCGCCTCCAAGGCCTTCCTGGAGGCGATCACCCAGACCGTGCGGCTGATCCGCTCGAAGGGGGTGGGGATCTTCTTCGTCACCCAGACGCCGAAGGACGTGCCCGGGGACGTGCTGGCGCAGCTGGGCAACCGGGTGCAGCACGCGCTGCGGGCGTTCACCCCGGACGACGCCAAGGCGCTGAAGGCGACCGTCTCGACCTTCCCGAAGTCGCCCGCGTACGACCTGGGGGAGGTGCTGACCTCGCTGGGGACGGGGGAGGCGGTGGTCACGGTGCTGTCCGAGAAGGGCGCGCCGACGCCGGTCGCGGCGACCAGGCTGCGGGCGCCGCAGTCGCTGATGGGGCCGCTCGATCCGGCGGCGTTGCGGGCGGCGGTGGACGGGTCGGCGCTGGTGGGGCGGTACCGGGAGGCGATCGACCGGGAGTCGGCGTACGAGAAGCTGGCGGCGCGGGCGGCCCGGCCGGAGGCGGAGCCGGCGCCGGTGCCGGCGGGGGAGCCGGAGCGGGAGCGCGAGTCCGAGGGGCGGCGGGAGAAGGAGGGGACCGGGCTGCTCGGGTCGTTGCTGGCCAACCCGGCGCTGAAGTCGTTTGCCCGCTCCGCCGGGACGCAGCTCGGCCGGGAGATCTCCCGGAGCCTGTTCGGTACGTCCCGGCGGCGCAGGTGACGGGGTGCGCCCGGCTCGGTTGCGGTCGCTGTCAGATGTTGTCGCTGAGCCAGACCCGCCCGGCCGAGATCGGACGCTCGGTGACGGAGCGCGGCACCGTGGTGTTCAGGCTCCAGCGGTAGCCGGCGAACAGCTTGGTGTCGGCGTCCGCGTAGAACACCATGTGGCCGTAGCCGACGCCGTCGTGCTCCTTCCAGGTGGAGGAGCCGTTGGTGCCGGGGACCTCCTCGATCCGGCTGTCCGGGAAGGCGCGGTAGAGGTCGGTGGCGGTGCCGCCGAGCGCCGGGTTGCCGTGCGGGTCACTGGTGCAGTCGACGACCTCGAAGACGTACGGGACGACCGGACGGCCGATCTTCGCGTCCACCACCGGGTCGGACCAGGTGCCCTTGCGCTCGCGGATCATGACGATGTGCCCGGTGTACGGCTTGGTGTTGTCCTCGTCCGGGTAGTAGTCGAGGGCCACCAGGTCGCCGGGGCGCAGGTTCACCGGCTTGGTGACGCGGGTGAAGTGCGGCAGCGAGGCCGTGTCCAGGAAGGCCTGCTGGTACTTCTCCGCGGTCGGGTAGGGGTTGGGGTTGGCCGGGTCCTTGATGAAGTACTGCTGGAAGTAGTCCCTGGTCGCCCAGCCGTAGCTGTAGTCGCCCCAGGGCATCGGGGTGCCGGCGGGCACGGTGGGCGCGGTGCCGTAGGCGCGCTGGAGCACCAGGGTGAGGAACGAGGAGCACTGGGAGAGGTTGGAGAACTCCTCCGGGTGCCCGGCGGTGCCCCAGCGGACGCTGGTGGGGACGTCGTCGAACACGCCGGCCCGCTTGTAGCGGTTGGCGAGGTGGTCCCAGGGGCGCAGGCGCAGGTTGTCGACCAGCGCCTCGGCCTCGATCTGGTGCGGCAGCTTGAGGGTGTACGGGCTGGGCGGCGGGACGGTGGCGGCGGAGGCCTCGCCGGCGCCGGCGACGGTGGCCAGGGCGGCGGCACCGGCGGTGCCGGCGGCTCCGGCGAGCAGGCCGCGGCGGGTGATCCGTGCTGTGGACATTGGGTGCTCCCCCTCGTCGGATGATCACGACTGAGGGGGAGCTTAGGGTCCGGGTGTTGGCATGGTCAGGATCATTTCGCGCAGCTGATCGATCGAATCAGGCCAATCGCGGATCGGATCCGATCAGGCCGGGCGGGTGTCGCTCAGCCGAGTGCGGCGCCGATCCGGTCGAGGGAGGAGAGGCGCATCAGGCCGTAGTGGTAGAACTCGACCTCCGGCACGCCCAGCCCGCGCAGCACGGCGATCTTCGCCGCCAGGTTCGCCGGCCCGTCGCAGTCCGACGCCATCGGACGCAGGATCACCGCCATGTCCTGCGGGCGCACCCCGTGCAGGGCGAAGGCGGCGACCTTCTCCCGGACCTCCTCCGGGGTGCGCGCGTAGCCCAGCGTCTCGATCTGGTGGGCGGCCTTCGCCAGCCCCGGCAGGTCGATCCCGGACAGCCAGCCGGTGCCCGGCCCGCCGCCGTCCATGAACGTCAGCCGCATGCCGTGCCGCGCCGCCTCCTCGGCCAGCTCGGCGGCCAGCGAGGTCACCGTCGCCGCCGAGGCGTCCACGTAGGCGGCGACGGCGCCGTCCGCCAGCTCGTCCAGCGCGGCCGGCTCGGCGGCGGCCGCGTCGTCGGCCAGCCGGCGGCGCAGCTCGGCGCGGACCGCCGCGGCGACCTCGTCGGCGGGCACGCCCGCGCGGACGGCTGCCGCCCGGCAGTGCGCGCAGAAGCAGAGGCCGAGCAGTGCCTCGGCGGCGGGGCCCAGCTCCTCGAAGTAGCGCTCGTGGTGGTAGCCGTGGCGCAGGCCGTGGAAGTGCAGCGACTCCGCCCGGATCGCGTCCACGCCGTACCGGGCCAGCTCCGCCACCAGGGTGCGGGCGTACTCGCGCACCTCCGGGTGGGCCGGGCACAGCTCGGTCAGGTGGCGGTCGCCGAAGGCGTTGGCGGGCGCGCAGTCCGGGTGCTCGAAGCCGAGCCGGTCGTTGTGGCAGAACACCGTCCAGGCGTGCAGCTTCAGACCGCGCCGGCCGGCCTCCTCGGCGGCCTCGGCGAACGGGTCGCGCTCGCCGATCGCGGTGGACGGCACGGGCCGCAGCCGCCGCCCGGACCAGCGGGCGGCGTCGGGGCGGAAGTAGGCGGCGCCCGGCTCCAGGTAGCGGATCACCCGGCGCGGGTTGTGCGGGAAGACGTCGCGGGCCTCGTGGTAGACCGAGGCGAGGGTGACGCCGCCGACCCCGGCCCGGTCGGTGAGGTTGCCGAAGAAGGTGTCGGCGCCCTCGTCGAGGAGGTCGGTGGCGAAGGCGAGGACGGACGACTCCACGGTGCGGCTCCGGAGCAGGGGGCAGATGCCTGCCCACGCTAACCGCAGGGGCGGGAATGGTCTATACCTGGCGGGGCGCGGCGCGGACCTCAGATGCCCAGGTCGTCGAGCTCCTTGAGCAGCGCGGCGCCCGGGCTCGCCGGGTCGGCGGTCTTCGGGGCGGCCTTCGGGGTCCGGTCGCCCCGGTCGCCCCGGTTCCGCAGCAGCCAGGCGCCGGCCAGCCCGCCGGCCAGCCCGCCCAGGTGGCCCAGCCAGCTGACGCCCTGCGCGCCCGGCAGCACGCCCAGCAGCAGGTACGAGTACACGGCGGCGACGACCACGCCGATCACCGTGTCCACCAGGTTGCGGTCGAAGACCCCGCGCAGCACCACATAGCCGAAGTACCCGTAGACCACCCCGCTGGCCCCGGCGGTCACGGCGTCGGGCCGCTCGAAGAACCAGACCGTCAGCCCGCCGGCCACCACGATCAGTACCGTCGCCAGCAGGAACCGCTTCATCCCCCGGTACGCGGCCAGGAACCCGAACGCGAACAGGGGCCAGGAGTTGGCCTGGATGTGGTCCCAGCCGAAGTGCAGCAACGGCATGGTGAGCATGTCCGGCAGCTCGTCCAGCTGCCCGGAGCTCATCCCGTACTCGTAGGAGAGCCGGTAGTCGTCGAGCCAGTTCGCCACCTGCACCGCCCAGATGACGGCCAGCGCGCCGAGCATCGTGAACAGCGCGGCGCGGGAGTCGCGGAGCAGACGGGCGAATCGCGGTGACATGACCCGACTGTAGGGCCGGGAGCAGTGGTTGGTCACCCCACTAAGGTGAATCCTGTGCATCCTGCCCGTCGGCCCGAACCCGGGTCCGGGCAGCCCCTTTCCCACCGTGCCGAGAGGTGACCATCCATGAGTGTGCGTCCGCCGCTGCCGTACGAGTTCCTGCCGCAGGTGCCGTCCTTCCCGCTGAGCAGCGAGGACATCACCGAGGGCGGGACGCTGGCCAAGGAGTTCATCTACGGCGGGGACAACGTCTCGCCGCAGCTGGCCTGGTCCGGGCTGCCGGAGGGGACCCGCTCGATCGCCGTGACCTGCTACGACCCGGACGCCCCGACCGGCTCCGGCTGGTGGCACTGGCTCGCGCTCAACCTGCCGGCCGACACCACCGGGCTGGCGCGCGGCGCCGGGGCCTCGGACGCCGACCTGCCGGGTGAGCGCTCGTTCCACGGGCGCAACGACTTCCCGGGCAACAAGTACGACGGCGCCGCCCCGCCGCCCGGGCCGGCCCACCGCTACGCCTTCGCCGTGCACGCCCTCGACGTGGACGCGCTGGACGTCGGCGCCGACACGCCGCCGGCCCAGGTCGGCTTCAACATCACCTTCCACACCCTGGCCCGCGCCGTCATCACGGCCGAGTACGGGGTCTGACCCGGGTGTCGACCGCTCCGGCCGCCGTCCGGGCCGCCGAGGTCTGGCGGCTGCCGGAGCGGGATGTCCGGGCCGGCCGTCGGGCGGTGGCCTGGACGGTCGGTCCGGACGGCGTGCTCGCGGTGCTGCTGGTGGACGGGCGAGGCCCGTCCGTGCCGCCGCCGTTCGACGCGGAGTTGGTGACGGTGACCGCCCGGGGTGAGCGGCGGCGGCCGCTCGTGCGGGTGCCGGTCCGGCCGGCGCACCTGGCGCTGCTGCCCGGCCGCCGGGTCCTGCTCGCCGGATACCGGGCGGGCCGTGGCCGGGATGCTTCGGCACCGAACGCGGTCGTCCTCGGTGCTGAGGGGCGGCCGGTCCGCGATCTCGCGCTGGGCGACGACCTCCGGGCGCTCACCACCGACCGCGAGGGCCGGATCTGGATGGCCTTCGGGGACGAGGGCATCTACGGCGACCACCCCCTGGCGCACCCCGGGCTGACCGCGGTGGACCCCGGGGGACGGGTGGTCTGGCGGCCGGGCGAGGGCGAGTTGCCCGAGAGTCCGCTGGAGGGCCTGGCGGCGGCGACCGAGGGCACGTCGGCCTGGCTGGCCTGGTACCCGGACAGTTCGGGCAGCCTGCTCACCCGGATCGACCCGGCCGCCGGGACCTCGCGCAGCGTGCCGTCCCCGGTCCGGCTTCCGCTGGGTTTCGCGGTCACCGGCGACCGGGGCGTCTTCCTCACCGGGGACGGCGAGTTGGCCTGGTACGGGCGAACGGCCGGCGGCAGGTGGGCGGAGCACCGGCGCGGTGTGCTCCGGCTGCCCGGGGTGCTCGACCGGGAGCGCGCGCACGGGCGGGACGGGGTGCTGTGGTTCCGGGCCGGTGACGCCTGGTACCGGGTGGAGGCCTGATCCGGTCGTCAGCCGGCGGCGCGGGCGGCCCGGCCGGCCAGGTCGCGGAGACGGGCGTGCATCTCGGGCGGTGAGTGGACCTCGAATTCGCAGCCGAGCATCAGCAGCCGCACGGCCAGCCAGTCGAGCGCGTCGGTGTGCGAGCGGATCCGGCAGCTCCGCTCGTCGACCGGCACGATCTCGTCGGCGTCGCCGTAGCCGCCCAGCCGGTGGCGGACCTCGTCGGCGGGCAGGTGGAGGGTGGCGTCGAGGGTCGGGGTGGGGGACTGCCGGCGGAGCTTGCCCGCCACGTACGCGGCGGCGTCCTCGGCGGGGAGCGGGCGCGGGGTGAAGCGGGCGCCGGTGGCGAAGGGCTCGCTGATCCGGTCCACCCGGAACAGCCGCCAGTCGTCCCGGTCGAGGTCGAAGCCGACCAGGTACCAGCGGCGGCCGGCCGAGACCAGCCGGTTCGGCTCGACCTGGCGCCGGGTCTGGGCGCCGTCGCCGGCCCGGTAGCCGAAGCGCAGCCGCTCGCGGTTGGCGACCGCGTTGGCCAGCACGGTGAGGTCCTCCGGGTCGACGGTCGGGCCGTCGCCGCTGAGCAGCGGGAGGGTGGCCCGGTCGAGGGTGGCGACCCGGTGGCGGAGCCGGGCGGGCAGTACCTGGAGCAGTTTGCCGAGGGCGCGCACCGAGGCCTCCTCGATGCCGACCACGGCGTGCCCGGCCGCCGCCCGCAGGCCGACCGCGATGGCCACGGCCTCCTCGTCGTCGAGCAGCAGCGGGGGCATTGCGGTGCCCGCGACCAGCCGGTAGCCGCCGACCGGTCCCATGGTGGCCTCGACCGGGTAGCCGAGGTCGCGGAGCCGGTCGATGTCGCGGCGGATGGTGCGGGGGCTGACCTGGAGCCGTTCGGCGAGCTCGCTGCCGGGCCACTCGCGCGGGGTCTGGAGGAGGGAGAGCAGGCTGAGGAGTCGTGCCGGGGTGTCCGTCATGGCATCCAGGGTGCCGGAAGTGGCGGTCAGGACCTGACCTAGATGCCCCCTAGTTTCGTCGACGTGCTGACGAGGAACGGCGACGAGGAGCGTGTGGTGGGCAAGGTTTCGGATCCGGTGGCGGACCCGGTGGCGGACGTGGTGGCGGACCCGGTCTCGGACCGGCGGAGGTGGATCGCGCTGGCGATCGTGATGACGGCCTCGTTCATGGACCTGGTGGACGTGACGATCGTGAACATCGCGATCCCGAGCATCCAGGAGTCCACGGGCGCGTCGTTCTCCGCCGTGCAGTGGGTGACCGGCGGGTACGCGCTGGCCTTCGCCATCGGTTTGATCACCGGTGGCCGGTTGGGTGACATCTACGGCCGGAAGCGGCTGTTCCTGATCGGCATAGCCGGCTTCACGCTCGCTTCGGCGCTGTGCGGCTTCGCGAGCGGCTCCGAGATGCTCGTCGCGATGCGGATCCTGCAGGGCGGGACGGCGGCGCTGATGGTGCCGCAGGTGCTGTCGATCGTGCACGCGACCTTCCCGGCGGAGGAGCGCGGCAAGGTGTTCGGCCTGTTCGGCGCGGTGGTCGGGCTCGGCGCGGTCAGCGGCCCGCTGATCGGCGCGGTGCTGACCGAGTGGGACGTGTTCGGCCTCGGCTGGCGTCCGATCTTCCTGATCAACCTGCCGGTCGGCATCGCCGGCCTGCTGCTGGGCCGGGTCTTCATCGGCGAGTCCAAGGCCGAGCGGGCCCTGAAGCTGGACCTGCCGGGCGTGGTGCTGGCCAGCGCCGGACTGCTGATGCTGATCTACCCGCTGACCCACGGCCGGGAGGCCGGCTGGCCGCTCTGGGGCCACCTGATGATGGCCGGCAGCCTGCCCGTGTTCGCGCTGTTCGTGGCCTACGAGCGGATGAAGACGCGGCGGGACGGCTCGCCGCTGGTGGAGCTGTCGCTGTTCCGGGTGAAGTCGTTCGCGGCGGGCATCGGCGTCCAGCTGACCTTCGGCGTCGTCTCCGGGATCTTCTTCCTGGTCTGGACCCTCTACATGCAGCTGGGGCTCGGCTGGAGCCCGCTGAAGGCCGGGGCGACCGGCATCCCGTTCTCGATCGCCGTCTCGGCGGCGGCCGGCGTCTCCGTGCAGCAGCTCGTCCCCCGGTTCGGGCGCAAGGTGCTCCAGGCGGGCGCGCTGGTGATGGCGCTCGGCGTGCTCGTCTACATCGGTGAGGCGCACCGGTACGGGACCGGCATCGCGCCCTGGCAGATGGCGCTGCCGCTGGTGGTGATGGGCCTCGGGATGGGCCTGATCGTCGCGCCGATCACGGACGCGGTACTGGCGGAGGTCCCCCGGGAGCACGCCGGCTCGGCGTCCGGGCTGATCAACACGGTCAACCAGGTGGGCCTGGCGCTCGGCCTGGGCCTGGTGTCGGTGGCGTTCTTCGGCGCGATGCCGGCCGGGACGGTGGCCGGCGAGCCGTTCGTCGGGGCGTTCCAGCACGCGATGTGGTGGGTGCTCGCGGTGCTCGGGGTGGTGTTCCTGCTGATGTTCGCGCTGCCCGGGCGGCGGAGGGCGGCGGGTGCCGGTCCGACGGCGGCGGTGGCGGATCCGGAGCAGGACCAGGAGCCGGAGCTGGTCCTGGTGTAGCCGTCGGGCTCGTACGGAGGCCCCGGTCGCGCGCTGTGCGCGGCCGGGGTCACTCGTGTGCGCCCCGGGGGATTCTCGGGCGTCGGCGCGCCGGCAGCTGCTGCCGACCCTGGCGCGGGCGAGGAGCCGCCCCTCGACGAGGTGGCGGCGCAGGGCCGGGAAGTCGTCGTGCATCGTCCGCAGGGCGCCGTTGACCTCGCCCCCGGCGGCGGAGGGTCCGGCTCGAAGAGCGTCCGGGCGAGGTGGTCGAGCAGCTGCTCGCGGCGGGCGGCACGGCGGGGTACGGCGATCAGCCGGCCGTCGGGGGCGAACAGCGCGGACGCGGCGACAGCGGCATCGGTCGGGGTTCGAGCGTCGGGTGCGGGTGGGAGCCCGGCGACGGGCTTTCGCCACCGGGCGGCCCCGTCGGCCCCGGCCCGGTTCAGGCGGAGCGGCGCGTCTTCCGGCGGCGCAGCGCGACGGTGGTGGCGCCACCGGCGAGGACCAGCGCCCCGGCCACCGCGGCGAGCGCCGCGGTGTTGTCGTTGGTTCCGGTCTCGGCGAGGGCCTCGGTGCCGTTGGCCTTCATGGTGTCCTTGATCCAGCTCGCGTAGGCGGGGGCGCTGGTGTAGAGGCCGGGACCTTCCGAGCAGGGCACGTTCAGGGCGCCGGGGCCCGAAGTGACGCCGACCAGTTCCCACTCCTCGGTGCGGCCCTTCTGGAGCTGCGGGCCTCCGGAGTCCCCGGAGCAGGCCATCGCCTTCGGCTTGGTGGTGATCGTGCACAGCCGGTTCGGGCCCGCGAAGCCGGGCGCGCAGTCGGACTCCGCGCCGAGGCGGGTGTCCAGCTCCTTGAGCCGGTTCGGGAACGCGAGCTCGCCGTCGACCTCGGTGCCGAAGCCCAGCAGGCGGGTGGCGGTGCCCGGTCGCCCCGCCTCCTGCGCGATCCTGATGGGCTGCTCGGTGACGGGCTGGTCGAGGCGGACCAGAGCGAGGTCGTCCTTGTTGGGGGCCACGCCCTCGCCGTTCACGTAGCCGGGGTGGACGAAGGTCCGGTCGATCTTCCGGACGGTGCCCCCGGTCTTCCGCTGGTCGCTGCCGATCCGGACGGTGCCCTCCAGTTCGAGGCCCTCCCCGGTGACGCAGTGGGCCGCCGTCAGGACCCACTGACGGTCGATCAGCGAGGCGCCGCAGTTGCCGTCGAGCACGCCGTAGGAAGGGGCCGCCTCCGGGATCGTCGCCATGAACGGGTAGCTCGCGGTGGAGTCCCCGCCGTTGACGATCGCCCCGGCGCTGCCGGCCATGAGGGTGGCGCCGGCGGCGGCGGTGAGGGCACCGACGGCGACGGCGCGGGCGGTACGGCGACGGGAGGACTTCAGACTGAACACAGGAGCGTTCCTTTTGCCGGGAAATTTCGGATGTGTTCAGCCTGGTTGTCGAAGTCTCCGCAGGCCACGGTGGTACCAGGTGGACCCGGGGACCCGGCAGCAGGTGCCCGGATGGTGGGGATGTCCCCCCTGGGCCCGGGGTGTGCGCCTCAGACCCGGGCCTTGGCCTTCGCCTGGGCCTCCTTCGCGGCCTTCTCCTCCTTGGCGGCGCGCTTCACCTCCTGCTTGGTGGCGCGCACCCGCTCCAGCGACTCCGGCCCGGTGATGTCCGCGACCGAGCGGAACGAGTCCTCCTCGCCGTACAGCCCGGCCGCCTCCCGCCAGCCCTCCGGCCGTACGCCGTACTGCTTGCCGAGCAGTGCGAGGAAGATCTGCGACTTCTGCTTCCCGAACCCCGGAAGGGCGTTGAGCCGGCTGAGCAGTTCGCGGCCGGTGGCGACGTCCTTCCACAGCGCGCCGGCGTCCCCGTCGTACTGCGCCACCAGGAACTGGCAGAGCTGCTGCACCCGCTTCGCCATCGCCGCCGGATACCGGTGCACGGCCGGCTTCTCGCACAACAGCGCGACGAACTCCTCCGGGTTGTAGGTGGCGATCTCGTGCGCGTCGAGGTCCTCGTGCCCCAACCGCTGCGCGATCGTGAGCGGCCCGGTGAACGCCCACTCCATGGGCACCTGCTGGTCCAACAGCATCCCGACGAGCGCCGCGAGCGGGCTCCTCCCGAGCAGCTCGTCGGCCTCGGGCTGCTGTGCGAGCCGCACGGTGACGTTCATCGGATGACCTCCTCGGAGCGTGGACTCGGGTCGCGCCCAGTCTGCTGGACGGTCGAGGAGGGGGCCGCGTCAACACGCCATGACCCGGTGATTCCTTGGAACCAGGCGGTGGTTCGTCGGCGGAGCTATCCGGCCCGGTCCGACGGCGTCGACTGCTCCAGACCGAGGGTCATGTGGGGGTAGCCGAGGTGGATCCGGTCGCCGAGTTCGATGTCGAGCGCGGCGATGAACGCCTCCAGCCGGGTGGTGGCCCGGTCGACCGTGTCGGCGTCGCCCTTGAACTCGAACTCGACGAAGTCGCCGAGGCCGGCCACGGTGTCGAAAGCGACGGCGATCCCGTCGGCGTGCCACTCCTCGCGCGTCTTGTCGACGACGGTCAGCTCGGCGAAGTCGAGCGAACCGAGCAGCCGCCGGACGGCCTCGACGTCGCCGACCACGCTCTCGTACTCGTCGCAGTGCGTCTTGGCCGGTGACTCGATCGGGTGGAAGCGCTTGAAGTTGACCGACGCCGCCCCGTCCTCGACCCGCACGCGCAGCCACTCGGACACCACGTCGTTGTCGAGGAAGTCCCGGTGCGGCGCGTTGTAGTACGTGTCGACCTGCCGGCCCGGCCGCCCCGGCGTGGCGCCGAGCGCGCTGAGCTGCGCCTTCAACTCGCCTGCGGGGCTGAGGAGTCGGAACTTCTGCTCGACCTCGATGTACTTCACGGCGGGTGCTCCCCTGGACGGAACGCTGATCGGGCTCGACGTTCGAGGCTATTCGATCGCGGGTGACCAGGATTGCGAATTCGGCCCGGTGTCCAACTCGGTTTGTCCGCAAGGCGAGGAGCCAATATGTCGGCACGGCCGAAAAAGAGGAAACGGGAAACGCCCGCAATCCCCGTTCGGCCCGCCGGTGTGCGTGTCACCATTCTTGGCGGAAGCAGGGGAGAGCCCGCTTCCGGCCCCCGACGACGACAGGTGGCCGGACGGTTTCCGAGGAGGGGGTTGGCATGCGCACGTCCAGTTCGCCCGCGAGTGGATTCGGTCCCGAGTTGCGCAGGCGGCGGCTCGCGGCCGGGCTGACGCTCACCCGGCTCGCCGAGCTGCTCAACTACAGCAAGGGCCACCTCAGCAAGATCGAGCGCGGGCAGAAGGCCCCGCCGCCCGACCTTGCCCGCCGCTGCGATGCCCAACTGGGCGCCGGCGGCGAGCTGGAGAGGCTGGCACCGCCCGAGGGGAGCACCGGGCGCGGAACGCGGGCGGGCGAGGCCGCGGCCGACGGGGAGTCCGTACTCCTGCGGGTCGACCGCGACGGCGTCCGCTGGCCCGGCGGCCTCGGACGGCGCCAACTGCTCGCCGCCGGCGCGACGACGGTCCTGGGAGCGGGCGTCGCGGGAACGGGTGTCGCGGGAGCGGCCGGAGCGGGTCGGGCGGAGACCCGGGAGACACCCCGGGCGGACGCCTCGCCGACGGAGATCTTCCGCGCCCAGTTCGACCAGATGCGGCTGCTCGGCCAGAGCACCGACCCCGCCCTGCTGCTGCCCATGCTCACCGTGCAGACCCACACCCTGCGCGAACTCGCCCTCCAGGCCGACGCGGTGGCCCGGGTCCGGCTGCTCGGCCTGGCCGCGCGGTACGCCGAGTTCGCCGGCTGGATGGCCCAGGAGGCCGGTGACGATCCATCCGCGCTCTGGTGGACCGCCCGCGCCGTCGAGCTGGCCGAGGGCGGCGACGACCGGGACCTCGGCTCGTACACCCGGGTCCGCCGCGCCCTGGTCACCTTCTACGCGGGCGACGCCGCCGCCACCGTGGGCCTGGTCGCGCCCGTCGCCCGGGACGGCCGCCTGCCGGCGCGCATCCGCGGTCTCGCCGCCCAGCGGGAGGCGCAGGGGCACGCCCTGGCCGGCGACCACACCGCCAGCCTGCGCAGCCTCGACCGGGCCCGCGAGCTGCTCGACCGGTCCGTCGCCGACGGGGGTGGCGACGGGCCGGTGCTCGGCACCAGCAACCTGGCCGACCCGGCCGCCGTGGTCACCGGCTGGTGCCTGTACGACCTCGGCCGCCCCGCCCGGGCCGCCGAGGTCCTGGACCGCGAGTGCGCCGGGATCCCCGCGCACGCCGTGCGCACCCGCGCCCGGTACGGCCTGCGGCGCGCCCTCGCCCACGCGGCGGCCGGCGAGGTCGAGCACGCGTGCGCGCTCGCCGCCCAACTGCTCCCGCTGGTCCCCGGATTGCGGTCGGCGACGATCGCGACCGACGTCGCCCGGCTGGACCGCGAGCTGTCCCGGTTCCGGGCCAATCGGGCGGTGCGCGAGCTCCAGCCCGCGCTCGCCGCCGCACTCCACCCCAGGTCCTGAGGACCCCGCCGTCGCGCTTCCCCGGCGCCGACCCGTTCCGGCCGTCCACCGGCACCCCATTCACCGGAGAGGTGATTCCGCCATGCCCGACATCTTCGTGAACTACCGCAGCAGCGACGAGGACACCGGCGCCGCCCTGATCGAACGCGAGCTCTCCCGGCGGTTCGGCAGCGAGCGGGTGTTCCGCGCCAGCAAGTCGATCAAGGTCGGCCGCCGCTTCCCGCAGGAACTCCTGACCGCCGTGCGCCGCAGCAGCGTGCTGATCGCCGTCATCGGCGAGCGCTGGGCCGACGCCCGCGCCGCCGACGGCTCCCGGGCGCTGGACGACCCGGAGGACTGGACCCGGCGGGAGATCGTCGAGGCCTTCGAGAGCGGGGCCCTCGTCGTCCCGGTGCTGATCGGCCGGGCCAGGCTCAACCGGCACGACCTGCCGCCGGAGCTGGCCGAGCTGGCCGACTGCCAGTACCGCCGGCTGGACACCCGCAACGCGGACGGCGACCTCACCCGGATCGGTGACGACCTCGCCGACGCGGTGCCCCGGCTCGCCGAGGCGGAGCGGGAGATCGCCCGCAGCGCGGAGGCGGCCGGCGACGTCGCCAACCGGGTCGGCCGGGTGGACGGCAGCGTCGTCCAGGCCCGGGACTACACGCACCGCCAGAGCGGCGGCATCGGCAACGTCGGAGGGGACGTGGGGACCTTCATCAACAACGCCAGCGGCCCGGTGAACACCGGCAGCGGTCCGCAGCACAACGACCTGCGCAGCGGCGGGGTGCAGTTCAACGGCGACGGCGGCAGCTTCAGCGGCAACTACGTCGAGCGCGGGACCGCGCAGCAGTGGTCCGACGGCCGCCGGCCCGAACGCGAGGGCCGGGACCGGTGACCGACGGCGGCATCCGGATCGACGAGGCCCGCGGGCCGACCCACACCGGGCCCGGGCCGCAGTACAACCTCTTCGGGGGCGACTTCGGAATGCCCCGGCCCAAGGTGGCCCGGTCCAGGGTGGCTCTCGACCAACGCCTGTGGCTGCTGCGGAGGTTCGTCGCGCCGCCCGGTTTCGGCGAGGCGCGGAACCGGCTCACGGCGCCCGGCACCACCGTCCTGCTCGCCGGGCCGCCCGGCAGCGGACGGCGGACGGCGGCGGTGATGCTGCTGCACGATCCCGACGATCCGACGACTCCGTTCGTGGAGCTGTCCTTCTCTCCGGAGAACGAGGACAGCACGCCCCCGGAGGCCGGGGACCGGCTGCTGCTGGACCTCTCCGGCATCGCGGAGGAGGACTACGAGGCCGCTCAGCAGCAGTTGTACGGCTACTGGGGCCGGGTGGAGCAGGCCGGAGCCCGATTGGTCGCCATCCTCCCCTCCGCCGACCAGGAGGCGCTGCTCCCGGCGCTCCACCAGCTGGTGGTCGGGATCGGACGGCCGAGGGAAGTGGCGGTGCTCCGCCGGCACCTGGAGGGGAAGGAGGTCCGGCTGGCGTCAGCGGACCTTCGCAGCGAGGAACTCGTCGCCTCGCTGCGCCGCTTCGCGATGCGCGACATGCAGCGCTTCGCCGATGTGGTGGCCCGGGCGAAGGAAGCCGACCCGGCCGGGCCGGCCGCCGAGTGGATCCGACAGGCGCTGGGCGCGCTGAGTGACCGCTCCGGAGAGGTGGCCCAGAAGGTCGCAGGTCTGCCGTCGGGTCCGCAGCGCGCGCTGCTGCTGGTGGCGGCCATGCTGGCCGGAGCGCCCGCGGCCGCGGTCTTCCATCACACGGACCGGCTGCTCGGCCTGGTCGAGCACACGCCCGACGAGCGGCCGCCGCTGGAGCGGGCCGATCTGGCGGAGCGGCTCAAGGCGCTGCCACTGAGGATCGATGTGCGTGGCCGGATCCGCTTCGACTCCTTGGCGTACGACGGGGCGGTGCGCACGCACTTCTGGACCTATCTGCCGTGGATGCGGGAGCGGCTCGGCCAGTGGGTGGCGGACGCCGTGGACGAGCCGCACCCCGCGCTCGCGCAAGTGGACCGGCAACGGTTGGTGGAGCGCTTCACCGAGCAGAGCCTGCGGGCGGACGACTGGAGGACGCTGCACCGGCTCGCGGGTGAGTGGGCCGCCGTGCCCCAGCGCGCGGAGGAGGCGCTGGCCGTGCTCCGGCTGGGCCTCGACCACGACCGGTACGGCGCCGGGTTCCGCACCAAGATCTACGAGTGGGCGAAGACCCAGCAGCCCGCGCCGGCCCTCGCCGTGGTGCTGGCCCGGGCCTGCGGTGAGGTCATGGCCAGTACCCACCCGGACCAGGCCGTCGTCCGCCTCCACCACCTCGCGCGCCGCACACGGAGGAGCGGTCCGGCGGTGGTGCGGGAGACGTTGTACGAACTCGTCCGGCAGGACCGGCGGTTGTACGTGAAACTGCTGGACCGCTTCCGGGAGGGGCTGGCGGCCCGTGACCCGTGGCTGGTGGATGTCCCGCTCTTCCTGGAGCTGGTCGGCGAGCCGCCGCCGCGGCGCTGGGTCCCGGCCGGCGCGCTGGCCGCCACCTGGGCGAAGGTCCTGGCGGTGGCCCGCCGGGAGCAATGGACGGCGACGGTGCACCGGTGGCTGTCGGCGGCCCGGACGGGGCCGGGGAACGGTGAGTGGTTGACGGATGTCCTCGTCGCGGGGGCGGCCGCGGCGCGGCCGGACCGGTTGACCGTGCTGTACCTGACCGGGCGCGAGTGGGCCGCCGACGGTCCCCGCGAGGAGCGGCCCGGGCGGGCCGAAGTGGCAAGGCGGCTCTGGCAGAAGATCGACAGCGCGCAGGGCATCGAGCCGGCCCCGGTGCTGCGGACCGACGAGAGGACGAGGTGAGCTCAATGGAGAAGACCCGTACGGCCGCGCTGGCCATCGCCGCCGGGGCGATTCCCGCCTCCTTGGGGGTGGGGCTGAAGTGGCCCGTCTGGCTCTGGGTGGCGGGCTCCGCCGCGACGGTGGCGCTGGTGCTGCTGACCTCGATGACACGGGCCCGGCCTGCGCCTGCGCCTTCACACCGGCTGTCGGCGTCCGAGTCGGGCGTCTACGGACCCGCGTCATTCGCTCCCGCTCCCGCCCCCGCCCCTGCGCCTGTCCCGGCCCCGGCCCCGGCCCCGGCCCCGGAGCCGCCGGTCGAGCAGCCCTTCCAGACGACCTCGGTGACGGGCGTGGCGCTGCCGAGCGCGGTGCGGGACTACGACTTCATCTTCTCCGCCACGGTCTGGTGGCGGCAGCTGTCCAACCCCGGCGGCGTCGTTCACGCCGAGCCGGGCACCCTGGCCATCGAGGCGGTGCTGGCCCGTGCCGGCGCGCTCACCGAGCGGGAGCACCCCGGGCGGCCGGAGCTGGTCCGGCACCGGCTGGACGGGTTGCTCGGAACGCTGAGCCCGGACAGCTCCGGGATCGTGGTGGCGATGGCCGGGCAGGTCAGTCTCGCCCTTCCCGAGGCGGACCGCGCGCGGCTGGACAAGCTGGCGGAGGTCCGCAAGGCGGAGGAGATCTGGGACCACGAGCGGAGGTACGAGCGGAACAAGCGCGCCTACCTCGGCGAGGACGTCCTCAAGTCGCCGGGTAGCGCGGTGGTGTGGTGGCTGGCGCGGAACGACGAGGAGGTGCAGGGCGCGGTCGACATGATCGGGCCGCTGGCACAGCTCGCGGCGGCCGCCAACGACCAGGCGGTGGACGTGTTGTACCGGCACCTGGTGGCAACGGGAGCGGCGGGGGCGGTGGACGAGGTGCCGTTCCTGGACATCGCCGGGCCGGTGGCGGCCACGGGGGGCGCCGCGGACTCGGCTGGGGGAGGAACGGGGGGTGCTGGTCCGAGCGGGGTGCCGGGGCCGGGGTTCGGGCCGGTGGGGCCGTTCGGGCCGGTGGGTCCGGCGGGGCAGCGGACCGAACCGGCGGGGCCGGAACGGGGGCCGTCGGTGGTCGGGCCGTTGAACGACCTGATGGACGACATCGAGCTCAGGGAGGACGGTGACCGGACCGTCTACGCCCACCGGGTGGCCAGGTTCACCGAGGCGGCGGGGCGGCCCGGCGCGGCGGCGCGGATCTGGGAGAGCCTCGGGGACGACGGGGGCAGCGGGGCCTCCGGAGATGACGGGGGCGTCGGTGGCGGGATCCCCGACGGCGGCGGACCCGGGGGGAACCCGGCCGGTCCGTCGCAGCACGAGACGGCGTCGGCGGACGCCCCCGGAGGCGTGCCGGGGCAGCGGGTGTTCGTGGTGGGCCCGGTGCGGCCTGCCGACACCGGCACCGACGCCGACACCGGCACCGACACCGGCACCGGCACCGACGGCGCGACCGACACCGACGCCGCCACCGCCACCGACATCCCCGCCGGCACCGACGGCGGTGGGCCGGTCGCGTCGGCGTGGGACGTGCTGCGGGGGTCCGTCAACGGGGATCCGCGGGGGGACGGGCGGGCGGTTGAGGATGGGTGGGGTGGGGCCGATCAGTCGCACGGATGAGCTAGTCGGGGGTGTGGAGCTGGGCAGGTGTTCGAGTGGACCAGTCAATCTCATATGACTGTTCCGGTTCTCCGGCTGAGATCGTTGAAGTCGGGTAAAGCTGAGTCGGCCTCGTCGACGCGTCCAGAAAGGCTCGCCCGGTGTCCCAGCCGTTCGAACTGCCGTCCTTCTACGTGCCGCACCCGGCGCGGCTCAACCCCCATCTCGACGAGGCCCGGGCCCATTCCTCCGGATGGGCCCGGGAGATGGGCATGCTGGAGGGGTCGGGGATCTGGACCCGGGCGGACCTGGACGCCCATGACTACGGGCTGCTCTGCGCGTACACCCATCCGGACGCGTCCGCGGAGGCGCTGTCGCTGGTCACCGACTGGTACGTCTGGGTGTTCTTCTTCGACGACCACTTCCTGGAGGTCTTCAAGCGGACCAACGACCGGGTGGGCGGCAAGGCGTACCTGGACCGGCTGCCGCTGTTCATGCCGGCCGACCCGGACGCGGAGCTGCCCGAGCCCACCAACCCGGTCGAGGCCGGGCTGGCGGACCTGTGGCGGCGCACCGTGCCGGCGATGGGTGAGGACTGGCGGGTGCGGTTCGCGGAGAGCACCCGGAACCTGCTCAACGAGTCGCTCTGGGAGCTCGCCAACATCAACGCCGGCCGGATCGCCAACCCCGTCGAGTACATCGAGATGCGCCGCAAGGTGGGCGGCGCGCCCTGGTCGGCCGGGCTGATCGAGTACGCGGCCGGGGCGGAGGTGCCGGCGGCGGTGTCCGGGGCGCGGCCGCTGCGGGTGCTGATGGACGCCTTCTCGGACGGCGTCCATCTGCGCAACGACCTGTTCTCGTACCAGCGCGAGGTCGAGGACGAGGGCGAACTCAGCAACGGCGTCCTGGTGCTGGAGAAGTTCCTGGAGTGCACGACGCAGGAGGCGGCGAACGCCGTCAACGACCTGCTCACCTCGCGCCTCCAGCAGTTCGAGAACACCGTCGTCACCGAACTGCCGCAACTGTTCGCGGACACCGGGCTGGACCCGGAGGGCTGCGCCCGGGTGCTGGCCTACGTCAAGGGCATGCAGGACTGGCAGGCCGGCGGGCACGAGTGGCACATGCGGTCCAGCCGGTACATGAACGGCGGCGGGGCGGCGGCGGACACGGCCACCTGGTGGGACCCGTTCGCGATCGGCGGGGTGGGGACGTCGGCGCTGGACGTGCTGAAGCCGGGCGGGGCGCTGGACGACCTGGCCGATGAGCTGGGCTCGTTGAGCCGGTCCGGGCCGGTGACGAAGGGCTGGGCGCCGACGGTCGGGAAGTCGCCGGTGGCCGCGCTGCTCGGGGTGCCGGGGACGGGGGCGTCGCTGGAGTCACCCGGGACCGGCCCGGTCGGGGGCTCGCGCGGGGACGTCGATCCGGGGGTGCGGCGGGCGCGGTCGCACGCGCATGTGCCGTTCCAGGCCGTCGGACCGTCGCAACTGCCCGAGTTCCGGCTGCCGTTCACGGTCGGCCTCAGCCCCTATCTGGAGTCCTCGCGGCTGCACACGCTGGCCTGGGCGGACCGGACGGGCCTGCTGGAGCTCCGGCCGGACGACCCGACCGCGGGTCTGTGGACCGCCGAGAGCATGGCGGACTACGACCTCGCGCTCTGCGCGGCCGGCATCCACCCGGACGCCAGCGCCGACCAACTCGACCTCACCACCGACTGGTTGGCCTGGGGAACCTACGCGGACGACTACTTCCCGGTGGCGTTCGGCCGGACCGGCGACCTGGCCGGCGCCAAGGCCGCCCACGCCCGCTTCCGGCTGCTCATGCCGGTCGACGGCGAACCGGGCGCGGAGCCGCTCACCGCGTTGGAGCGCGGGCTGGCCGACCTCTGGGAGCGGACCGCCGGGCCGATGACGGCCGCGGCGCGGCGGACGCTGCGCGGGGCCGTCGAGACGATGACGCTGAGCTGGATCTGGGAGCTCAACAACCAGCTGCAGAACCGGATCCCGGACCCGGTCGACTACCTGGAGATGCGCCGGTCCACCTTCGGCTCGGACCTCACCATGAGCCTCGCGCGGCTGGCGCACGGGAACGTCGTACCGGACGGGGTCTACGCGAGCGGCCCGATGCGCTCGCTGGAGAACGCGGCCGCCGACTACGCCTGCATGATGAACGACCTGTTCTCCTACCAGAAGGAGATCGAGTTCGAGGGCGAGGTGCACAACGCCGTCCTGGTGGTGCAGAACTTCTTCACCTGCGACTACCCGGCGGCGGTGCGGATCGTCGACGACCTCATGCACGCGCGCCTGGACCAGTTCCGGCACGTGGTGGCCGAGGAACTCCCGGTACTGAGCGAGGACTTCGGGCTGGACGGGCCGGCCAGGGCGGTGCTCGCCGGGTACGTCAGGGAGCTGGAGAACTGGCTCGCCGGGATCCTGGTCTGGCACCGGGGATGCCGGCGGTACCGGGAGGAGGACCTGCTGCGGCACTTCGGGCGGGAGGCGGCCGGGGTGCCGGCCACCGTCGCGGAGGAGGCCGTCGAGCCGGGCGGCGGGGTGGTGGGCGTGCTCTCGGCGCGGCCGACCGGGCTGGGGACCTCGGCGGCCTCGCTGGCGGGCGTGGTCGGCCGGGTGGCGATCGGGTAGCGGCCGGCCGGACGGTGGGCGGCGGTCCGTCGGGGGTTCCGGCCCCGGCGGGCCGCCGCCTTCTGCGCGCGTCCACGGGCGCGTCTCCGGGGCGTCTCCGGGGCGTCTCCGCGCGCTTCTGTGCGTGCCTCTGTGCGTGCTTCTGCGCGCGCGGACGGGTGGGGGACTGGCTAGGGTGGCGAATCGGGACAAAACGTCACACGAGAGGCTTCGTCATGGCTGTGCTACCCGAGGGAACGCCCTGTTGGGCCGACGCGATGTTCGCCGACCTGGAGGGCGCCAAGGCGTTCTACGGCGACGTGCTCGGCTGGACCTTCGGAGAGTCCTCCACCGAGTACGGCAACTACACCCAGGCCTACTCCGACGGCAAGGCGGTCGCCGCGATCGTCCCGCCGATGCCGAACCAGGGGGGCGAGGTGACCTCCGCCTGGTGCCTCTACCTCGCCTCGCCCGACGCCGCCGGCACCGCCGAGAAGATCCGCGGCAACGGCGGCGAGGTGCTGATGGGCCCGATGACGGTCGGCGAGTTCGGCTCGATGGTGATCGCCAAGGACCCGGCGGGCGTCGTCTTCGGCGTCTGGCAGGCCGGCACCCACGAGGGCTTCGAGAAGCAGGGCGCGCCGGGCGCGTACACCTGGGCCGAGGTGATCACCCGCGACGGGGCCGCCGCGGACGGCTTCTTCCCCGCCGTCTTCCCGTACGCGGTGAAGCGGATGGACTCCGGCGAGGTCGACTACAAGATCTACAACGTCCGCGAGCAGCCCGTGCTCGGCCGGATGCAGGCGGGCCCGAAGGACCTGCCGCCCCAGGCGCCGAACTACCTCAGCGTGTACTTCGCGGTGGACGACTGCGATGCCACCATCGCCAAGATCACCGAACGCGGCGGAAAGCTGTACTTCGGCCCGATGGACAGCCCGTTCGGCCGGTTCGCGGCCGTCGGGGACCCGCAGGGCGCGGCGTTCGGCGTGATCGACCTCGGGAAGACGGCCGGGGAGATGCCGGCCATGGTGGCGGAGTGACCTCCGGCGGTACCGCGCTGCAAGGGGAGCGGGCGGACCTGCTGGAGACCCTGGACAAGCACCGGGGCTTCCTGCGGTACACCGTCCGCGACCTCACCGACGAGCAGGCCGCCCGGCGCACCACGGTCAGCGAGCTGTGCCTGGGCGGGCTGATCAAGCACGTCAGCGGTGTGGAGGCGCGCTGGATGCGGTTCGCCGTCGGAGGCGCGGCCGCGATGGAGGCCGAGCCGGTCGACTGGGCGGGGCAGTTCCGGATGGCCGGGGGCGAGACCCTGGCCGGGCTGCTCACCGCCTACGAGCGGGTGGCCGCCGAGACGGACACGCTGGTGGCGAGCCTGCCGGACTTCGACCGGGCCCAGGAGCTGCCGGCGGCGCCGTGGTTCGAGCCCGGGGCCACCTGGTCGGTGCGGCGGGTGCTGCTGCACGTCATCGCCGAGACGGCGCAGCACGCCGGGCACGCCGACATCATCCGGGAGGCGCTGGACGGGGCGAAGACGATGGGCTGAGCGGGGGGCGAAGACGCTGGGCTGTGCGGGGGTAGGCCGAGTGGGCTCACAGTGCGACGCCGAGCAGCTCGCGCAGGGCGCGGTCGCCGTCCGGGGTCACCCGCAGGGCGCGCCCGGAGCCGATCCGCTCGACCCAGGCCCGGTCCAGCGCCGTCCGGCAGAGCGCCGCGCCGAACGCGCCGCCCAGGTGGCTGCGCCGTTCCGTCCAGTCCAGGCAGGTGCGGACCACCGGGCGGCCGCCGGAGCGTCCGGCCCGGGGCGGCAGTTCCACGCCCAGCTCGGCCAGCCAGGAACGGCCGCGGTCGGTGAGGGCCGGGCCGTCCTCGTCCGTCACCAGGCCGCGGGCGAGGACGGCGTCGCGGACGGACACGCCCAGGCGGCCGGCCAGGTGGTCGTAGCAGGTGCGGGCGCGGGCCTCGGCGCTCGTCCGGGTGGCCTCGCGCAGCGAACCGGGGGCGGGGGCGGGCGGCCGGTCCGTGGGTTCGGCCGGGGTGGGGAAGGACGCCAGGTCCTCGATCAGGGTGGCGACCTCAGGGCCGGCCAGCCGGACGTACCGGTGGCGGCCCTGGCGCTCCTCGGCCAGCAGGCCGCCGGCGATCAGCCGGGACAGGTGCTCGCTCGCCGTGGACGGCGCCACCCGCGCGTGGCGGGCCAGTTCGCCGGCCGTCCAGGCGCGGCCGTCGAGCAGGGCCATGCAGAAGGCGGCGCGGGTCGGGTCGGCGAGCAGGCCGGCGAGGTGGGCGAGTGACATGGGTCCATGGTGCCTCGGGCACGGTTCGGCGGGGGCCGAAACGTTCCGGTCCTAGCGTGGGCGCATGGCCGATTCCACCGCTGTTCTCCTGCCCTCCGTCGAGATCTCCTTCGCCCGGTACGAGGAGGTGACCGCCGCGCTCGCCGATCCGGCGCTGGTGCCGCCGCCCGCCGAGTCCGGGCCGGTCGGCGGCATGGCCTGGCTGCGGGCCACCGTGGCCCGGTTCAGCGCGGGCGAGCACCACGCCGCCCGGCGGGCGTTCGTCGAGGCGGACCTCGCCGGGCTCGATCCGGACGCGCTGCGGCAGGCGGCGGCGGCCGGGTTCGAGGCGGATGTGCGGGTGCGGGCGGTCCGCGTCCTCGCGCAGGCGCTGGGGCTGGCGGAGCCGGAGGCGGTGGCCCGGGCGGTCGGGGTGGTCGCGCGCTCGTACTTCACGGAGCGGCCCGAGGACCCGGAGGCCGACGCGGCGGTGGCCTGGCTGCTGCCGCGGATGCTGCCGGAGAGGGACGACACGGCGCGGGCGGCGGACACGGCCTGGGCCGCCAACCGGATCGGGCTGCTCGTCCAGGCCTGCGACGCCACCGCCACCCTGGTGGAGCACGCGCGGGCGGCCGACGCCGGGACCGCGGACCCGGTCGCCGCCGCGCTGCGGCACGACCCGCCCGTGCGGACGATGCGCCGCCGCGCCGTCCGGCCGACCGCGGTGGGCGGGGTGCCCGTTCCGGCCGGGGCGGACGTGCTGCTCGACATCGCCGCCGCCCAGGCCGGCCGCCCCGACCTGCCGCCGCTGACCTTCGGCGCCCCGCCGAGGCCCTGCCCCGGCCGGACGCACGCGCTCGCCCTCGCGGCGGGCATCCTGCACGGCGCCTCCGCCCTCCCGCCGGCGGCGGAGCAGGACGGGTCCGTGCCCGACGCCGACGTCCCCTCCGCCGGCATCCCCGACGCCGACGTCCCCTCCACCGGCATTCCCGACCCCGACGTCCCCGACACCGACGACCGCGACCCCGTCGGGCTGGTCCCCGCCATGGTCGAGCACGTCCTCGCCCTCGCGCAGACGTGGACCGGGTGGGACGGGCGCCCGGTCGCCACCGACGGCCGCACGTACACCCCGCACAAGGCGATCCGCCGGGTCGCCGACCATCTCCTCGACCACCTGGCGGAGGTGGAGGCCCGGCTGGCCGGCGAACCGACCCAGCCCGACCACTGGCACGCCTCCGCCACCACCACGCCCGCCGACCTGGCGCCGTTCACCCCGGCCGACCTGGACGAGGCCCGCAGCCGGCTCACCCGGCTGGCCCGGATCTGGGCGGCCCGCCTCGCCGCGCTCACCCCCGACCAGCTCGACCGCTCGCCCGGGCGCGGCTGGTCGTTCCGTCAGATCGCCTTCCATGTCGCCGAGTCCGCCTACTACGCGGACGCCGTCGGCGACCTCCGCCCGCACGAGAGGACCACTGCCCGATGAGCTCCACGCCGCTCGACGCCCCGCTGGACCGCGCCCCGCTCGACACCCCGCTCGACACCCCGTTCGCCGCCCTGCACCGCCGCCCCGGCGCGCCGTTGCTGCTCCCCAACGCCTGGGACCACGCCTCCGCCGCCGTCCTCGCCGAGCAGGGCTTCGCCGCCATCGGCACCACCAGCCTCGGCGTCGCGGCGGCGGCCGGACTGCCCGACGGCGCGGCGGCCACCCGCGACGAGACGCTCCGGCTGGCCCGCCGCCTCGGCGGCTCCGGGCGCTATCTGCTCTCCGTCGACGTGGAGAACGGATTCAGCGACGATCCGGACGAAGTCGCCGCGTTCGCCGCCGAGTTGGCGGACGCGGGGGTCGTCGGCATCAACCTGGAGGACGGCCGCCCGGACGGCACGCTCACTCCGGCCGCCCTGCACGCCGCCAAGATCACCGCGGTCAAGGCCGCGGCCCCGGCGCTGTTCGTCAACGCCCGCACCGACACCCACTGGCTGGCCCTGCCCGACCCCGACGAGGAGACCGACCGCCGCCTCGACGCCTACCAACTGGCGGGCGCCGACGGCCTGTTCGTCCCCGGTCTCACCGATCCGGCCGCCATCGAGCGGCTCTGCGGCGGCCTCGCCCGCCCGCTGAACATCCTCTACACGCCGACCGGGCCGACCCTCCCCGAACTCGCGGCCCTGGGCGTCGCCCGCGTCAGCCTCGGCTCGTACCTCTACCGCACCGCCCTCGCCGCCGCCGTCTCCACCGCCCTCGCCATCCGCGCCGGCACCCCGGGCCCGGCCGCCGCCCCCGTCGACGCCCCCGCCTACGCCACCGTCCAGGCCCTCTACGCCGACGGGCGGTAGCGCGAAACCCGGTCGGGCCCCGTCATCCGGCCGCCGCCGAGCGACGTCAGTCGCCGGTCAGGTAACGGCGACCCGGGATCTGCTCGAAGATCAGGTTGGTCCGGGTCTGCGCCACCGCGGGATGGGTCGTGAGGTGGTCCACGACGAAGTCGCGCAGTTCCTCCGGGCCGGCCACGCCGACGTGCAGCAGGTAGTCGTCGGACCCGGCCATGTGGAACACCGCGAGGACGCCCGGCAGGTCGGGGGCGGTGCTCCGGAAGCTCTCGTTCTGCTCGCGGGTGTGCGCCCGGAGCCGCACCGAGATCATCGCCTGCAGCGGCAGCCCGATGGCGGCGGGGTCTATCTCGGTCCGGAAGGCGCGGATGATGCCGCGTTCGCGCAGCGCGCGCACCCGCGCCAGACAGGTCGAGGGGGCGATGCCCACGGACTCGGCGAGCGCGTTGTTCGGCGTGCGGGCGTTCTCGGCGAGGACGCGCAGGATCGCGCGGTCGGTGTCGTCGACGGGGGCCCGGTGGGCCTGCGGAAAATTCGGCACGCCGCTCAGAGTCCCCGATCACTTCGCAGATCCGCAAGGCAGGCACGGCTGATTCCGAATCTTCTGCGGAAGGCTTTCGCCCGGGTGGTCGAAAGTTCCATCCTGGCGGGCGAGCGGCCCTGGGCCGTGTCCCGTCCCCCGTGCACCCGGAGCGCCCCACCCATGAGCCCCACGACCTTCCACGCCGCCGCCCCGGTCCACATCGACGCGGCGCCGGAGAGCGCGGAGTTCGCGATACCCGCCGAGGGGCTCACCGACGGCGAGCGGCTGCGCGCCCTCGACCGGATGGACGGGTACCTGACGCGCAAGCGCCGGCACCTGGTCGGCTACCAGGCCACCCAGGACCCCGCGGGCAGCGCCCTCGACCTCGCCCGCTTCATGCTGAGCAACATCAACAACCTCGGTGACCCGTTCCAGAGCGGCGGCTACAAGCCCAACACCAAGGTGGTCGAACGCGCCGTCCTCGACTACTACGCGCGCCTCTGGCACGCCGGGCGCCCGTACGACCCGGCCGACCCCGAGTCCTACTGGGGCTACATGCTCTCGATGGGCTCGACCGAGGGGAACATGTACGCGCTCTGGAACGCCCGCGACTACCTGACCCGCCCCGGTGGGCTCCGTCCGGTGGCGTTCTACTCGGAGGACACCCACTACTCCTTCGCCAAGGCCGTCCGGGTGCTGGGCGTCGACACCTTCCACGCGGTCGGCACGGCGGACTACCCGGACGAGTGCCCGCTGGGCGGCGACTGGCCCGCCGAGGTGCCTTCGCTGCCCGGACCGTCCGGCCACTCCTGGGACGGGCCCGGCGCCGTCGACGTGGACGCGCTGGCGGCGCTGGTGGAGTTCTTCGCGGCGAAGGGGCACCCGATCTTCGTCAACTTCAACCTCGGGAGCACGTTCAAGGGCGCCCACGACGACGTCCGCGGCGCGTGCGAACGGCTGCTTCCGGTCTTCGAACGGCACGGCCTGCTGCCGGCCGCCGGGAGCGGCGAGCGCCGCGGCTTCTGGATCCACGTCGACGGCGCGCTCGGCGCCGGGTACGCGCCGTTCCTGCGGATGGCGGCCGACGACCCGGCGGCCTACGGCTGGGCGCCGGAGCCCGGCGCCGGCGCACCGGAGTTCGACTTCGGCCTCACCCTGCCGAGCCGCGCGTCCGGGGACGTCGACCCGGTCGCGTCGATCGCGATGAGCGGCCACAAGTGGGCCGGAGTGCCGTGGCCGTGCGGCGTCTTCATGACGAAGGCCAAGTACCAGCTCGAACCGCCGACCCAGCCCGAGTACATCGGCGCGCCGGACAGCACCTTCGCCGGCTCCCGCAACGGCTTCTCCCCGCTGGTGCTCTGGGACCACCTCTCCCGCCACTCCTACCGCGACCAGGTCGACCGGATCCGCCGCTCCCAGGAACTGGCCGCCTACCTGGACCGCCGCCTGCGCGAACTGGAGCAGGAGACCGGCGCCGAACTGTGGCCGGCCCGCACCCCCGGCGCCATCACCGTCCGCTTCCGCAAGCCCGGCGCCGACCTGGTCGCCAAGTGGTCCCTCTCCTGCGAGAACGTCCTCACCACCCCCGGCGACCCAGCCACCCTGCGCAACTACGCGCACGTCTTCCTGATGCCCTCCGTCGACCGCGCCAAGCTCGACGCCCTCCTCACCGACCTCGCCCACGACCCGACCCTCCTCCCCACCCCCGCCTGACCGGGCCATGCCCGGCACGGCGTGATCCCGGGTGACGAAGGCGCTGTGGTTCCAGCTGTTCTCCATCGACCTGTTCGTGGCTCCACTCTCCTCCTTGATGGCGGTGGGCCGGACTTGAACTGAACGTACCCGGCGTCTGGCCGGTTCGACGTGACGGACGCGGGGCAACACCGCGGCGCCTCTGTAGACGCCATGTGCCGGTCAGCGGAGTGTGCGATGGGGAGCCCGATGCAGCCTGCCACATGACGATGGAGGACTACGGTCGACTGGTGTGGACCCCATTGGGCCGATCCTCCTTGCTGCCTGCCCGGAAGAGTCCGGAGACCTGGCGGCAGCCTCGTAAGTGTCGGGCAGAACCCTCGCGGGCGCGCGACTGTCTGCGGACTCCCAGATCCGCATGGTTCGCGACCAGGTTCGCGGCCTTGTCAACTCCATTGATCCTGCGGATGTTTGGGCATCTGATCGAGGGGGCCGCCGGGCTATCGCAGACCGTGATCGTTGTCCTGGCCGGCCGGCTGTTCCCATGCTTCGACCACCGCGTCCGCTCACGGCCGTCGACTGCAGTGACCAGATGGCGGGGCTGGGCGGGCTGCGTCTCGCCGAATCGAGTCAGCATCGATCATCAGCGCATGACACTTAGTGAGTTGAGCATTGCGAGCGCGGCCGATCGTAGCCCGGCGCCGCGTCGGGTACTGTGGCCCGCGGACGCTCATGACCTTTGAGTGCTCGGGGTGACTCGCTCGGTCGACACCCAACTGCCTTAGGGGGAGCCGGAGCAGGACTGGCGGAAGCATCGAAGGCCCCGACGGCGACTGCTCAAGGGTGATGTGCGATGACTGTGACGGACTTTCGCCCGCAGCGGCATTCATGTCGGCGACTCTCATGCCGTCAGGGTGTCGGGCTCTCGATGCCAGCGCCCCATCGGATCTTCTCGACAGGTCTGCAGACTTGACACAACTGGACATATTCGATGAGCAAACTCGACGGTGGTGTCTCGTCGACGGCCCTAGACTGATGGGCAGTTGAAGAGTCAATGGAGAGTCACGGAGGTCCCATGGCAAGGGACGTGGGCGCCGCCGAAACAGACCCGTGCAGGGCCTTTATCGGGGCGCTTGTGGAGCTGCGGCGAGAGGCCGGAAGCCCGAGCCTACGGGACATCAGTAGGACTGCGCGTAGGTCTGGTCATGCCGTGGTGCCGAGCCACGAGACCATCCGACAGGCACTGTTGGTTGAATCCGCCCCGCCGAAGTGGCCGATCGTAGAGTCGATTGCCATGGCTCTCGCCGTCATGTGCGATCCCAATCGCGATCCGAGCCATGTCGTGCGGAGGGTCCGGCTGTTGTGGCAAGTAGCCAAAGATCATTGGAGCGGTCGGTGCGAGCGCAGTGTTTCGGCCGCATCGTAGTGGATCCGAGGAGTAGAGTTGTACACCGAAGTCCTGCTGGTGACACCCACTTTGGCAAGTGAGTGGCTCAAGCGAAATCTGACCAACCGTCCGTTGAGTCGTCAGGCGGTCGCCCAGCTCACGCGGGTGATCGAGCGCGGTGAGTGGCAGTTGACGCACCAGGGCATCGCATTCGACGAAGACGACACCCTGATCGACGGCCAGCACAGGCTGGCGGCGGTTGTGAAGGCAAACATCGCCGTAGAGATGTCGGTGACCCGCGGCGTCTCCCGCTCGGCGTTCACAGTCATGGACACGGGGCGAAAGCGGACGGGAAGCGATGCCCTGTCCTTGGCGGGGGAGAGCAACAGTACGCATCTTGCGGCAGCGCTGCGAGGCTTGCACAACTACTTGAACCAGCCCGATGTCTCCTGGTCCAGTGGCTCTGCGTGGACGACGAATGACCAGCTTCTCGGGGTTCTGGAGGCGCACCCTGGTATGCGCGAGGCCCTCAACCGAGGCCTCGCCATGAATCGTGCCATCAAGATCACAGTGACGGCCTCTGCGATCGGTTGGTACGTCACGGCCATGGCGCGCCCGGACATCGACCAGACGAACTGGCTCGAGAAGCTCATCACTGGGGCGGGTCTGGAAGCGGGGGATCCGAGACTCACGTTCCGAAACACGATGCTGGGCCTTGCCGCAGGCAAGCGCTACCGACGTAGCGATGACTCGAGGGAGCATCTCCTTTACTACATCAAGGCCTGGAATGCCTGGGTGGAAGGGCGTGAACTGAAGCTTCTCCGGAGGTCTCCCAAGGAGCAGATGCCGAAGATCACCAAGATCGGTGCCGGGCAGCTCCAGATTCCGTGACAAAGGTGCCGGCGTGGGGGGTGCCGCGCAGGAGTCGGGCAGCTGCGGTATCTCGGAGAGCCGCCACACTACTCCCCTGCGCCCGGACGGCCGCTCCCGCGCTCGGCCGTCCGGTCTCACGTGATGCGACCTCAGGCTAGTGGGGGCGGGGTAATTCGGTGGCACGGGCGTCGGCGGCGTTGTTACGCTCGCCGCTCCGTACGTTCGCAGCCGTGATGGCTCCGTGTGTTTTCGAGAGGGTGTCTTGATGTCCCGGACCGCGCCGAGTGCGCCTCGCCACACTGCCTGACGGATCGTCGTCGAGGCCGCTCGGCCTGCTCTTGCTGTCATCGTTGACCTCCAGCAAGGAGCACCCCGGGTGTCCAGCACCTCCCACACGCGCAACACCACCACCACCAGCAGCGCCCAGAAGACCGCCACGTTCGGCTGTGCCTGGTGCGGCCTGACCGTGTCCGCGTTCGCCGGCGACGGCGCGCGGCGGAACCACTGTCCGTCCTGCCTGCACTCGCGGCACGTCCTCGACCAGGTCGAGGGCGGTCCGAGCGGGTGCCACGGGCGGATGTCGCCGATCGCCATCGCCGTGCTGCGCACCGGTGACTGGATGGTCGTCCACCGCTGCGTGCGCTGCGACGAGCTGACGTCCAATCCGGTCTGCCCGGACGACAACCAGCTCATCCTGATGCGCATCGCCGTCCGGCCGCTCGCCCAGCCGCCGTTCCCGCTCGAAGCGTTCGGGTCCCTGTGAACCGCCGTACGCGAGAGGGGAGCCCGGCCGTGCCGCGAGCGCGACAGAAGAACGGCCGAGGCCCGCGCCGTCGGCAGCGTCCCAAGGACGTGCTGCACGACCGGGGCGGGCACCGGGCCAATGATTTCCGGTGCGTCGGCTGCCGGTTGGACGTCCCGGTGGACGCCCCGGGCACCGCGCACCGCAACCACTGCCCGAACTGCCTGGCCAGCCTCCACGTCGACCGCCGCGTCCCGGGCGACCGGGCCGCCGACTGCCGTGGCCGGATGGAGGCGCTGGGCATGTCCGTCCGCGCGGACGGCGAGTGGCTGATCGTCCACCAGTGCCTGTCCTGCGGCGAGTTGAGCACCAACCGGATCGCCGGCGACGACAATCCGCTACCGCTGCTGCGGCTCGCGCTGAAGCCGTTGCGGGACGCGGACTTCGCCCGGCGCACCCTGCTCAACCTGTAGCAGCCGGGGAGGCGTTCTGCGCCGAGTGACCCGAGCAGCCCCGCGCTAGACCGTCCCGCCGGCCTGGTCCCCGCCCCCCGTACGGGCGGTGACCAGGCCGGACTCGTAGGCCGCGATGACCGCCTGCGCGCGGTCGCGCACGTCGAGCTTGCCGAACAGGCTGGTGATGTGGTTCTTCACCGTGGACTGGCTGATGTCCATGGCCCGGGCGATCCCGGCGTTGTCGAGTCCGGTGGCCATCAGCCGCCACACCTCCACCTCGCGCGGCGTGAGCTCCCCCGTCGCGACGGCCGGCGGCGCCGGGGCGCCGAGCGGCGCCCGGACGTAGGCGGAGATCAGCCGGGTGAGCAGGCGCGGGGCGACCACCGCCTCCCCGGTGTGCACGGTGCGGATCGCCGCGCCCAGGTCCTCCGGCGAGACGTCCTTGGGCAGGAACCCGTGCGCGCCGGCGCGCAGCGCGGCCACCACGTACTCGTCCATGTCGAAGGTGCTGAGCGCGAGCACCCGGCACCCGGGCAGGGTGCGGGCCAGCTCCTCGGTCGCGGCGACCCCGTCCAGGACGGGCATCCGGATGTCCATCACCACGACGTCGGGGCGCAGCCGGTGGGCGAGCGCGACGGCCTGCTCGCCGTCCTCGGCCTCGCCGACCACCTCGAAGGCGGGGTCCGGGGAGAGGATCAACGACAGACCGCGCCGCACCAGCGGCTGGTCGTCCACGATGAGGACCCGGATCCCGGGCGTCGCGGCCGTCACCGGTACACCACCTCTCCACGCTGACGCTGGACGGCGGCCTCGGCCGACTCCTCGGCCACCAGGGGGAGGTCGGCCAGGACGGCGAAGCCGCCCGTCGGCCGCGGACCGGCCTCCAGGGTGCCGCCGTGCAGCGCGACGCGCTCGCGCATGCCGAGCAGCCCGTACCCGCCCCGGTCCCCGGCCGACGGCGCGGCGTCCTGCGGCGGTACGCCCGCGCCGTCGTCCAGCACCTCGACGGTGACCCGGTCCGGCCCGTAGGTGAGCCGGACGGATGCGCGGGCGGGCCCCGCGTACTTGCGGGCGTTGGTGAGGCCCTCCTGAACGATCCGGAACACGGTCAGCCCGACGGTCGGCGGCAGCGGCCGCCGGGGCCCGCGGACGTCGAGCTCGGTCGGCAGCCCGGCCAGGCGGGACTCGTCCACCAGCCGTTCGAGGTCCTCGGCCCCGGGCTGGGGCGCGGGCGGGGCGGCGTCCGGTTCGTCCCCGGCCCGCAGGACGTTCAGCAACTGGCGCATCTCGCGCAGGGCCAGCCGGCCGGAGGACTCCAGGGTGATCAGGGCGTCCCGGACCACCTCCTGGTCGGCGAGGTTGGCGCGGGCGCCGCCGGCCATCAGCTGCATGGTGGTGATGTGGTGGGCCACGATGTCGTGCAACTCCCGGGCGATGCGGCGGCGTTCCTCGGCCACCGCGCGGTCGGCCAGCAGCCGGCGGTTGGCGGCCACCTCGCGCTGCCAGCGGGCGACGGCGAGGCCGGCGCCGGCCACCAGGGTGCTTGCGCCGAAGGCGGAGATGGCGCCCTCGCCGGACGGGACGCGGAACATGCTCTGGCTCAGCATCGTCGTCACCGCCGCCGCCACGGCCGCGCCCACGGTGACCGGCCAGGTGCGGTGCCGGGCGGCCGAGTAGAGCGCCACTGTCAGGACGGCGCCGAAGTGGGGGCCCATCGGAGCGAGCACGTTGACCACGGACTGGAGCGCCAGGACGACGGCGAGCGCCTGCACCGGACGGTGGCGCCGGGCGAGCAGTGGCAGGGCCGCCAGCACGAGGAAGACGAAACCCGGCACGCTGACGCTCCCGGTGCCGTCCACCTGGCTGACGAGCAGGTAGGCGACCAGGTCGAGCATGCCGGCGCCGACGGCCACCAGCGCGTCGGCCTGGCTCCACGGCAGGCCGTTCACACGGTTCTGCGGCACCTCGTCCACGACCGCTCCGGGGCGCCGACGCCCTTCCATCCTCGTCCTCCCGGCCGACCAGCGCTGATGCCCCCATTCTGGCACCGGCCCGCTCCGCCCCGGATGGTCCCTCCGGCCGAGGACGGGCGGACGGACCAGGACCACGGTCCCGGTCCCGGGCCGGTGGGGGGAGCGCGGGCCCCGACCCGGATCGTTCGCTGCTCGGACGCCCGGAGGCCCCCTCACCTGATGGTCTGGAAGCAGGCCGGGAACCCCCGGCGACGAGGCCGACGTTCGCGTCCATCCGCCGGAGGGCAAACCGTGATCCGCGCACTGACCGGATTCTCCACCAGAAACGCCTGGAAGGTGATCGCCTTGTGGGCGGTGCTGGGGATCGGGCTGGGCGTACTGGGGCCGGTGCTGATCGGCCGCGTCACCCAGTCCCAGACGGGTGACTTCCTGCCCCGGAGCTACGACTCGGCCGCCGCGCTGCGGATCGCCGAGGAGGAGTTCGGGGTGAAGCCCGACGCCACCACGGTCACCGTGCTGGTCGCCCGCACCGACGGCAAGGCGCTCACCGCCGCCGACCAGCAGCGGATCGAGGCGGAGGCGGCCAAGCTCGGCGAGCGCCGGGTCGTCATGCCCAGGAAGGAGGACGAGCCGGCCTTCCTCGTCCCCGACCGCTCCCAGACCCCCCGGGTCGTCCCGGCGATGACGGCACCCGACCGGAGCTTCGAGCTGCTCTCCGTCGAGCTGACCGGCAACGCCGTGGACGAGGGCGTCCAGGACGTCTACCGCGCCTTCCGGGACTCGGCCCGCGCGCAGTTCGCCGACGCCGGGATGCGCACCGGGTTCACCGGCGGCCTGGCCGAGGCGGCCGACACCGCCGACGCCAACCGGACCGCCACGATGGTCGGCGGCGCCCTCGTCACCGGACTGATCATCCTGCTCAACGTGCTGGTCTTCCGCAGCGTGCTCGCCGCCGTGCTGCCGCTGCTGGCCGTCACCATGATCGGCGGCGTGGCCACCGGAGCCGTCGCTGGCACCGCGGCGCTCACCGGCCTCGAACTGGACGCCTCCACGCCGGGCCTGATCAACGTGGTGCTGCTCGGCATCGGGATCGACTACCTGCTGTTCCTGCTCTTCCGGTTCCGCGAGCACCTGCGGGCCCGGCCCGACCAGCCCGCCCGCGCGGCGGCCGCCCAGGTGTCCGGCCGGGTCGGCACCGCGATCACCTCGGCGGCGCTGACCATCGTGGCCGCCTTCGCCACCCTGGGCGTGGCGACCTTCGGCCAGTTCCGCTCGCTCGGCCCGGCCATCGCCGTCGCCGTCCTGGTCATGCTGCTCGGCAGCCTCACCCTCATGCCGGCCCTGCTCGCCGTCTGCGGCCGCAAGATGTTCTGGCCCTCCCGCAGCCTGCGCCGGGAACCGCGCGAGGGCTTCGCCGCCCGCTACGGCGCGCTCGTCGCCCGTCGGCCGCTGGCCCTGCTGCTCGCCTCCGTCGCCCTGCTCGGCGCCCTGGCCGCCGGGATGACCGGGATCCGGATGGACTACGGCCTGGGCGGCGGCTCCACCACCCCGGCCGCGGCCACCGCCGCCGAGATCTCCCGCTCGCTGCCGGCCGGCGTCTCCGACCCGACCAGCGTCTACATCACCGCCGACGACGGCGGCACCCTCGACCGGGCCCGGCTCGACGGCCTCTCCCGCGGCCTCGCCGGCGTCGAGGGCGTCGGCCAGGTGGGCGGCATCGTCCTGAACGAGAACCACCGCGCCGCCCGGATCGATGTCTACCTGACCGCCGACCCGCAGAGCCAGCGGGCCCGCGACCTGGCGTCCGGCCCGGTCCGCGCCGCGGTCGCCGCCCACAAGCCGTCCGGGACGAGCGCCCACGTCGGCGGCACGGCGGCGATCTTCGCGGACATCTCCGCCGCCGTCGACCACGACCTCGCCATCGTCTTCCCGGTCGCGGCCGCCCTCATCGGCCTGATCCTGCTGCTCCTGCTGCGCAGCCTGCTCGCCCCGCTGGTCCTGATGCTCTCGGTCGGGCTGGGCTTCGCGGCCACCCTCGGCGCCGCCACCCTGCTGTTCCAGCACCTGCTGGACGAGCCGGGCGTCAGCTTCACCCTCCCCCTGGTGCTGTTCCTCTTCGTCGTCGCCCTGGGCACCGACTACAACATCCTCATCACCGACCGGATCCGCGAGGAGATGCACCACCCCGGCCCGGCCCGCGCCGCCGTCGCCCGCGCCGTCCGCCACACCACGCCCGCCATCGCCACGGCCGGCCTGGTCCTCGCCGGCTCCTTCGCCTCCCTCGCCACCACCCCCGGCAGCGAGCAGATCGCCTTCGCCCTGACGCTCGGCATCCTGCTCTCCGCCGTCGTCCTCTCGCTCGCCCTGGTCCCCGCCCTGGCCACCCTCCTCGGCCGCTCCCTCTGGTGGCCCCTCCGCCCCACCCCGACCCCCGCCGCCCCCACCCACACCCCCGCCCCCACCCACTACGCCCCCACCCCCTGATCGGCGCCCGCCTGCCCAGGGCGCCCACGGAGGCCCGGCCCCACCCCCGAAAGGGCCGGGCCTCCGACCTCTGTCGGTGACTGTCGGGCCTCAGGGCGAACGATGGCAGGAGCGACTGAGCGGCATGACGCGTGCGGATCGGATCAGGAATCGATAAGCGCAGCTCGAGGAGTCGCGTCTAGCCTGCCAGCCATGGACATCACCATTCACACGACCGCCCTCCCGCACGACGACCCGGGCGCGTCGCTCGCCTTCTACCGCGACGTCCTCGGCTTCGAGGTCCGCAGCGATGTGGGGCAGGGCCGGATGCGGTGGATCACGGTCGGCCCGGTCGGCCGGCCCGACACGTCGATCCTCCTGGCGCCGCCCGCCGCCGATCCCGGTATCACCGAGGACGAGCGGCGCATGATCACCGAGATGATGGCCAAGGGCACGTACGGGTGGATCCTGCTGGCCACCCCGGACCTCGACGCCACGTTCGAGAAGGTGCAGGCCGGTGACACCGAGGTCGTCCAGGAGCCGACCGAGCAGCCGTACGGCGTCCGGGACTGCGCCTTCCGCGACCCCGCGGGCAACCTGGTCCGCATCCAGGAGCTGCGCTGACCCCCGCAGGTGGGGCGGGCCGCTCGAAGACCTACGACCGAAGGGGAGGTGCCCATGTGTCCGCCTGAATGGCGGCGTGCGCGGGTCCAGGCACAGCGTCTGAACGATCTCGCGCGGCTGCGCCGCGTCCGTGACCGGATCGACCGGGAGTACGCGCAGCCGCTGAACGTGGAGGCGCTCGCCCGCGAGGTGCACATGTCCGCCGGGCACCTGAGCCGGCAGTTCCGGGCCGCCTACGGTGACTCGCCGTACGCGTACTTGATGACGCGGCGCATCGAGCGGGCGACGGCGCTGCTGAGGCGGGGCGACCTCAGCGTCACCGAGGTCTGCTTCGCGGTCGGCTGCGCCTCGCTGGGCACGTTCACCACCCGCTTCACCGAGCTGGTCGGGATGTCGCCCGGGGCTTTCCGGCGCCGGGCGGCCGCGGGCGCGGCCCACGAGCCGGACACGGCGATCACGGTGGAGGGGATGCCGGCGTGCGTCGCGAAGCAGGTCGCGAGACCGGTCAGGAATCGAGAAGTCCCGGGGGCCGCGCAGCCCCTAGCGTGATGGTCACAGCAGCCACATGACCCGACGGTTCATGCAGCACACACCTCCGATGGATGGAAAGACGACATGAAGGCGCACGTGAGTTCGATCCTGCTGGGCGTTCGGGACATGGAGGCCGCCAAGCGGTTCTACACCGAGGGGCTCGGCTGGAAGATCCAGAGCGACTACGGCATCTCGGTGTTCTTCGAGTCGGACGGCGCCTCGCCGGTCGGCTTCTACAACCGCGAAGGCCTCGCCGACCTGGTGGGCACCGGCGCGGACGGCAGCGGCTTCAGCGGGCTGGTCCTCACCTACGTCGTCCGCAGCGAGGCCCGGGTCGACGAGGTGATGGCGGAGGCCGCGAAGGCCGGCGCCACCGTCCTCAAGCCCGCCGGCGCCCTGCCGTGGGGCGGGTACGGCGGCACCTTCGCCGACCCGGACGGCTACGTCTGGAGCCTCGGCTACAGCGCCCAGGGCGCCGACCAGCCCTACGCGGAGTAGAGGAGCACGTCGTGAAGTTCCGCGCCCTCGTCGAGCCGCCCGAGCCCATGCGGGGCCTGGAGGTCCCGCCCGAGGTGGTCGAGGCGCTCGGCGGGGGCGCCCGGCCGCCGGTGACGATCACCGTCCACGGGCACCGCTGGAAGAGCCGCGTCGCCATCCTGCGCGGCCGCCACCTGCTCGGCCTCAGCAACGCCAACCGCCGGGCCGCCGGCGTCGCGACCGGCGACGAGGTCGAGGTCGACCTGGAACTCGACACCGAGCCGCGCGTGGTCGTCGAACCCGAGGACTTCGCCCGCGCCCTCGACGACGACCCGGCCGCCCGCGCCGCCTTCGACGCCCTCACCGACAGCCGCAAGCGCGAACACGTGCGCGCCGTCGAGAGCGCGAAGAAGCCGGAGACCCGCCTGCGGCGCATCGAGAAGGCCATCGCCGCCCTCCGGGACTGAACCCGGACAACCACTCCGCCGGCCCGGCCGGGACCACGGAACGACGAAGGCCCGGACCGTGAGAACGGTCCGGGCCTTCGATCAAGGCGGAGGAAACGAGATTCGAACTCGTGAGGGGTTGCCCCCAACACGCTTTCCAATTCTCCCGAACCCCGTCCACTGAGGGTCGCACCCGTCCTGACCTGCGGCGGAGCCAGGCCAGAGTTGGGGCACGTACCCAGGAAGACAGCGATGAATGAAACCAGGACTGAGACCACGGCGATGCGCCACCCCGCTGCGAGGTGGCGCCGACCCCGAGAGTGTGAACAAGCCGTGACTCTGTTGGTCCCGGTTGGCGGAGCAACGGTCAACCACGCTGATGCCGTGCGAACACGGCGACTACATGGGACCCCTCCGGGTGACACTGAGAGCCCAGCGGTACAGATCAGGCACTCGAAAGGCACGCGACGTCCCATCACTCTCGCTCACCGTGATGAGACCGGCCTCCTTCGCCAGAGTAATGAGGTCTTCCGGGGTGTTTCCGAGAGCGGCCCGGAGGGTGTCCTCGCCGATCGGTGTGCGGCCGTATTCCCGGAGTGCCGTCGCCACTTGGCGAAGTTCCTGAAATTCCTCGTCAAGCAAGGCTGACAGGGCAGGGTCGCTCACCTGCTCAAGGCTGAGAGCCAGGCTGCGAGGTCGGAGTACCGACCTGTCGTATGTGCTGCGCTTTTCCTCGTCTCGTTCCCAGTCCAATGCGGCGGCGAACAGCTGCAACAGGGCGCGTGGTGAGTGGTCTCCGTTGCCATCGGCAAGTCGATTCCAGACCCAGTTGGACGTGAATGCGGTGCGCTCCCCCCGCATACGCTCCCCAACCAATGAGCTCCACGCCTGGTCGACCTGGTCGGAACTCCAGGACGCTACGTCGCTCGCGGTGAGCGATGGATCCACCGCACGGAGAATCTCCCGGAACGCTTCGGACCGTACGGCCCTCTTGAGAACGACCTTGAAGTATTCCCGTTGGTCCTCCCACTGAAGTCGGCGTGTAATGCCGTAGAAGTGGCTCTTGTTCTCGAACTGGAGATTGGACCAGATGTCCTGGCGAACGAAAATCTTGAGGCGCAGCCGCTTGAGTTTAGGAGCCAGATCTGCCTGCCTGGCCAAGAGGCCGGCGATAGCGTGAGAGCGACGCCTGCGTTGATCCGGGGTGTGGCCGAAGGCAGTGTCAAGTCCGTCGAATAGGAGCAGAAGGCGCTGCTCTCCGTGTGCATCGACCCTACGCAGCCAGTCAGCGCATTGCAGGGGCCCCATTGGGTCCTTGAGTACCTCGGAGACCGCACGTGTGGCGGCGAAGTCACCACTTTCGAGGGATTCCATGGCAGGATGCGGCGCACCGAGTCCACCCATTGTCTGGGTTCGGTAGATGGCTAGCGCCATCAGTGTCTGCCAGAAAGTGCCCCAGTCCAGGCCGACCTTGGAGATCTGAGCATCAATGGCTGCATAGTTATCCGGGCCGAAAGACCAGTCGGGGCGTTGATCGAACCTGTCGGGAGTCGTTACGCAGACCGGCGCCCACCCTTTTAGCTCGCCAGCAGCCAGCCAGCGAAATAGCGCGGTCTTTCCGGTGCCCTTGCGACCGAGAATGAGGGGGGTATCCGGGTCGGCGGTCTCACTCACTTGGCGAGTTACCACGTAGTCCTGGAGAAACTCTTCGTTATCCAGGCGCTCGGCCGTGTCTGTGGAGAAGGATAGCTCCCCCAAAGCCCCCTTCTTACTCGCCGACGTTCGATGCTGAAGGGCAGGCTCGGGAGCAGGCTCGGGCACGATCTGCACGATCCAATCCGCGATTCTGGCGTAGGGGTAGAGTCGCTCCTTGTCCGTGGTGACGGTGTCGGCGAAGGCTACCTCGGCATTGTAAGGAACGATGTGCGTGATCTCCTCGGCGGCCAGTCGCGGAGCATCGGCGCGGGTGGCGCGGAACGGCGCCAGCCATTCGTCAACCCAGGACCTTGCGCGATCGGCCAAGCGCGCCGCGCTCACGCCGGGCGGCATGGGGGATACCACGAAACGGGGTTCGGGCGTCAGATTCACGTGCGCATGGCGCCGCGTGGTGGATCTGAGCAAAGCCCTCGAAAGCAGTTCCGTGCCGACTCTGGCTTGGTCGTGGGGATGGAAGCAAATTACGGCCATGTCGGAAACATCGAACAGCAGCGGAGCCGCCACCGGGCTTACACCGGTGCGCGAGTCGATGAGGATTACGTCTGGCTGCAGGTTGGACCGGCGAGCATCGTCGATGAGGCGGTGCAGTGCATTAATGCGTTCCCGATACCAGATTTCGGGTTCCAGGGACCGCAGCCGCGCTGCGTATGTGCTGTCGAGCCTACCTGCCGGCATGCAGTACAAGCGGCCGGTGTCATCGACTGGGACGACGTGGTCCAATACCGAGACCTCATCGTCGAACTCGTATTGCAATAGAGCTGCCACGACACCTCGATCGGATTCGCCCTTATGGGTGATACCGAACAGTGAGTCGAGGCCCGGCGCTTCGAGGTCCATGTCCACGCAGAGGACCCTCAACCCGTGCTCGGAGCTCAGACGTCGTGCCACCGCCGCTAGAGCAGTGCTCCGTCCTACACCACCCTTCAGGCTGTAGAACGTCACCACGGGTGCAGAATCGAGGTTCTCGTCAAGGTCGCTGGCGAACGTGACCTCCGCGGGGTCGGTGCTCTCTGCGCGGTTGAATGCCGCTGACCAGCCCGGCGGAGGGGCGGGCTCCGTCGTCAGATCGCCGAACCATTCGGCTTCGGATGGCGTGAGCAACTCCCAGGTGTGGACTCCGATGGCGGTCCCCGGTGCGAGTTCCTGCAGCAAGGACGAGCGACGATCGTTTTCGGGAACGGCAACGAAGTGCTCAGAAATGACACGCACGATGAAGCCGCCGGCGTCGGGTACGACCGCGACAGCGGCATCCGGGACTGCGGCCCGGATGGCTGTCTCAAGCTCTGACATGTTCGCTGGCCTTTCGTTCACCGGGGAGCCCTTCCCGTGCTGTGACCTCGGGAGCCGACTTGCCGGATGCGTGTGGACACCCACCCTGCCAGGTCCCGTCCCCCTTTGAGTAAGTCCTCTGAGTTGACACCCGTAGGGAGAACGATCGTGTAGCGGAGCTCAGTGCCCCAGTGGTCAATGAAAAGTCCGCCGTGCCCGGCGGGTCTTGGGAACTCAGCAGTTGCCCACAGCGCTCGCAGGTTGTGGCCTTCACTGCCGCTGCGTGGGAACCGGATGCCTCGTAGTTGCAGGTAGTGCTTCAACCGGCACTCCACGACATATCCGGCTAGGTACACGGCGCCGAGGGTCTGCTTTGCACTGGTGAGAACATGCACCTCAGCAGCCCGCAGTGCGGCAACATCATGGAAGTTGCTCATGCCCTTCCCTCCCTCTCAGGGCTGAGGAGCCGATCGTAGCTTCGTTTGACTTGGCGCGGAGCGTTTCCAGAGCCCTGTGTGCAGAAGGCGGGGACGGACGGATGGTGGACTGGATCAGAGACCAAGACGTTAAGACCCCCGGCCGGTGACGCCACCTCAACGTCGTGCCTGCGACCGGCATCGGTCGCTCCAGATGAAGCCGCTCGCCCCGGAGGTTGATGTGCCTGCCGATCAAGGAGCTCCCGGGCGGCTTCGGGTGCCGTGGCCACCAGCATGGCGACCCGGCCGGATGGCTGTGATGGTCGGCTTCGTCTCCAAGCGCCGCTGGATCCGCTACGCCCACTCCAAGCTCCAGCACCTGTTCCCGTACTCTCCAGGGCAGTCCGGCTACAACCGGCGCCAGCGCAAGGCCGCGGACCTGATCGCCCGCGTCAACCGGCAGCTGGCCACCGACACCAGCCTGTGGACGGACAACGTCTGGGTGGTCGACTCCACCCCCATCGAAAGCGGACGTTCCCACGAGACGGTCAAGCGCTCCGACCTGGCCGGCTGGGTCGCATACGGCTGCTACGCCAGCCATTCGCGGTTCTTCTGGGGCCTGCAGCTGCACCTGGTGTGCATCCTGCACGGTCTGCCCGTCACGTTCGTGTTCACCGGCGCCAATGCCGACGGGCGCACCACCCTGCTGGACATCCTGGACACCGAGACCAACCTCGTGGCCGCCCGCCCCGGTCAGATCCTGATCGGGGAAAAGAACTCCTACGGCGCCGCGTTCGAGCGTGAGCTCGCCGAACTAGAGATCGGCACTACGACCACACCGGTCAGCTCGTCATGCGCTCGCTGGCCGCCTACGACCACTGAACCCTTGGCACTAGCCGATGAGGACATCCGCCATCCAGGAGGACGGCCTTGCCGTGCGGAAGCCGGTCGGGGGCAAGAACGACGAAGGCCCGGACCGTGAGAACGGTCCGGGCCTTCGATCAAGGCGGAGGATACGAGATTCGAACTCGTGAGGGGTTGCCCCCAACACGCTTTCCAAGCGTGCGCCCTAGGCCTCTAGGCGAATCCTCCGAGGGAGAGCTTAGTACATGTTTCGGGGTGGTCGCGACCACGTATGTCGCAGGTGAGGGATCGGGGTGGCCTGCGGATGCTGGGGTGGGGGTGGTGGTGGAGGGGTGGGGTCGGGATCCGGTACTGTGGGGGACAGCCCCTCGTGTGGCGCCATCTTTTTGAACCCCCCCAGGGCCGGAAGGCAGCAAGGGTAGGAGAGCTCTGGCGGGTGCGCGAGGGGTCTTTGCGTTCCCGGGGGTGGTGGGGGATCGGGGGACGACGCGTTTGTCGGTCCGTCCCGATATCGTCGGTGGTGTGTCCCTAGCCCTGTACCGCCGCTACCGCCCCGAGACCTTCGCGGAGGTCATCGGGCAGGAGCACGTGACCGCTCCGCTCCAGCAGGCCCTGCGCAACAACAGGGTCAACCACGCGTACCTGTTCAGCGGCCCGCGCGGCTGCGGCAAGACGACGAGCGCGCGCATCCTGGCCCGCTGTCTGAACTGTGAGCAGGGGCCGACGCCGACGCCGTGCGGGGAGTGCCAGTCCTGCCAGGACCTCGCCACGGGCGGGCCCGGGTCGATCGACGTGATCGAGATCGACGCGGCCTCGCACGGTGGCGTGGACGACGCGCGCGAGCTGCGTGAGCGGGCGTTCTTCGCGCCGGTGCACAGCCGGTACAAGATCTTCATCCTGGACGAGGCGCACATGGTGACCTCGGCCGGCTTCAACGCACTGCTGAAGGTGGTGGAGGAGCCGCCGGAGCACCTCAAGTTCATCTTCGCGACCACCGAGCCGGAGAAGGTGATCGGGACGATCCGGTCCCGGACCCACCACTACCCGTTCCGGCTGGTGCCGCCCGGCACGCTGCGCGACTACTTGGCCGAGGTGTGCGGCCGGGAGGGGATCCAGGTCGAGGACTCGGTGTTCCCGCTGGTGGTGCGGGCGGGCGCCGGGTCGGTGCGTGACTCGATGTCGGTGATGGACCAGCTGCTGGCCGGTGCCACCGAGGGCGGTGTCACCTACCAGATGGCCACCGCGCTGCTCGGGTACACGGACTCGGCGCTGCTGGACGAGGTGGTGGACGCGTTCGCCGCGCACGACGGGGCGACGGTGTTCCAGGTGATCGACCGGGTGGTCGAGGGCGGGCACGACCCGCGGCGGTTCGTCACGGACCTGCTGGAGCGGCTGCGCGACCTGGTGATCCTCGCCACAGTGCCGGACGCCGGGGAGAAGGGGCTGATCGACGCCCCGGCGGACCGGGTCGCGGTGATGCAGGCGCAGGCGGACGCCTTCGGGGCGGCCGAGCTGAGCCGGGCGGCGGACATCGTCAACACCGGGCTGACCGAGATGCGCGGCAATGCGGCGCCCAGGCTGCAGCTGGAGCTGATCTGCGCCCGGGTGATGCTGCCGGGCGCGTACAGCGACGAGCTGTCGTTGCAAGCACGGCTGGACAAGCTGGAGCGCAGGGCCGCGGCGGGCGGCATGGCCGGTGGGATGGCCGCGGGGATGGTCGGAGGCATGGCCGCGGGGCCGGCGGTGGTCGCTCCTGCGGCGGCCGCTCCGGTGGTGATGCCGGAGGCGCAGCAGCCGGTGGCGATGCCGGCGGCGGTGCCGCAACCGGTGCAGCCGGCCCCCGCGCCCGCACCCGCGCCGCCCGCAGCCGCACCCGCGCCGCCGGCCGGGCCGGCGCCCGGCGCCTGGCCGATCAAGCGGAGCTTCCCGTCGGCCGGGGAGGCCCCCGCGCCCGCCCCGGCGGCGCCCGCTCCGGTGCCGGCCCCCGCGCCCGCCCCGGCGGCCCCCGCGCCCGCGCCCGCTGCGGCGCCCGGCGGCGGCCAGCCGTCGGCGGCGGCGCAGCAGGGCGCCGGGCAGGTGCGGCAGCTGTGGCCGCAGATCCTGGAGGCGGTGAAGAACCGGCGCCGGTTCACCTGGATCCTGCTCAGCCAGAACGGCCAGGTGGCCGGTTTCGACGGCAGCGTGCTCCAGGTCTCGTTCATCAACGCCGGCGCCCGCGACAGCTTCGTCAGCAGCAACAGCGACGACGTGCTGCGGTCCGCGCTGGCGGACGCGCTGGGCGTGGACTGGCGGATCGAGTGCATCGTCGACCCGTCGGGTGGGGCGGGCGGCGGCGCCGGTGGCGGCGCGCCCGCGGCAGGCGGGGGCGGTTGGGGTGCCCCACCGGCGCGTCCGGCGGCGTCCGCGCCCCCGATGCAGCCCGCCGCGCCGGCGCCCGCACCGGTGGCCGCGCCCGTGCCGCAGCCGCAGGCGGCGCCGGTCGCACCGGTGCCCCCGCCCGTCCAGGCACCGCCCCCGATGCCCCCGGCGGCCCAGCCGGCCCCGGCGCGCCCGGTGCGGGCGGTGGCCCCGGAGGACGACATCCCGGAGGAGGACGACCCCGATCTCAACGAGGAGGCGTTCTCCGGCCAGGAGCTGATCATCCGCGAGCTGGGCGCCACGGTGCTGGAGGAGATCCGGCACGGTGGGAACTGACCAGCACGTAGGCTCGTCGGGGACGTACCAGAGGGCTTGCCCGAGGACCGACCCGAGGACAGACCCGAGGGCGTAGCAGGGCGTACCAGACGACGCCCGAGGCGCAGACCGAACGCAAGGAGTGAGCCGTGTTTCCCGGTGGTGGCCAGCCCAACATGCAGGCGCTGCTCAAGCAGGCGCAGAAGATGCAGCAGGACCTCGCCCAGGCGCAGCAGGAGCTGGCCGAGGCGAAGGTGACCGGCTCGGCGGGCGGTGGCCTGGTCGAGGCGACGGTGACCGGTTCCGGGGAGCTGGTGGCGCTGACCATCGCCCCGGCCGCGGTGGACCCGGAGGACACCGAGACGCTGGCGGACCTGGTGCTGGCGGCCGTCCGGGACGCCAACCAGGCCGCGCAGAAGATGCAGGCCGAGCGGATGGGCCCGCTGACCCAGGGGCTCGGCGGCGGGATCCCGGGCCTGCCCTTCTGAGATCGCCCCTGAGGCACCGCTTGAGGACGGCACCGAGGCCGGCGGCCCCGGCTTCGACGGGCCGGTCCGGGGATGCCGGGCCATGATGGTCCGAAGTTCAGACGATGGACCTGTGTGATTTATGCGGGAGTCGGGCGTCGGGCGGTGTGCCCGGCGTCCGATTCGTTGGATGATGGCACCGGAGCACCCCCCGTGCGGGTGCCACCGGTCCAACCCGAGGGAAGGCGCGACGTTGTACGAGGGCGTGGTTCAGGACCTGATCGACGAACTGGGCAGGCTGCCCGGCGTCGGGCCCAAGAGCGCGCAGCGGATCGCCTTCCACGTCCTGCAGGCCGACCCGATCGACGTCCGCCGGCTGGCGCACGCGCTGCTGGAGGTCAAGGACAAGGTCCGGTTCTGCGCCGTCTGCGGCAACGTCGCGGAGGCCGAGCAGTGCCGGGTCTGCCTCGACCCGCGCCGTGACCTCGGTGTCATCTGCGTCGTCGAGGAGCCCAAGGACGTCGTCGCCATCGAGCGCACCCGGGAGTTCCGCGGCCGCTACCACGTGCTGGGCGGCGCGATCAGCCCGATCGAGGGTGTCGGACCGGACGACCTGCGGATCCGCGAGCTGCTGGCGCGGCTCGCCGACGGCACGGTCACCGAGCTGATCCTGGCCACCGACCCCAATCTGGAGGGGGAGGCGACCGCCACCTACCTGGCCCGGCTCTGCAAGCCGATGGGCCTGAAGGTGACCCGTCTGGCGAGCGGCCTGCCCGTCGGCGGGGATCTGGAGTACGCGGACGAGGTCACGCTCGGCCGCGCCTTCGAAGGGAGACGACTGCTCGATGTCTGACCGGACGATCAACCAGCAGCCCCACACGCCCCACCAGGCCGGGCCGGAGCAGGACCGGCGCACCCCCCAGGACGCCCCGCACACCCCGCACACGCACGGTCACGGCTCGGAGCCGGACGACTTCGCGGTGCAGATCGCGGACTCGGTGGAGAGCTTCGTGCTCTCGGTGACCGAGGTCGCCAAGGGTGACGAGCCCGGCAGCGCCGTCTCGCTCCTCCTGCTGGAGGTGTCGCAGCTGCTGCTGGCCGGTGGCCGGCTGGGCGCCATCGAGGACGTCGTCCCCGACGACCGCTTCGAGCCCGACGCCGGGCCGGAGCCGGACGGCGAGCAGCTGCGCGAGCGGCTGGCCGAGCTGCTCGCGCCGATCGACGTCTACCACGAGGTCTTCGACCCGTACGGGCCGCCGGAGAAGCCGAACGCCTTCCGGATCTCGGACGACCTGGCCGGGGTGGTGGGCGAGCTGCAGCACGGGCTGACCCACTACCGCGAGGGCCGGGTCAGCGAGGCGCTCTGGTGGTGGCAGTTCTCGTACCTGTCCAACTGGGGCACCACCTGCACGGCCGTCCTGCGGGCGCTGCAGTCGCTGATCGCGCACGTCCGGCTGGACAGCCCGATCGGGGCGGCGCCGGACGGCGCGGACACCGACAACGACGGGCTCACCGACGAGCAGCTGGAGCAGCAGGCCGGCGACCTGATGGCGGCGGAGCTGGGCCTGGGCCGCTAGCCCGCAGGGCACGGCCACGCGGACTGTGACGGAAGCCTCACTCTCCCGCGCGGAGAGGAAATCCCGGAGGCGTCCGGCCGTTCGTCCGCCGATTCTCCGGGGCGACGGGGGCTCGCCAGCAGACCTGCCGGTGCGGCCGCCCGCACCCCCGCTCACCTGCTGAAATGCGTGTCTCATCATATGGAAAGCCGAGGTCGGAGCACCCCCGCTCGGTAGACTGGCGCCGACCGCACTACCCCCGCCACCCGGGGGTGCGGGGGCCGATCGCCCCCGAAGACGACACAAGTCGAGGAGCGCACGTGGGCCTTGTCGTGCAGAAGTACGGCGGCTCATCCGTTGCGGATGCCGAGGGCATCAAGCGCGTGGCCCGTCGAATCGTTGACGCCAAGAAGGCCGGCCATGAGGTCGTCGTCGTGGTGTCCGCGATGGGCGACACGACGGACGAGCTCATCGAACTCGCGGAGCAGGTGTCACCTCTCCCCGCCGGCCGCGAGTTCGACATGCTGCTGACCGCTGGAGAGCGCATCTCCATGGCGCTGCTGGCCATGGCGATCAAATCCCTGGGCCACGAGGCGCAGTCGTTCACAGGCAGCCAGGCCGGCGTCATCACCGACTCCGTCCACAACAAGGCGCGCATCATCGACGTCACGCCGGGCCGCATCCGCACCGCCCTGGACGAGGGCAACATCGCGATCGTGGCCGGCTTCCAGGGCGTCTCGCAGTCGAGCAAGGACATCACCACGCTCGGCCGCGGCGGCTCGGACACCACCGCCGTCGCCCTCGCCGCCGCCCTCAAGGCGGAGGTCTGCGAGATCTACACCGACGTGGACGGCGTCTTCACCGCCGACCCGCGCGTGGTGAAGAAGGCCCGCAAGATCGACTGGATCGCCTACGAGGACATGCTGGAGCTGGCCTCGTCCGGCTCCAAGGTGCTGCTCGACCGGTGCGTGGAGTACGCGCGCCGCTACAACATCCCGATTCACGTACGCTCGTCCTTCTCGGGCCTCCCCGGGACGATCGTCAGCAACGACAACCCGAACCAGCCCGAAGGGGGCGAGATGGAGCAGGCCATCATCTCCGGAGTCGCCCATGACACGTCCGAGGCGAAGGTCACGGTCGTCGGCGTCCCCGACAAGCCGGGCGAGGCGGCCCGCATCTTCCGTGCCATCGCCGACGCCGAGATCAACATCGACATGGTGGTGCAGAACGTCTCGGCGGCCTCGACCGGCCTGACGGACATCTCCTTCACCCTGCCGAAGACCGAGGGCCAGAAGGCCATCGACGCGCTCGACCGGGTCCGCGAGGGCATCGGCTACGAGTCGCTCCGCTACGACGACGCGATCGGCAAGATCTCGCTGGTCGGCGCGGGCATGCGCTCCAACCCGGGCGTCACCGCGACCTTCTTCGAGGCGCTCTCCGCGGCCGGCGTCAACATCGAGCTGATCTCCACCTCGGAGATCCGCATCTCGGTGGTCACCCGCGCCGAGGACGTCAACGCGGCCGTCCAGGCCGTCCACAGCGCCTTCGGGCTGGACAGCGAGACGGACGAGGCCGTCGTCTACGGAGGCACCGGGCGATGACCCGGCGGCCGAACCTCGCCGTCGTCGGCGCCACCGGCGCGGTCGGCGAGGTGCTCCTCGGCCTGCTCTCCCTCCGCCAGGACATCTGGGGCGAGATCCGTCTCGTCGCCTCCCCGCGCTCGGCCGGCCGCAAGGCGGTCGTGCGCGGGGAGCCCGTCGAGGTGGTCGCGCTCGGCGAGGAGGCGTTCGACGGGATCGACGTCGCGCTGTTCGACGTCCCCGAGGAGGTCGCCGCCCGCTGGGCGCCGATCGCGGCCTCCAAGGGTGTCGTGGTGGTCGACAACTCCGGCGCGTTCCGGCTGGACGACGCCGTGCCGCTGGTGGTGCCCGAGGTCAACGCGGCGGCCGTCCGGATGCGCTCGCGCGGCATCGTGGCGAGCCCCGACTCCACCACCCTGACCATGATCGCGGCGATCGGCGCGCTGCACGCCGAGTACGGGCTCGAGTCGCTGGTCGTCGCCTCCTACCAGGCCGCCTCCGGGCTCGGCCGGGCCGGCGCCGACACGCTGCGCACCCAGTTGGCCCAGGTGGCCGGCACCGACGTCGGCGAGCAGACCGGCGACCTGCGCGCGGTGATCGACGACCACGGGCCGTTCGCCGCCCCGCTCGCGCTCAACGCGGTGCCCTGGGCCGGCGTGCTGACGGACGGCGGCTGGTCGTCCGAGGAGCGCACGGTGCGCGACGAGTCCCGCAAGATCCTCGGCCTGCCCCGGCTGAAGGTCTCCGCCACCTGTGTGCGGATCCCGGTGGTGCGCACCCACGCGCTCGCCGTGCACGCGGTGTTCGAGCGCGAGGTCACCCAGGAGCACGCCCGGGAGCTCCTGGCGGAGGCCCCCGGGGTGCTGCTGTACGACGATCCGGCGGCGGGCGAGTTCCCCACGCCGAACGACGCGGTGGGCACCGACCCGGTCTGGGTGGGGCGGCTGCGGCGGGCGCTGGACGACCCGAACGCGCTGGACCTCTTCCTCTGCGGGGACAACCTGCGGCGCGGCGCGGCGCTGAACGCGCTTCAGATCGCCGAGCTGGTGGCCGCCGAGGGCGCGGCCGCGGCGGCGGCCGACGACGAGGCCTGAGCCCGGACGTCCCGAGGCCTGAGCCCGGACGTCCCACGCCCCGAGCCCACGGCGTCCACGCCCCGAGGCCGGCCGCCCGCGGCCCCGTTCCGGACGAGGTGTGAGGGACGGGAGCCCCGCTCTGCGCGGGATGTTCGCCGAGCTCGCGAGGAATCCTCGCCGAATCCCCTGGAGGGGCGTTCCGTCCATGCGGAAGAATGTCCGCCGGGCTGGGCAACCATGACAGGGGATCGAGTGTCCAACGGGCGTGGCGAACGTGATGGTGGGGGCAGGGACGGGAATCTCGGCGGCAGCCGCGGTGACCTTCCCGTCGCGTGTCCAGTGGCCTGCGGATAGGCCGGAAGATAACCAGATGACGGCAGTCGCACCCGGCGCCGCGGATTCCGGCGCGGGTACCGCCGGTACCGCGGCCGGGACCAGCGAAGATCTGCTCACCGAGACCTACCAGGCGCACTACCGATCCTTGCTGAGGCTGGCCGCGCTGCTCCTCGACGACCTGTCGAGCTGCGAGGACGTCGTCCAGGAGGCCTTCATCCGGGTGCACGCGGCCCGGCGGAGAGTGCGCGAACCCGAGAAGACGCTGGCCTACCTGCGGCAGACGGTGGTCAACCTGTCCCGCTCGACCCTGCGGCGCAGGATCCTCGGGCTGCGGTTGCTGCAGAAGCCGATGCCTGACATGGCCAGCGCAGAGGAGGGCGCCTACGATGCGCTGGAGCGTGACCAGTTGAAGGTCGCGTTGCGGGGTCTGCAACGCCGTCAGCGGGAGGTTCTGGTGCTGCGCTACTTCGTGGACATGACGGAGGCGCAGGTGGCGGAGACCTTGGGAATCTCGCTCGGTTCGGTGAAGGCGTACGGCTCACGAGGGCTCGCCGCGCTGCGGGTCCAGATGGAGGCCGGACATGGCTGAGAACGATCCCAAGGGCATCGGCGCGGCCTCCCCGCTCGGCGCGGCCTCCCCGCTCGGCGCGGCCTCCCCGCTCGGCGCGGCCTCCCCGCTCGGCGCGGCCTCCCCGCTCGGTGGGGAGGACCCCGCTGACCGCGAGGAACGGCTGATCCGCGAGCTGATGCAGCGGGCCGTCGCCGAGGTGCAGCCCGCCCCCGGCGGCCTGCAGCACATCCGGCGGGCGGTGCCGCGCCGGCGGGCCGTCCGGCGCGGGGCCTGGACCGGCGCCGCGGCCGTGGCCGCCGCCGCGTCCCTGCTGCTGCCGGCCCTGCACACCGCGGACCACCTCGGCCTGTCCGGCGGCCCCGGCTCGCCCGGCACCGCGGGCGGCAGCGCCTCCGCGAGCGTCGAGGGCGCCGTCCCCGGCGGCACCACCGGCACGCCCGCCCTCCCGCCGACCGCCGACACCGCGGTGCCGTCCGTCCCGGGCAGCCCGTCCGGGACCGTCGGCGGCGCGCCGAGCGCGGGGCCGAGCACCGTCCTCCCCGCGCCCGGCACCCTGGCGCCGTCCGCCGCCGCCTCCGCCGGCGGGGCGAACGCCCCGGCGCCGGCGCTGTGCACCCGCGCCGACCTCGGCCAGGGCGCCGCGCGCCTCGGCACCGCGGACGCCGACGGGCGGATCTACGGCTCCTTCACCGTGACCAACGTCTCGGGGCGCAGCTGCCAGCTGGGCGGGCCCGGTTCGGTCACCGTCACCGGGATCCCGGCGGCGGACGCCGGCCGCATCCGGATCGCCTTCCACACCGCCGGCGACCCGGCGACCGAGCTGCCCGCACCCGGGCCCGCGTCCGGCCCCGCGACGGGGAAGGACGCGGGGAGCGACGGTCCCGTCCTCGCGCCCAGGGCCGGGTACCGGGTGGACTTCGCCTGGTTCCCGGACCCGGCCGGCTGCGCCGTGCCCGGCGGCTCGGCCTCGCCGAGCGCGTCCGCGGGCACCGGGCAGCCGGGCACCGGCACGGGCGGCGGCTCCTCCGGCGGTGGCACCGGTGGCGGTGGTACGACGGGCGGCGGCGGCGGCACGGCCGGTCCCGGTACCGGTACCGGCACCGCGAGCGGCGGGCCCGGGGGTTCGGGTGCGCTGCCGGGTTCGGGCGGTTCCGGCTCCGGTGGCGGCGCGGGTTCCGGTTCCGGCGGCGAGACGGGCGGCTCGGCGACGGGCGGCGGCTCCTCCGGCGGTGGCACCGGCGGCGGCGGTACGACGGGCAGCGGCGGCGGGGCCGGTCCCGGCACCGAGAGCGTCGGCCCGGGGACGTCGGCGGGCGGCACCAGCGGGGTGCCCGCGGCGGTCCCGGCGGCCTTCCGCACCGGGGAGCCGACCGCGCAGCCGCGGCCGACCGGTACGACGACCGGCGCTCCCACCGGGGCGCCCAGCCCGTCGGCGACCGTGACCCCCGGCCCGAGCAAGCCCCCGGCGAGCATCACCCTGGCGCACACCCCGGCCCCGGGGAACCCGGCCGCGGCGACCGCCGTCCTGCCCGGCGCCTGCGCGGGCACGGTCTACCGGACGACGCCGCAGCTCCTGCCGGCCGACGCCGCGGCCCCCGCCCCCGGCACCTCCCCGTCGGCCGGCTGAGCGGCCGGCGGGGAACGCGGCGCGAAGGGCGCACCGGGGCCCTGGGAGCGGGCCGGGTGTGAGGAGTGGTTACCGTGGGGGTGTGTACCGGTTCCTCCTCACCCCGCGCTGGCTGAGCGGCACCGCGCTGGCCGTGGCGGCCGTCGCGGTGTGCGTCTGGCTCGGCTCCTGGCAGCTCGGCCGGTTCGAGGACCGGGTCTCCTCGCACCAGGAGATCAGCCGGGCGGCGGCCGACGCCGGCGCGCCCCGGCCGCTCGACGACCTGCTCGCCGCCGACCGGCCGCAGGTCACCACCGACACCGTCGGCCGCGCCGTGACGGTCACCGGCACCTTCGAGCAGGAGCACCAACTGCTCGTCCCCAACCGGGTGGTGGACGGCAAGCAGGGCTACTACGTGCTCACCCCGCTGCGCACCGCCGACGGCCGGACCGCCGCCGTCGTCCGCGGCTGGGCCGCCGGCGCGCCCCCGGCCGGGGCGACCGGGATCGCGGCCGCGCCGACCGGCGAGGTGACCGTGACCGGCCGCCTCCAGGCCGGTGAGAACAGCGGCAGCGGCGGCGCCGTGGCCGGCGGCCTCCCGGACGGGCAGCTCGGCACGATCAACCGGGCGGCGCTGGTCAACAAGCTCGCGCTGGACGGCTGGTACGACGGCTGGGTGTCCGCCGACAGCGCGGCGGACGGCCTCACCCCGGTGCCGACCGTGCAGCCGCAGGGCGGCGACGGCCTCTCCCTGCGCGCGTTCCAGAACCTCGGCTACACGCTTGAGTGGTTCGTCTTCGGCGGCTTCGTGGTGTTCATGTGGTTCCGCCTGCTGCGCCGCGAGGCGGAGGCGGAGCAGGACCGGGCCCTCGGACTGGACCCGGTCCTCGACTGACGCCGCAGCCGTGACCCGCTGATCAGCGGGACGGCTTCACCGGCGGAACGGCCGGCTTGCCCGGTGCCGGCACGGTCGGAACGGCCGGCGTCGGCACAGCGGACGGAGCACCAGGAGACGGAACGCCGGGCGACGGAGCGCCGGACGACGGAACGCCGGACGACGGCGAGGCGGTCGGCGGCGCGTAGTCGCACTTGCGGCCGCTGCCGTTGCTGCCGCTGCCGTTCTTGTCGGAGTCGTACGTGTCGCTGTGGTGCCGCGTCGTGCGGCCGCTCTTGGAGCCCTTGGACCCCTTCGACCCGCTCGACCCGCCGGACCCCTTCGAGCCCGACTTGGCCAGCACCACCACGCCCTCCTCCGTCGTACCGAACGCCGCCTTCACCACCGTGGAACTCACCGTGGGGGACGGGAACGGGGCGGCCGACGGCGAGGACGACACCGTCGGCGAGGGCGGCGGCGGGCAGGCCGCGCTCCCGCCCCCGCCGTCGTCGTCCTGGCCCGAGCAGCCGGTGAGCACCAGCACCCCGGCCACCCCCGCCCCCACGATCGTCAGCAGACGCCTCACCCCGTACCCCCCGTTCTCCTACGTCCCCTACTGCTCCGTGTCCGCCTGATTCTCGCCCACCGCCGGGCCGCCGAGGTGCCGGCGGACGAAGTCGATCTCCAGCCGCAGCTGCTTGATCCGCTCGTCCACCACCAGCGACCCGTGCCCGGCGTCGTAGCGGTACACCTCGTGCGGCTTGCCGAGCCGCTCCAGCCGCTCGACGTAGTTGTCGATCTGCTTGATCGGGCAGCGCGGGTCGTTCACCCCGGCGCTGATGTACACCGGTACCCGCACCCGCTCGACGTACGTCAGCGGCGAGGACGCCGCCCAGCGCTCGGGCACCTCCTCCGGCGTGCCGCCGAACAGGGTGCGGTCGATCGCCTTCAGCGCCTCCATCTCGTCGTCGTACGCGGTCAGGTAGTCCGCGACCGGCACGGCGGCGACGCCGAGGCTCCACAGCTCCGGCTGCGTCCCGAGCCCGAGCAGCGTGAGGTAGCCGCCCCAGGAGCCGCCGGACAGCACCAGCCGCTCCGGGTCGGCCAGCCCGCTCGCCACCGCCCACTCCCGGACGGCCGCGATGTCCTCCAGCTCGATCAGCCCGACCCGCTCGCGCAGCGCGTCCGTCCAGGCCTGGCCGTAGCCGGTGGAGCCGCGGTAGTTGACCCGGACCACCGCGAAGCCGTGGTCCAGCCAGGCGGCCGGTCCGGCGGCGAAGGAGTCGCTGTCGTGGTGGGTCGGGCCGCCGTGGACCTCGAACACGGTCGGGAACGGACCTTCGCCCGCCCCGGCCGGCCGCTGGACCAGCGCGTGCACCCGCCCGCCGGGCCCCTCCACCCAGACGTCCTCGACCGGCACCGAGCCGGGCGGCACGGCGCCGGGCGCGCGCAGCACGACGGTGCCCGCGGTGGAGCGCACGGCGGACGGCTCGGCGGCGGAGGACCAGAGGAACTCCACCGTGCCGTCCGGCCGCGGGCTGGCCCCGCCGACGGTGCCGCGCGGGGTGTCCAGGCGGGTCAGCACGCCCTCGTCCAGGGAGTACGAGAACAGCTCGCTGCGCGCCTCGTACTCGTGCTCGATCAGCAGCGTCCGGGCGCCCGGCCGCCACTGGGCGGAGACGTCGCCGGGCAGCTCGCGGCCCTGCTCGTCGCGGAGCGGCAGCGCCGTCTCGGCGCCGGTCGCGACGTCCCAGATCATCGGCTCCCAGCGGCCGGTGCGCTGGTGGGCGACCAGCAGCCGGGTGTCGCCGTCCAGCGGCGCGAAGCCCAGGCAGGCCACCCCGCGCGGCTCGTCGCGGCCGGTGACCTCGTCCAGCTCGGCCACGGTGGTCACCTCGGCGCCGTCGGCGGGCAGCCGCACGACGCGGATGGAGCCGTGCATGGCGTCGCCGTGCTCGGTGTGGTCGATGGCCAGCAGGGTGCCGTCGTGGCTGAGGTCGCCGACGCCGCCGTACTCGGCGTGCCGGTAGATCTCGACGGCCTCGGCCGCCCCGGAGCGGCGCAGGTGCAGGGTGGTGCCGCCGTCGTCGGTGGACCGGCCGACCACCACGGTGCCGTCCCGGCCCAGGGCGAGACCCGCCTCGTAGGACGGGGCGAGGCCGGGGACGGCCTCCTCGTCGGGGCCCTCGGCGCCCTCGGAGCGGCCGGCGAAGGGCTGGCGGCGCCAGATGCCGAACTCGTCGCCGTCGCTGTCGTCGAACCACCAGATCCACTCGCCGTCGGGGGACAGCTCGGCGTCGGTGGTGCCGTTGGGGCGGTCGGTGACCCGCCGGTGGGTGTCGGTGGCGCGGTCCCAGGCGTAGACCTCGTAGGTGCCGCTGGCGTTGGACACGTACAGCGCCCGGTCGGGGGCGTCCTCCGCCCAGTCCGGCAGGGAGACCCGTGCCGCCCTGAACCGCTGCTCCCACGCCGGTACGGCGCTCTTCTCCTCGCTCATCCACCCATCCAACCCGATCGGGGGGAGGAAACGGAACGGGAGGGCGAAACGGAAAGCGGGGAGGACCGTGGTGCGGTCCTCCCCGCCGGCGCCCCGGCGCGGGCTCACCCCGCCCGTCGGGGCAACAGCTGCACCAGGCCCACCAGCAGCACCTCCAGCACCGCCAGCGCCGCGAGGCTGTGCCCGAACGCGGCGGCCGGGTCGTCGGCGGCGTAGTAGAGGATGCCGAGCAGCGCGACCCCGAGCGCCCCCGCCACCTGCTGGACGGTGGCCACCAGGCCCGCCGCCGAGCCGGCCAGCCGCGGTTCGACGCCCGCCAGCACCACCGACGTCACCGGGGCGACCACCAGGCCCATCCCGAGCCCGTCGACGAACAGGCCCGGCGCCAGCCACCAGACGCCGCCGGTGGTGCCCGCGGCGTGCACCGCGAGCTGGAGCAGGCCCAGTCCGGCGGCCATCAGCAGCCCGCCGAGCGCGATCGTCCGCCGGCCCAGCCGGGCGACCACCCGGTGCGCGGTGGTGGAGGTCAGCAGGTAGCCGACGCCGATCGGGGTGAACACCAGGCCCGCGCCGAGCGCGTCCAGACCGCGGCCGGTCTGCAGGTAGAGGGCGAGCACCAGGAAGAACGACGCCTGGCCGAGCCAGAAGGCCAGCTGGGCGAGCAGGCCGGTGGTGAACACCCGGTCGGCGAACAGCCGGGTGTCGACCAGTGGCGAGCCGCCTGCCCGGCCGCTGCGGTGCTGGTGGACGGCGAAGAGCGCGAGCAGCACCGTCGAGCCGCCCAGGCCGAGCCAGGTCCACAGCGGCCAGCCGGCCCCGGGGCCCTGGATCAGCGGCAGCACCAGGCCGGTCAGGGCGACGGTGACCAGCGCGACACCCACCGGGTCCAGGCCCGGCCGGCGCGGGGCGCGCGACTCGGGCAGGCAGCGCCGCACCAGCGCCAGGGCGGCCAGGCCGACCGGGAGGTTGAGCAGGAAGCAGGTGCGCCAGTCCAGGCCGAACAGGTCGGCGCGGATCAGCACCCCGCCGATCAGCTGCCCGAGGACGGCGCCCAGGCCCATGGTCAGCCCGTACATCGAGAACGCCCGGGCCTGCGCCGCGCCGCTGTACGCCGTCCGCAGGATGGCCAGCACCTGCGGGCCCATCAGCGCCGCCGCCAGCCCCTGGGCGATCCGGGCGCCGACCAGCGCGCCCGCCGTCGGGGCCAGGCCGCAGGCGGCCGAGGCCAGGGTGAACAGGGCCAGGCCGAGCCCGAAGACACGGCGCCGGCCGTAGCGGTCGCCGAGCCGGCCGGCGGTGATCAGTCCGGTGGCGAGGGCGAGGCCGAAGCCCGCGACCACCCATTGGACGGCGGCGGGCCCGGCCCCGAGGTCGGCCTGGAGGGAGGGGATGGCCACGTTGACGACGAAGACGTCGAGGGCGGTCATGAAGGTCGCGGTCAGCAGGACCGGCAGCAGGCCGCGCGGGGCGGGTGCGGCGGTCGATGTGGCCGGGCGGATCGCGTGGGCGGCTCGGGCGGCTCGGGGGCCTCGGGGGGCTCGGGGGGTGAGCGTGCTGGACAACTCTTCATCTCCTGTGGGGGGTTGGTGCCCGGTTCGGCCGGCTCAGGCGCCCGGGACGCGGTCGAGGAAGCCGTACACCGAGGCGATCCGGCCCTCGGCGTCGGCGACCAGCACGTCGAAGCCGATGACCAGCGGCTCCTCGCCGGCCGGGCCGAGGTTCCACGTGAAACGGGCGATGTCGTGGTGGGCGTCGACCGGGCCGAGGGTGAACACCAGCCCGGGGAACTGCGCCTGGGCGGCGCCGATCAGCGCGTCGACGCCCGCGCGGCCGGTGACAGCGGCCAGCGGGTCGGTGTAGGTGCCGCCCTCGGCCCAGGCCTCGTCGATCAGCTTCCGGCGGGCGGCCGGGTCGGTCTCGTTCCAGGCGGCGAGGTAGCGGGCGGCGAGCTGCTGGAGCACGGTCGGCTGGGTGGTGGTCATGGTCTTCTCCCTTGTCCGGTGGGGCTGTTGGCGGGCCGTTCCCGCTGGTCGAAAAGGTACGGACGGCGGGCGGCGGGCGAATCCGTCATGGATAGGTAGGGCGTACGTAGGCCGCCGCCAGTAGGGTCGGGGCAACGGGAGGGGAGCCTGGATGCTGTACGGGCGGGAACGGGAGCGGGCCGCCGTCGACGCGCTGCTCGACGGGGCGCGGGCCGGCCGCAGCGGCGTTCTGGTGCTGCGCGGCGAGCCGGGGATCGGCAAGACGGCCCTGCTGGAGTACGCGGTGGCGGCGGCCGGGGACGGCGTCCGGGTGATCCGGGCGACCGGCGTCGAGTACGAGGCCGAACTCCCCTTCGCGGGGCTGAGTCTGCTGCTGGCGCCCGGGATCGACCGGCTGGACGCCCTGCCCGGTCCGCAACGGCGTTCGCTGGAGGGCGCGTTCGGGCTCGGCGAGCCGTCCGGCGGCGCGGACCGGCTGCTCGCGGGGCTGGCCACGCTCGGGCTGCTCGCCGAACTCGCCTCCGAACAGCCGCTGTTGTGCGTCGTCGACGACGTGCAGTGGTTGGACCGCCCGTCGCTGGACGCCCTGCTGATCGCGGCCCGCCGGCTCCAGGCGGAGGGCGTCGCCCTGCTGCTCGCCGCCCGGGACGCGGGGGCCGGGGCGGACGTGCTGCCGCTCGCCGGGCTGCCCGAACTGCGGCTGGCCGGGCTCGCCGAGGCGGACGCCGTCCGCTTGCTCGCCGACCGCGCGGGCGGGGCGCTCGCCGAACCGGTCCGCCGGCGGCTGCTCGCCGAGGCCGCCGGGAATCCGCTGGCGCTCGTCGAACTTCCCTGTTCCGAGGTGGATTTCGGCTCCGGAGGGCTCGCGCTCACCAGCCGGCTGCAGATCGCCTTCCACGGCCAGGTCACCGGCCTGCCGGCGGCCACCCAGACGCTGCTCCTGGTCGCCGCCGCCGAGGAGAACGGCGAACTGGACGTCGTCCTGGCCGCGGCCGCCGCCCTCGGCGTGGACACCGGCGCGCTGGCCCCCGCCGAACGGGCGGAACTGATCGCCGTCGGCGCCGACCGCCGGCTCGCCTTCCGGCATCCGCTGCTGCGCGCCGCCGTCCTCCAACGAGCGCCCCTGCAGCAGCGGTTGGCCGTCCACCGGGCGATCGGCGAGGCGCTGGAGGACGGCGACCGGCGCACCTGGCACCTCGCGCTCGCCGCCACCGCGCCCGACGCCGAGCTCGCCGACGCGCTGGAGCGAACGGCGCTGAGGGCCGAGGCGCGCGGCGCCCACGGCGGCGCGGCGGCCGCGTACGAGCGTGCCGCCGGGCTCACCCCGGACCGCGACGGCGCCACCCGCCGGCTGGTGCTCGCCGCCGAAGCGGCCACCGAGGAAGGCAAGTTGGAGCAGGCGGAGGCGCTCGCCGACCGGGCGGGAGCGCGTACCGACAGCGTCTTCGCGCACGCGCTGCTCGACCAGGTCCGGGCGGTCGCCCACTTCTGGCGCGGCGCCTACCCGGCCGCGTACCGGCTGCTGCTGGACGCCGCCGCCACCGACATCGAACCCGCGCACGCGGCGCGGATGCTGCTCCAGGCCTTCCACGCCGCCTGGTACGTCGGCGAGGAGCCGGTGGCCACCGTGCTCGACCGGCTGGCGGCCCTGCCGCTCGGTCCGGAGGAGCCGCTCGCCCCGCTGGCCCGGCACCTGCCGGCCGCCGTGCTGCCCGCGCTGGGGCGGCCGGCCGCTCCTGTGCCGGACGTGCGGGTCACGGTGGAGGCGGCGCGCAGGGCGGGGGCGGAGAGCCCCGTCGACCTGGTGCAGCTGTGCGGGGCGGCGCTCGTCCTCGGGCGCGACCACGAGACGCTGGAGCTGGCGGCGGAGCTGGTCGCGGAGGCGCGGGCCAAGGGGACGGTGGGGGTGCTGTCGACGCTCCAGTTCTTCCTCGCCGAGGCGGAGTTGTTCCACGGCCGGCACCGCGACGCCGAGGTCACGGCGGCGGAGGGGTACGCACTGGCGCGGGACACCGGTCAGCATCAGTGGACCAGCCAACTCGCCTCCATACTGGCGTGCTTGGCTGCACTCGGCGGAGCCGACGAGCGGTGTGCGGAGCTGGCGGCGGAGGCGCTCGCCTCCGGTTCCTCCGCCCCCGCCGCCGGCGAGCCGTGGGCGCGGTGGGCGCTCGCGCTGCTGGACCTGGGGCGGGGACGGGTGGCGACCGCCGCCGACCGGCTGCACGCGCTCACCACGGGGCCGTACCAGCACCACGTGGGCGCGACCCGCGCGGTGCCGGACTTGGTCGAGGCGGCCGTCCGGCTGGGCGAGCCGCAGCGGGCGTCGGAGGCGTACGAGCGCTTCGCACGCTGGGCGGGCGCGGCGGGGACGCCGTGGGCGGAGGCGCTGCGGCTGCGCTGCCAGGCGCTGTTGGGGTTGGACGAGTTGGCCGAGGCTGCCTATCTGGCTGCTCTCGACCTGCACGAGGGCAGCCACCGTCCGTTCGAACAGGCGCGGACGGCGCTGCTGTACGGGGAGTGGCTGCGACGGGAGCGCCGGCGGACGGATGCGAGGTCGCACCTGGGCGCGGCACTGGAGACGTTCGAGCGGCTGGGCGCGAAGCCGTGGGCGCACCGGGCGCGAGGGGAGCTGACCGCCACCGGCACCGCCGCGCCGACGGCCGAGGCGGGGGCGTTGACGGCACTCACACCGCAGGAGTTGCAGATTGCCCGGCTGGCGGCCCAGGGGCTCACCAACCGGGACATCGCGGCGCAGTTGTTCCTCAGCCCGAGGACGGTGGGGCACCACTTGTACAAGGCGTATCCGAAATTGGGGATCGCCTCGCGCACGGAGCTGACGGCGCTGTTCTGAGCGGGGCTATTCGGCGGGGATGCCGCGGAGGAGGAAGAGGAGGTGGATGCCGCGGGTGAGGGCGGTGAGGGCGTGGGTGGTACGGCGCTGTTGTTCGGGCTCCATGGCGTCGGCGAGTTGGTGGGGCTGGAGCCAGCGGACGGCGGTGATGGTGGCGGGGGCCGGTGGCGGGCAGACAGTCACCCTGTGGGCTAGAGACTACGATCGGCTTCAGGTGGGATCCAGCTCGAATGTGGCATCCCTCGAAATGATCCGTGCAGCCCGGAAGGACCTCCGATCATGAGCCGCACCGCCCCCGTAGACCTGACCGGCGCCGCCTGGCTGAAGTCCAGCTACAGCCAGAACGGCGGGAACTGCATCGAGGTCGCCCCTGGCTTCCCGGCCATCGTCCCCGTCCGCGACTCCAAGGACTCCACCGGCCCCGCGCTCGTCTTCCCCACCTCCGCCTGGCGCTCCTTCGTCACCGCCGTCCAGGCCGGTGAGTTCGGCACCATCTGAGGCCTACTCGCCGATGTGCCTCAAGGTCGAGGCACATCGCCGACCACCTACTTCCCCGGCCGGCCGAGCTGGTGGATGCGCCAGCCCGCGGTGCGCCAGGGCGCCGGGTCGAGGGTGGTGCGGCAGTCGACCAGCACCGGGTTGGCGGGCAGGTCCACCAAGGCGGCGGGGTCGGCCTGTCGGTACTCGGGCCATTCGGTTGCCAGGACCACCAGTTCGGAGTTGGTGAGCGCGGCGGTGAGGTCCGTGGTGGAGTCGAGTTCGGGGTTGCGGACCATGGCGTTGGCCACGGCCCGGGGGTCGTGCACGGTGACGACGGCGCCGGCCCGGTGCAGGGCCAGGGCAAGGGCCAAGGCAGGGGACTCGCGGACGTCGCTGGTGTTGGGCTTGAACGCGGCGCCCAGCACGGTGACGCGGGTGCCCCGGAGCGGCCGGTCTCCGAGGGCGTCGATGATGAGGTCCACGGCGACGCCGGTGCGGGACTCGTTGATCTTCTCGGCGGCGAGCAGGAGATCCGCTGCGGCGGTGGCGCCGAGCATTCGGGCGGAGGCGGTGAACGCCCTGACGTCCTTGGGCAGGCAGCCGCCGCCGTAGCCGATTCCCGGCTGCATGCCGCCCGCGCCGATCCGCGGGTCGATGCCCAGGATCTCCACGATCTTCGCGACGTCGCCGCTGGCCTTCTCGCACATGTCCGCGACGCCGTTGATATAGCTGATCTTGAGGCCGAGGAAGGTGTTCGCCGCGCCCTTCGCCAGCTCCGCCGTCGCGGGGTCGCAGACGAACAGCGGGACTCCGGTGTCCAGGATTGCGGCGTACACCGTGCGGATCGCCTTCTCGCCCTCCGCGCTGGTGACCCCGGCGATGATGCGGTCCGGGCGCAGGGTGTCCTCCACCGCGTGGCCCTCGCGAAGGAACTCCGGGTTCCAGACGACCTCGACCTCGGTACCGGCGGGGGCCAGGCGCTGGGCGAGGGCGGTGACTTCGGCGGTGGTGCCGACGGTGACCGTCGACTTGCCGACGATCGTGCAGGCCGTGGTGAGGTGCGGGGCGAGTTGGCGGATCGCGCCGAAGACCTGGCCGTTGTCGTAGGAGCGCCCGTCGGCGTCGATCGGGGTACCGACGCCGATGAAGTGCAGTTCGGCGAAGCCGGCCGCTTCGGCGATGTCGGTGGTGAAGCGCAGGCGCCCGCCGGCGATGTGCGTGGCGAGGAGTTCGGGCAGGCCGGGTTCGAAGATGGGGCACTCGCCGTTGTTGAGCCGCTCCACCTTGTCGCGATCGACGTCCACGCCGATGACCTCGTGCCCGAGGTCGGCCATCGCCGCCGCGTGCGGGATGCCGAGGTGGCCGCAGCCGATCACGGAGACGCGCATGGAGGGTCCTTGTCTTGGCGCATGGGCACACCGTTACTCGGTGTGCCCATGACGCTACCGGTTGCTGGAGGGCCGGTCGGATGGATTCGATGGCCCGCCACTGGGACGGGGGCGGGTGGCGGTGGCCGCGGACCGGCTGCACGCGCTCACCACCAGGCCGTACCGGCACCGCGTGGGCGCGGCCCGGGCGATGCCGGACCTTGTCGAAGCGGTCGTCCGGCTGGGCGAGTTGCAGCGGGCGGCGGAGGCGTACGAGTGCTTCGCGCGCTGGTCGGGCGACTGGACGCCGCCCCACCAGCTCCGTGCGCGCGGCTTTTCTGAGCGGACGGAGGTCCCTGCCGCCCGGAGTGAGGAGGGCGGCAGGGATTCAAGGACGGCGTCGTGCTGTGGCTATTCGGCGGGGATGCCGCGGAGGAGGAAGGGGAGGTGGATGCCGCGGGTGAGGGCGGTGAGGGCGTGGGTGGTGCGGCGGTACTGGTCGGGGGGCATGGCGTCGGCGAGTTGGTGGGGGTGGAGCCAGTGGACGGCGGTGATGGTGGCGGGGGGTCGGTGGCGGGCGACGGTGGTTTCCTGCGCGCTGGTCAGCGTCCCGCCCCAGTAGACGAAGTTGATGCCTTCGGGGAGGGTCTGGGCGTCGACGTAGTCGGTGACGAGGATGTGGCGGAGGGGGAGGACGAGGCCGGTTTCGGTTTCGGTGTGGCGGCGGGCGGCGAGGTGGGGGAGTTCGTTGGCCTCGGCGCTGCCGCCGGGGAGCATCAGGCCGGACTTGTAGGCGGTTCCGATGAGGAGGACGGCGCCGTCGCGGTTGAGGATGAGGGCCTGGTGGCCGAGGCGTCGGCGCGGGGGGTTGGTGAGGATGGTGGGGAGGTTGTGCAGCATGAGGGGGTGCTCCTGTTCGGCGAGAGCCAGGTGAAGCAGGCGGGCAGTCCGGTGGAGATGCCGGCGGTGAGGATCAGCCCGGATATGAGGAGTTGGGGTGCGAGCGGCCCGTTGTGGATGGGCCAGCAGGAGAGGGCGGCGGTGAGGGCGGAGAGGGCGGCAACGCCGAGGACGGTGGCGAGCAGCTTCACGCCACGTCGGCGGTGCGCGGCCGGCTGGGGTGCTGGACGCTGACGAAGCGGGGTGAGGGGAGGGGCTGGACGGCTTCGGGCTTGGTGGTCCACTCGCAGCCGCCGGCGAGGGGGCGGAGGTAGACGAGCCCGGTGAGGGTGTCCATGTAGACGCCCTCGACGGGCTGGCCGGTGAAGTCCCGGTGCCCGAGGTCCCGGACGACCTCGCCGATGTGGGGCTGGTAGGTGGGGGTCGAATTCTTTCGCGACATAACGGTCGCTCCCTTCCGTAGTCGGTTCACTACCCGGGGCGACTCACTGTGGCGTACAGTCGAAGCAGTCTTCAACGTGTCAGGCGTGCTCGAATAGTTAGGGCGCTGGTTCGTGAACAAGGTTGAGCTGGACCCGGATTCATCTCCCGCAGCGGCGTTCGGCGCCTTCCTCCGCACGTCACGCGAGGCCCGAGGGTGGACCCAGGACGAAGTGGCGGAGGCGACGGGCTATTCGGCGACGCATATCTCGGCCGTGGAAACTGGCCGGCGTCCGCCAACCACGCGCCTCGCGCTGAGACTTGACCTCACCTTCGGAACAGATGGCGTGTTCAAGCGGCGGGCCGGCGACGTGAAGTACTCGGCGTTGCTGGAGGGATTCCCGGAGTACGTGACCCACGAGCGGCGTGCGGTCGAACTCAGACTCTTCGTGCTCGGCATCGTGCCGGGCCTGCTCCAGACCAAGGAGTACGCGGCGGCCATCGCCGCCGGGGCGGTTCGCCGGGGGAGCATCACGCCGGAGCAGGCTGACGAGCGAGTGAAAGTCCTGGCCAGCAGGCAGGCCCAACTGCGCCGTGAGCCGTCCCCGCTGGTCCACGTGGTCATGGACGAGAGCTGCATCCGCCGGCCGGTCGGTGGCCCGTCGGTCATGGCTGCGCAGCTGGATCATCTGATGGACTTCGCCGAACTGCCGAACACCGTTCTCCAAGTGGCCCCGTACGCCATAGGAGAGGACCGGTCGTTCGACCTGCCGGTGAACGTGCTGACGCTTCCCAGCCGCGCTTTGATGTCCTACGCGGAATCCGCCCAGCAGGGGCATCTGGAGCGGGACAGCGAGGCGGTGCTGCCGGTGCTGACGTCCTACTATCAGCTACAGGCCCTCGCGCTCTCCCAGGCTGAGTCCGTGGCCCTGATCCGCCAGTTAAGGAAGGAACTCCCGTGACCGCCGATCCTCAGTGGTTCAAGTCCTCGTACAGCAGCAACGGCGGCGACTGCGTCGAGGTCGCGCGGAACCTTGCCGCCGACGGCATCGTCCCGGTCCGCGATTCCAAGGACCCTCACGGACCCGCACTCTTTTTTCCGTCCTCCGCGTTCGCCGTGTTCATCGCCTCCGTTCAGGCAGGCGAGTTCGGCGCCATCTGACCACCGTGTCTTGGGGGCCCTGACCGCTTCGCCGGTCAGGGCCCCTTCTCGTTGCACGGCCGGTTCCGGAGTTCACCGGGCTTCTCTGCGCGTCTACCGTGGACAGAGCGTGGATCCGCTGGGATGGAGGGAACCTGAAGGCCATGGATGTTGATCTGTCCGGTGCCAACTGGCACAAGAGCACGTACAGCCAGAATGGCGGGGCCTGTGTTGAAGTCGCCCCTGGTTTCCCCGGCCTCGTCCCTGTCCGTGACTCCAAGGACCCGTCCGGCCCTGCGCTTGTCTTCCCTGCCGACGCGTGGCGGTCCTTCGTCACCGCCGTTCAGGCAGGCGAGTTCGGCGCCATCTGACCGTCGAACTCCGATGGCCCTGACCGCTTCACGGTCAGGGCCATCGTCACGTCCGGGCTGCTTCGGGCTCGTACGACAGGAGCATCCGAGGCCGTTCGAGGTCAACAGTGCGGAGCCGCACTGCCTCCGTAAGCGGATCTCTCGTGGTCCCACGGCCATGAGTACTCGCTCATCCGCTGATCATGGCGCCCCGTGTCATGGTGCGCCACCAAGCTCACGTCTCCCGCTCGGCCTTCTGCGCGTCCAGGTGCTGCCGGCACCGCTCCAGCAGCTCCCGCATGGACTGGCCGATGATGACGAAGAGTTCGGCCGACGAGGCGAACCGGGCGCCCGCAGGCGTGTCCGTGCCCAGAACATCGGCACCCTGGCGAGCCATGCCCGCCAGGGTCTCGTTCATCTCCGCCGCCCCCAGCAGGGAGCGGAGCCAGATCTCGTCGTCGGTGACATAGCGCTCGCGGCGCTCGCCGGGCACGCGCTCCCGCCTGACCAGCCCCTGCTGTTCGAGGAAGCCCACCGCGTGGGAGACGGACGCGGCGCTCACCCGGAGCCGCTGGACCAGATCGGCCGCCGTCAGACTGCCGTCGTCCGTCGTGAAGATCGCGGCCAGTACCCTCGCCTCCATCTTCGGGAGACCCGACTGCGCGAGCATTGCGGTGAAGGTCTCCATGAACCCCTGCACCGCCTCCGGATCCCGCCCGTACCCGCTGTCCGGTACGGCTGGCGCCACCGGCTGGGCCTTCCTCGCCCGCCGGGCCCGCGTCGCGGTGTCCTCCTCCGCCCGCTCCGCCCGGTAGCCCTCCGGGCCGCCGTTGCGGGTGACCTCGCGCATGATCGTCGAGGCCGGCCGCCCCAGCCGCCGCCCGAGTTCGGCGTACCCCAGTCCTTCGGCCAGGCCCGCGGCGATGCGCTGACGGTCCTCGCTGGTGAGTCTGCCTCCGGGCATCGGTCCTCGTCCTCCGTCTGTCGACCACGTGCTGCGAAGTATGCATTCACTCGGAACTCATTGCAAAGGCGATCGCATCCTCCATTGCATTCAGGCTCATGCTCATTGCAATAGAAGCCCTAGATGCCTTGCCGTGTCTGGCCATTGCGCGTTGACTGATTCATGAACGCAATGTAGCTTCGTCATTGTTCAGAGGTTCTCGAACAGCAATGAGTGGGGAGACTCATGATGGACAAGAACAAGCTGCGCGCCGTCCTGGAGCGTCACGTCGACTCCGGCGACATCCCCGGCGTCGTCGCCCTCGTCGGCCACGGCGACGAGACCCACGTCGAAGCCGTCGGCACCATGAGCCACGACGGCGGCGCGCCGATGACGCGCGACACGATCTTCCGGATGGCCTCGACCTCCAAGCCGGTCACCATGGCCGCCGCCGCGATCCTGCTCGACGAGTGCCGGATCCGGCTGGACGACCTCGTCGAGACCTGGCTGCCCGAACTCGCCGACCGCCGGGTGCTGAAGCGGATCGACAGCCCGCTCGACGACACCGTCCCCGCCCGGCGGCCGGTCACCGTCCGGGACGTGCTGACCTCCACCTTCGGCATCGGCATGGACATCACGGCCCTCGGCACCCCGATCATGACCGCGATCATCGAGAACGGCCTCACGCCCGACCTGCCGCAGCCGATGCCCGAGCCGGACGAGTGGATCCGCCACCTCGGAACGCTCCCGCTGATGAACCACCCCGGCGAGCGCTGGCAGTACCAGATCGCCAGCGACGTGCTGGGCGTGCTCGTGGCCCGGGTGACGGGGCAGCCGTTCGAGGCCTTCCTCCACGAGCGCGTCTTCGGGCCGCTGGGCATGCGGGACACCGGCTTCCACGTGCCGGCCGACAAGATCGACCGGCTGCCGCCCCTCTACGCCCCCGACCCGGAGACCGGGGAGTTCCACGTCTGGGACGAGCCGGCGTCGGGGCGCTGGAGCAGGCCCCCGGCGTTCCCGGGCGGTGGCGGCGGGCTGGTCTCCACCGTCGACGACTTCCACGCCTACTTCCGGATGCTGCTGAACCACGGGAAGCACGGCGGCGAGCGCATCCTCTCCCGCCCGGTCGTCGAGCTGATGACCACCAACCGCCTCACCGCCGAGCAGACCGCCGCCCGCGAGGTCCTGGCCCGCGACAACGTCCACCTCTCGTACGGCCAGGGCCAGCACGGGGGTTGGGGCCTCGGGATGGCGGTGCGCACCTACCGCGGCGACTACGCGCCGATCGGCCAGTTCGGCTGGGACGGCGGCAGCGGCACCTCCACGTACGCCGACCCGGAGAACGGGATCACCGGCCTCCTGCTCACCCAGGTCGGGATGACCGTCCCGAACGCGGCCCGGCTGATCCACGACTTCTGGACCACCGTCTACCAGTCCGTCGACGCCTGAACCACCCCACGACACCGAAGGAGCACACCATCATGTCCCTCACGCTGACCGACCAGGACAGGATGACCCGCACGATCAACGAAGCCCCGGCCGCCTGACCGGCAGCACGGTCCACGCCGGCTCCAGGGGCAGCAGGTGACCGGACAGCGCGCGCACGTCGTCCCCGGGCGCCGCGCGCTCGCGCAGGGCGGGGAACGCCTCGGCGGCGTAGCGCCGGTGGGCGGCGGCGCCGGACCACAGGGTGGTGACCAGGTAGCGCTCCGGGCCGAGTCGGGTGACGACGCCGCCGAGCATGCCCCCGGACGCCGCCATCCCGGGCGCCCACACCCTCCGCTGCACATCGAGGAAGTGCGCCGCCCGGCCCGGCCGCAGACGGCAGTCGGCGACGCGCAGCAGGGCGGCGGTCTCCATCGCCCGGGACAGGTCGGGCGCGTCCCCGGCCATCTCCTGGACGACGGCCCCGGCGGCGGTCCCGATCGCCGCGTACGTTCCGCCCTGGCCGCTCGCGGCGACCACCGCGTCGTGCCGCTCGCGCATGAACCGCCCGTACGCCTCCTCGTCGGCCCACAGGCCCAGGACCCGGGCGCACCCGCGGTCCCACCCGCCCACCTGCCCGACCAGCCCGGGCTGGTCCCCGATCGCCGCCCAGGCCCGCTGAGCGTCGGCGAACCGCTCCCGGCCCTCCGTCGGCACCTCGCACTCGATCCACTTGCCCCACAAGCGCGGCCGACCTCCTGGCGATCCGGTACCGGGTACCGGACCATGATCGGCGGCGTTCGCGGCCGGACGTCAAGGGGTCGCGGGTGCGGCCACGGAGTAGGAGGTCGGGCCGGCCGACGTCCTACTCCGTGACAGGGCCGGGGCTGTCAGCGGGCGGCCAGGGCGGACTGGATCTCCCTCAGGGAGCGGTTCTTGGTCTCGGGGACGCGGCGGGTGACGAAGAGGACGGCGGCGAGGGAGACGGCGGCGAAGAACCAGAAGACCCAGCGCTCGCCCACCGCGTCGGCGGTGGGGAGGAAGGCCTGGCCGACGACGAAGTTGGCGGCCCAGTTGACCAGGGCGCAGAGGCCGGTGCCGCGGGCCCGGGACTCGGGCGGGAAGATCTCGGCGGCGAGGATCCAGAAGACCGGGCCCAGGCCGATGGCGAAGGCGCCGACGTAGGAGGTCATGGCGACCAGGGCGACGGCGTTGCCGACCGGGCCGGGGTGGGCGGGGCCGAGGACGACGCCGAGGGCGGTGAGGGAGACGGCCATGCCGGCGAGGGACCAGAGCAGCAGCGGGCGGCGGCCGACGCGGTCGATCAGCGGGATGGCGGCGACGGTCAGCAGGACGTTCACCGTGCCGATGGCGACCGAGTAGCCGATGGAGCTGGTGGCGGGCAGGCCGGCCCGGGCCATGATGCTCGGGGCGTAGTAGATGATCGAGTTGATGCCGCCGAACTGCTGTACCGCCGCCAGCGTCACGCCGATCAGCAGCGCGGCGCGGGCGCCGGGGGTGGTGAGCAGGGCACGCGGCCGGCCGGCGCGGGGGCGGGAGGTCCGGCCGTCGAGCCAGGCCGGCGTCTCCGGGATGAAGAAGGTGCCGGCCAGCATCGCCACCGAGGGGATCAGCCCGACGGCGAACATCGCGCGCCAGTCGCCGCCGCCCGCGAAGGCCAGGTTGACCAGGTAGGACACCAGGATGCCGACCGTCAGCAGGATCTGATTGACCGTGATCATCCGCCCCCGCAGCCGTGGCGGCGCGATCTCGGCGAGGTAGAGCGGCACGATCGTCGACGCGCTGCCGACCGCCAGGCCGAGCACGGCCCGGGCGGCCAGCAGCGTCCAGAAGTCCGGGGCCACCGCGGCCAGCGCCAGCCCGACGGTGAAGGTGGCCGAGATGCCGATCAGCGCCTTGCGGCGGCCGAAGCGGTCGGCCGGGCGGGCGCCGGCCAGGGCGCCGACGGCGGCGCCGAGCAGCAGGGCCGAGATCACCGCGCCCTCCTGGAAGGAGTTCAGCGCCAGCTGGTCCTTGAGGAAGAGCAGCGCGCCGGAGATGACGCCGGTGTCGAAGCCGAACAGCAGCCCGCCGAGCGCCACCACGCCGGTGGCGAGGGCCATCCGCCGCACCGGGGGCGAGGGGAGCGCGTCCGACGGGGACGGGGTGAGGTCCAGGTGGAGCTGCGGGGCCATGGGCGAACTCCTGAAGGGCGGTCAGTGGTGGGCGTGGGCGGCGTCGAGGGAGCGCAGGACGGACTCGTGGCAGATGTCGAACCAGCGCAGGTAGGCGATCAGCCGCTCGGTGAACGCCTGCGCGTCCTGCTCCTCGCGGGTGCTGCGCAGGGTCCGGATCTCGGAGGTGCCGTCGAGGGCCTCCAGGGTGGGCGCGCACAGTTCGACGCAGGCGCCCGGGGCGGCGAGCGCGTCCAGGTAGCGGGCGGTCCGGTGGCCGGGCACGCCGTGGTAGAGCTGGGTCCAGACGAGGTGCTGCGGGCGGGCGCCGGCGGCGGCGAGGGCGCGCCAGCGGGTGGAGTCCTCGGCGCAGTGGGCGTCGGCGTGGACGCCGCGGGCGAGCCGGGTGGTGGCGGTGCCGGCCATGCCGCGCAGGGCCTTGGCCTCGTGGCTGCCGGCCCGGTCGAGCAGGGCGTCGATCTCGACGTCGATGCCGCCGACGCCGAAGGCCGCGACGGAGGTAAGGCCGGCGAGGTCGAGGCCGCGCCAGCGGGCGAGTTCGAGCCCGTCGAGGTGGGCGCGGACGGCCTGCCGGTAGCGGGCGACGGAGTGCAGCGGGCCGGTCCGGACGCCGATGCCCTCGCCGAGCAGGGTGGTCAGGGCGGCGAGGCCCGGGTCGGAGGCGGGCAGGGCGGGCAGCAGATTGGGCCGGTTGACGGCGGCGGCGAGCCGGCGGGCGGCGTGCACCTGGTCGCAGGCCTTGCGGCTGCGGGCGGCGACGGGGACGGAAACCAGCCCGTCACGGCCGTCGCCGCGTTCGTGCAGCGGGGACAACAGGTCGCACAGCCACCGGAGTTCGTCCTCGGGGGCGGGGCCGGTCAGGGCGACGGAGGTGATCCTCCCGGCCTCGACGAGGCACCGGATCCGGTCGCGCCCGGCCGGTCCGGACGGGGTGTGCTGGTACCAGACGGCGAGGCCGTCGGCCGGGCGCGAGGTGCGTGCCGGTGGGCGGTCGAGGGTGCCGATCATGCTCGGACGGTCCTTTCACGGTCGAGGGGGAGAGCGTGGGGAAGGGTGTGCTGAGCAAGGGGTGGTGGCGCGGGGGGCGTGGCCGGCCGCAGACGGGCGCAGGCCGCCACCGCGAGCAGCGCGCCCAGGCAGATCGCGGCGCCGAGCGGCACCACTGTGCTGACGCCGTGCGCGCTGACCGTCCAGCCGCCGAGCGCGGCGCCGGCGGCGATCCCGGCGTTGGCCGCCGAGACGCCGAGGGTGGCGGCGAAGTCCCCGCCCGGGCCCGCGAGTTCGACGATCCTGGACTGCAGCGCCGGGACCAGCCCGAAGCCGACCAGGCCCCAGCCGGCGACCAGCACGGCCGCCGCCGCGCCGGAGCGCCCGCACAGGTGCAGTGCCGGCAGCGCGATGGTCAGCCCGGCGCAGCCGGCGGTGAGCGTGGCGGCGGCCCGGCGGTCGGCGCACCGGCCGCCGACGAAGGTCCCGACGGCGGCGGCGGTGCCGAAGGCCAGCAGGTAGCCGCCGACGAGCCGGCCGTCGACCCCGGTGACCTCCGTCAGGTAGCCGGCCAGGTAGGTGTACGCGGTGAACTGCCCGGTGAACAGCACCACGGCGGTGCCGAGCAGGGCGAGCACCGGCCGGGAGAGCGCGCCGCGCGCCTGCCCGGCGAGGCCGGCGGCGCCCATCGCGGCGGTCGGTGGCACCGTGCGCCGGACCGCGAGGAGGGCGAGCGCGCCGAGGCCGGCGACGGCGGCGAGCGCGGCCCGCCAGCCGAGCGACTGCCCGACCAGCGTGCCGAGCGGGACGCCGAGCACGGTGGCGACCGAGATGCCGCCGAAGACCAGCGAGATCGCCCGCCCCTGCCGGCCCGGTCCGGCCAGTGCGACGGCCACGCTGGTGGCGGCGCCGACGATCACCCCGTGGGCGAGTCCGGCGGCGCAGCGGGCGGCCAGCAGGACACCGATGCCGCCGGCCGCCGCCGCCCCGGCGCTCGCCGCCACGTAGGCGGCGAGCGCGCCGAGCAGCAGGGTGCGGCGCGGCAGCCGGAGGGTGAGCGCGGTGAGGGCCGGTCCGCCGAGGGAGATGCCCAGGGCGTAGCCGGTGACGAGCAGTCCGGCCGTGCCCAGCCCCGCCCCCAGGCCGTCCGCGATCGGGCCGAGGATGCCGACTACGGCGAATTCCGAGGTGCCGACGACGAAGGCGACGAGGGCGAGCGAGAGGAATGCGAGGCGATGAGACGATTCGCTGGCGAATCGATGGGACGGGCTTTTCTCCGGGCGGTTCGGCGGCATTGTCGTCAGCTCTCCGGCCAGTGTTCGGTGGGGAGGTAGAGGCGGGTTTCGGTGGCGTCCTCGTAGGGCATCCCCTCGGGCATATTGATGAGTTCCATGCTCATGCCCCAGGGGGTGGTGAAGTAGACCCAGCGGTCGCCCTTGATCGGGCCGTCCTCGATGGTCTCGGGGTCGCCGAGGATCGTGACGCCGGGGACCTTGCGCAGGTAGTCGGCGGCCTTGTCGACGTCGTCCACGTAGATCGCGAAGTGGTGCCCGCCGACGTCGCTGTTGCGGGGCTGCTCGCGGTCCTGGACGGGGGCGCTGTACTCGAAGAGCTCCAGGTTGGCGTTGGGGCCGAGGCGGAGCATGGCGATGTTCGCCGAGGCCCGCGGGTCCACGTTGAGCTTGCGCGCCATCCAGTCGGTGTCCGGGTCCTCGACCGGCCCGAGCCGGTAGGCGAGCTCGGCGCCGATGACGTCGACGAAGAAGTCGACCGCCTGCTGGAGGTCCGGCACGGTGTAGGCGATGTGGTGCACCGCCCGGGCGCCCGGAATCTTGGCCATGGGAATCCTCTTTCGTCCGTTCCCGGCCCGGCGGGGTTCCGCCGGCTGGTCCGAGAATGGGCCGCCGGCCCGGTGGGGGGCAATCGTCGGCGGAGGACTTTGTCAAGGTGCCAAACCGGGGGTGCGGGGATTCCCGGTTTCCTGCTTGTCGTGTTCTGCTGTCGGTCCGATCGTGGTTTTCCCGTCAAGTCAAGAATTCGAGCGGAGTTGGTTCACATGACGATCACGTCGCCGGTCGCCTCCGGGGTGCACGTCGCGGGGTACGCCGCCCCGGGGTTTGAGCGGGTCCGCGCGGAGTTCGAGCGCAACCTCCTCGAACGGGACGACCTGGGCGCCGCGTTCTCCGTCCACCGCGGCCGCGAGGTCCTGGTGGACCTCTGGGGCGGGACGGCCGACCACCTGAGCGGCGCCCGCTGGGAGCGGGACACCCTCCAGACGATCTTCTCCGGCAGCAAGGGCATCACCGTGACCGCCCTGCTCAAGCTGGTCGACCGGGGCGGGATCGAGCTGGACCGCCCGGTCTCCCACTACTGGCCGGAGTTCGCGGCCGAGGGCAAGGGCGCGGTGACCGTCCGCGAGGTGGTCACCTTCACCGGCCGGCTGCCCGGCACCTGGACCGAGGTCACCCAGGACGACGCCAACGACCCGCTGCTGATGGCCCGGTTGATCGCCGCTCAGCCCCTGGAGAGCGACCCGCGCGCCGAGGGGATCCTGTACGGGCCGCTGTCGGCCGGCTGGATCGTCGGGGAACTGGTCCGCCGGGTGGACGGCCGTCCGCTGGACCGGTTCTTCCGCGAGGAGATCGCCGTCCCGCTGGACCTCGACATCCACTACGGCACCGGCCCCGCCGACTGGCCCCGGCTCGCCCGCACCACCTACGGCAGGAACTTCCTGCCCCAGTTCACCGGCTTCTTCCACAGCGACGACCCGCTGACCCGGCGGATCTGGCAGAACCCCCAGCCGTTCCCGGACGACGAGGGCGTCTGGGGCCGGCCGGAGCGCCGTTCCGCGCTGATCCCGGCGATCAACGTCAGCGGCACCGCCCGGGCCTTCTCGGCCTTCTACGGGATCCTCGCCGAGGACGCCCGCCGGCCGCTGGACGACCGTCCGCTGCTGCTCTCCCGCCGCCTGCTGGACGAGGCCCGCGGGGTGTACGCCCGCAAGACCGACCAGCTGATCGACGTGGTGATGGCGTACGGCGGGGGCGGCTACCGGCTGCGGACCGCCGAGCGGCCCGGCCCGGACGGCGAGACCTTCGGCCACGACGGCGGGGGCGGCTCGGCGAACCAGGCCTGGCCCCGGGCCGGGCTCGGCGTCTCGTACGTCATGAACCGGCTGATCGCGCTCGGTCCGGACGACAAGCGGGCCGGCTCGCTGCTCAAGGCGCTGGCCGCCGATGTGACGGACCTGGGCCTGATGGAGCGGTGAGCGGGTCGGGCGGCGGCCGGGGCCCGGCAGGGGAAAGGGCCCCCACGGGGGTAGGGGGCCCTTTCCGAAACCGGTGCCGAAGCCGGTGCCGGATCCGAGACCGGTGCCGGATTCGGCACCGGAGCCGGTGGCCGGCCCGCCCGGCGGAGCACGCCGCCGGGCGGAGCGCCGGTCACTCGCCTGCCGCTGCCTCGGCCTCGGCGGCCTTGGCGGCCTCGGCGGCGGCGACGCCGTCCAGGCGCGCGTACTGCTCGCCGGTCAGCTCGACGGCCAGCGCGCCCAGGTTCTCCACCAGGTGCTTCTCGGACGTGGTGCCCGGGATCGGCAGGATGTTGGGCGAGCGGTGCAGCAGCCAGGCGAGCGCGGTCTGCGCCGGGGTGACGCCGATCTCGCGGGCGACCTCGGTGACCGGGCTGTCCTCGCCCGCGTGGCCGCCGATGGCGATCGGGAAGAACGGCATGAACGCGATGCCGCGCTCGGCGGTGAAGTCGACCACCTCGTCGTGCTGGCGGGTGGCCAGGTTGTACCAGTTCTGCACGGTGGCGATCGGGGCGATCTCCAGCGCCTGCTTCAGCTCCTCGACGGTGACCTCGGAGAGCCCGATGTGCCGCACCTTGCCCTCGTCCTGCAGCTGCTTGAGCGCGCCGATCTGGTCGGCCAGCGGCACCTCGGGGTCGATCCGGTGCAGCTGGAGCAGGTCGATCCGCTCGACCCGCAGCCGGCGCAGGCTCAGCTCGGCCTGCTGGCGGATGTAGGCGGGGTGGCCGACCGGCACCCACTCGGAGGGGCTCGGGCGGGTCATGCCGACCTTGGTGGCGACCACGACGTCCTGGGCGTACGGGTGCAGCGCCTCGGCGATCAGCTCCTCGCTGCCGCCGAGGGCGTAGGAGTCGGCGGTGTCGATGAGCTGGACGCCGTTCTCGACGGCGGCGCGCAGCACGTCGAGGGCGGCGGAGCGCGGGGTCGGGGCGTGCCAGACGACGGCCTCGGTGGGCTTGATGTCCGGGGTGTCGGCCAGGCGCATGGTGCCGTAGCCGATCCGGCGGACCGTCAAGTCACCGCCGACGGCGAAGGTCTGACGGTCGATCTGGGCGGTGATCTCGGTGTTCGTCATACCGGTCACGGTACAATCTCCCATTCGTGTGAGATTCAAGTGGATGTGAGGGGTGTCACATGCGGATCGGTGAGCTGGCGGCGCGGACCGGGGTCAGCGTCCGCCTGTTGCGGTACTACGAGGAGCAGGGCCTGCTGGAGGCCCGTCGCCCGGAGGGCGGGCACCGCCGGTACGACGAGGACGCGCCGGCGGTGGTCCGCAACATCCGGGCCCTGCTGGGGGCGGGGCTCTCCACCAGCGCCATCCGGGACGTGCTGCCCTGTGTGGGCGGCGACGGCACGGTGGCCCCCTGCATGCTGGAGGTGCTGGAGCAGCGGCTCGACCTGCTCGACCAGCAGATGCTGGCGCTCGGGGCGAGCCGGGCCGCGTTGGCGGGGATCGTCGCGGCGGCCCGGCGGGAGGCCGAGGTGGTCGAGTTGAACGCGCTGGTGTCGGCCTGAGCCGGCCGTCCTAGCGCGCCGCTCCGGCCTCGACCGCTCCGGCCTCGGCCGGCCGGGACTCGGCCGTGGTCCCGGCCGCGCCCTCGCCCTTGGCTCCGGCCTTGGTCCCGGCCTTGGCGGACCGACCCCATCGACGCATCACCGGCACCTCGACCAGGCGGTACAGCGCCCAGCCGAAGCCGATGCTCAGCGCCAGGGTGATCCCCATGACTCCCAGGGCACCGGGGGTGCTCCAGGTGTTCGCGCCGGCCGATCCGGTCGCCGCGAGGCCGAGCGGTCCGTACTGGATGACCAGGAAGTGGACCATGTAGAAGGCGAAGGAGACCTCGCCGAGCCAGACCATGGTCCGGCCGGCGAACGGCGTCCCCACCCCCGCGGCGTCCCTGGCGGCCACCGCGGCGATCAGCAGCCCGACCGGCAGCGCGGTCGGCGCGGCCATGCCCCAGGCGTCCGGCAGCGTGATCATCAGCGCGTACCCGGCGGCGGTGAGCAGCGCCGCCACCGGCCAGCCGATGGCCACCCAGCGCCCGGTCCGGACGATCCGCGCCAGCAGGATGCCGAGCACGAACTCCGGCAGCCGGGCGGCCGGGAGGAAGTAGACGAACCAGTACCGCCAGAAGGAGAGCGGCTGCCAGGGCGAGTCCGGGCTCCCCGGCAGCAGCTGGGCGATCAGCGGCAGCGCGAACAGCGCCGCCGTCGTCGCCCCCACCCAGAGCCAGAGCCGCTCCGGCCGGATCCGCCGCACCAGCGGCATGATCACCGGGAAGCTCAGGTAGAACAGCACCTCGCAGGCGAGCGACCAACTCGGGCCGTTGGTCCCGCCGATGACCTCCAGGGAGGGGATCCAGCTCTGCAGCAGCAGCAGCGAGGGCACCGTCCCGGCGGCGGTCAGCTCGGCACCGGCCCGGGCCATCAGCAGCAGCCCGACCAGCCAGGTGACGGCGTGGTTGGGGTACAGCTTGAACAGCCGGCGGCGGTAGAAGGCCGACGGGCGGTCGCCCTCCCGGGCGGACCAGGTCAGCACGAAGCCGCTGAGCACGAAGAAGAACCCGACGCCCAGGAAGCCGGCCCGGCTGAGGTAGTCCGACATGAAGTCGTTCAGCGCGGGGGTGTCGAAGGGCTTGGCGACCGACACATGGGTCAGGAAGACCAGCAGCGCGGCGATCCACCGCATGCCCGTCAGCGACGGCAGCCGCGCGAGGTCGGCCGAGAGGCGGGGGGCGCTCATCGGACGCTCCCGGGCAGCCGGATCGACTGGCGGTGGCGGAAGAAGTCCTTGGGGTCGTAGGTCTGCTTGACCCGCTGGAGCTTCGGGTAGTTGTCCTTGTAGTAGAGCGCGGTCCACGGGACGTTCGAGGTGTTCTGCTGCGGGTCGCTCAGGTCACGGTCCGCGTAGTTGATGTAGCACCCGTCGGTGACCCGGTTGGAGACCGGGACGCCGCCGGTGTCGGCGTACACCTCGCGGTAGAACTCCTGCAGCCAGGCCGTGTTGGGGGCGTCGTCGGCCGGCGAGGTCCAGTAGGTCTGGTACAGCAGCTTGAAGATCGCGTCGCGCTGGGGGAGCGCGGTGGCGTCGGAGGCGACGGTGTTGATCCGCCCGCCGAAGGAGACCACGGCCAGGCCGCCCTTCGGGTTGGTGTAGTCGGTGCGGGTCAGGTGCTTCCAGATCGCCGCGATCTGGTCCTCCGGGAAGCCCTTCTTCATGTACGCCGACTTGTGGCCGGCCCGCAGCTGGGGGTTGGTCTGCGAGCCGTCCATGGTGCCGAGGTACTTGACCGCCTTGAGCCACGGCAGCCGGACCACGTCGCCGGTGTGCGGCACGCCGAGCGCGTCGCTGAGCCCCTGGACGAAGTCCTTGGCGCGCTGCTCGGCCTGCGGCACGTCGCCGTTGACCTGGAGCAGCAGCACCAGGCTGCCGGAGACCTTGTGGTTCAGGAACAGCCAGCTGGTCAGGCCGGTGTGGACCGAGTCGGGGCCGCTGTTCTGCTCGAACCAGGTGCCGTAGGCGCGGACCATGTGGGCGAAGCCGCTGCGGGTGATGTTCTCCCAGGACCAGCTCGGGATGGCGATCACCACCTCGGCCGGCGGCCTGGGCAGCAGGTCGGACGGGTTGCTGCCGGTGGCGTCCGGCGAGCGGAACCAGTACCGGGTGACCACGCCGAAGTTGCCGCCGCCACCGCCGGTGTGGGCCCACCAGAGGTCGCGGTGCGGGTCGTTCGGCTCGCGGGTGGCGACGATCGCCCGGGCCCGGCCGTCGGCGCCGAGGGTGACCACCTCGACGGCGTAGAGGTGGTCGACCACCAGGCCGTGCTTGCGGGACAGGTTGCCGTAGCCGCCGCCGGTGACGTGGCCGCCGACGCCGACCGCGTAGCAGACGCCGCCCGGGACGGTGACGCCCCAGCCCTCGTACAGGGTCTGGTAGACCTTGAGCAGGGTGGCGCCGGCCTCGACCTCGAACGCCCGGCGGCCGGGGTCGTAGCCGACCGCGTCCATGAGGTTCATGTCGACGACGATGTCGACCTCGGGGTTGTAGACGAAGTCCTCGTAGCAGTGGCCGCCGCCGCGGATGGTCAGCCGCTGCTTCCGGTCGGCCGCGTCCTGGACCGCCTGCACCACCTGGGCGGTGGTGCGCGGCAGCCGGACGCCCTTCGGCCGGGCCTCCCAGCGCGGGTTGAAGCCGGAGGTCAGGTCGACGTAGCGCGGCTGGTCGGGGGTGACGGTGATGAGGTCACCGGCCCGGACCGCTCTGGACGCCGGGTCGGTGGTGTCCTCCGCGGCCGCCCGGGCGGCCGGGACGAGCAGCCCGCCCGCCGTGGCGGTGCCGATGGTCGCCCCGGCACCGGCCACGAAGGTGCGGCGACTGAGATTGCGCATGGAACTCTTCCCACTTCCTGTTCAGGGGTTCGGATGCCGGGCGGTCAGTCGAGCTGGGGGACGCGGGCCGGGAGGGCGCTGCTCAGCGCGCGCGGCAGGACGCGGGTGCTGAGCAGGCGCAGGCCCTCGGGGCCGGCCGTCACCATGACCTCGGAGTCGTGCCGGGCGAGCAGCAACGAGCCCTCGGCGAGCGGCAGTTCGTCCGGTCCGCGGGTGGCGGTGCCGGTGCCGGAGAGGACGAACAGGGCCTCCTCGACCCCGTCCCGGACCTCGTGGGCCAGCTGCTCGCCGGGCGGCAGCCGCCAGAGGTCGAAGGTCTCCGTCTCGCTGTGCAGCATGCCCCGGCGGGCCAGGCAGGACCAGGTCCGCCGGTCGGGGCCGGCGGCGGCCGGGGCGCAGTCCACCGGGCGGAGCGCGCGGCTGACGATCATCGGGCGTCCCGCCCGGATGCGTCCTCTTCGGTCGCGTCCCGCCCGGATGCGTCCTGCCCGGTCGCGTCCTGCCCGGACGCGTTCTCCGACGCCGTGTCCCGCCCCGGCACCGCGAGTTCGGCGTGGAAGAACTCCAGGCCGCCCGCGCCGGCCGTGATCACCGCGTCCGCCCCGAACGGCAGGGTGACCGCCGTACCGGCCGTGAGCTCCACCTCGGTGTCACCGGCCGCGGCCGTGCCGGAGCCGGTGAGCACGAAGACGGTGTGCTCGCTCGCGTGCGCGCTGAACGCGGCGCTGTCGCCGTCCGCCAGCTCGCGGATCTCCACCAGGCGCAGCGGACCGGTGAAGACGCCGACCGGGTCGACCGCCCTCTCCTCCCGCAGGTCGTGCAGCCGCATCGTCTCGGTCTTCCTCTCGATGAGTCCGGCGGTCGGGGCGTCGGGGGCCAGCCCGTGCAGCACCGCGGAGGTGGCCGGGGCCGGCATCTCGATGACCAGCCACTCCAGGTGGCCCTCGGGGGCGCTGCCGTAGCCGGGGTCGGTGACGCCCGCGGGGGCGCCGGTGTTGCGCAGGCCGTGCACGGTGCCGATCCCGGTGAGCAGCAGGGAGCCGGGACGGGCCGGCCGGACCTCGCCGTTCACCAGGAACTCGCCGTGGCCGCGGAGGATGAAGTAGATCTCCTCGGTGCGGGTGTGGCGGTGTTCCCCGCTCAGGCCGCCGGGCGGGATCCGGGCGACCTCGACCGCCTCGACCTCGGCCTCCAGGTGCTGCCGGCCGGCCAGCGCCTTCCAGTAGGTGAGGCCGGGGGCGCCGTGCACGCCGTAGATCTCCGAGGCGTCCCGGGTGTCCGCGACGAGCAGGCCGGCGGCGGGCAGGGCGTCAGACACGGCTGAGCTCCCGGGAGTTGAGCACCCGCAGGTCCTCGACGGCGACGGCGAGCTCCTCGCGGGTCACGTCGTTGACGAAGACCGCGTCGCCGATGCCGGCCGGCAGCGGCAGGCGCTGCTGGCCGTCCCGGTGGCGGACGGTGTCCTGGAGCGCGGCGTCGAGCAGCTCGGCGTCCAGCAGCTCGTTCCAGCTGGGCAGTTCGAGCGCGCGCATGACCGCGAGGATGCGGTCGCGCTGCTCCAGGTCGACCAGGCCGCGGCGCCAGGCGAGCAGGGTGGTGAGCGCCATGTCGACGGTGACCGCCTCGCCGTGCAGCAGGGCCGGCAGGGCGCGCATCTCCAGGGTGGGGGAGAAGGTGTGGCCGTAGTCGACGATCCGCTCCAGCTCCGCCTCCCACAGGTTCGGCTGGAGCTCCTCCAGCATGCCGTGGATGGCGCGCCGCAGCACCTCGCCGGCCGGGTCGCCGCCGCGTCCGTCGTCCTGGAACTTCCGGTCGATCAGCGCCGGGCCGTACTGCTCCAGCAGGTCGAACAGCCGGGCGTCCTTGATCAGCGCCATCTTCAGGATCTCGCCCATGCCGTTGGCGATGTGCCGGCGGTCGACGGTGGTGAGGAAGGAGCGGTCGAGCAGGGTGAGCACCGGGGCGAAGTAGGTGCCCAGGCGGTTCTTGTGGCCGTTGAAGTTGACGCCGGTCTTCACCCCGACGCCCGCGTCGACCAGGCCGATCAGCGTGGTGGGCACGCGCACCACCGGGGTGCCGCGGCGGTAGAGGTTGGCGACCAGGCAGACGATGTCCATGAGGACGCCGCCGCCGATCACGATCATCGGCTCGCGCCGGCGGTCGAGGCCGAACGAGTCCAGCGCGACCACGATGTCGGAGGCGGTCTCGAACTCCTTGAGCGTCTCGTCGGCGCGCACCACCTGCAGGAAGTAGTCGACGCCGTGGTGCTCGAAGTAGCGGCGGATCCGTTCGCCGTGCAGGCGGTCGACCTCGGCGTCGATCACCACGAAGCGGCGGTTGCCGCCCGCGGCGTCGCCGGTCTGCTCGATCAGGGCGGTGCTGGCCGGATCGAAGACGCCGTCGCAGACGCGCACCTCGTACTCGACCGGCTTGACCGCGCGCACTCGCCAGGAGTTCGAGGACTGGCTGTAGGTGAGACCGCTCGGGTAATTGTCGAAGACAAGCATGTCCTTTTCCCTTGTGAAGGCATGGGTGAAATCACGGTGCGGTGGGGGGAAGTGCAGGGGGAATCGGTCAGGCGGTGCGGCGGTCGAGCGCCACCGCGGCATAGGCCGCCGAGGCGAGCGTCATGTGCCGGTGCCAGCCCTCGAAGGAACGCCCTTCGAAATCGCGCAGGCCGACCCGATCGCCGATGACGGTGCGGTCGTCCTCGACGCCGCCGGCCATGCGGAAGAGCCGGGGGAATTCGGCGGCCCGGTCCGGTCCGGAATCGGTCAGCCAGAATCCGGAGAACGCGGTGGTGCGTGCCCCGGACTCCGCGTAGAGGAGCAGTTCGGCCGGGGTGCCTGGCAGGGCGACCCGGACCACGTGCGCCTCGACCCCGGGCGGGCCCGAGGCACCGGCCAGCCGGCGGGCGCCGGCGGAGGCGAACAGCTGGTAGGCGGGCAGGGCCCGGCCGCGGTCACGGGTGGGGGCCGTGACCGGGGTGAGCCGGGTCGCGGGGTCGACCCGGACGGCCACCCGCAGGCCGAGCTCCCGGCCGGTGGCGAACAGCCCGCCCGGTTCGGCTGGGCAGCCGTCCCAGATCAGGGTGGCCGCGGCGGTGGCCGGCAGCCGGTCCGCGAGTGGTCCGAGCAGCGCGGCCTGGCGGTCCAGGGAGTCCCCGGTCGCGCAGGTCGCGGCCGGTGCGCCCGGCCGGTTCGGCGGTGCGACGGCCCGGTGGGGCGGGTCCGTCAGCTGGAGCTGCCAGTCGACCGGTGCGTTGAGTCGCGGGGCCAGGTACCAGAGGCCGACGGCCTGCTGGGCCCCGGCCAGCTGTCCCAGCTCGGGGACGAACCGGCGCCCGACGCCGACCGAACGGGTGCCGGACTTCGGGATGAACATCGGCCGGACCAGCCAGGCGCGGGGGGTGCACGCCTCGACCAGCCGGGCGGCCAGGGCCTGCCGGACCGGTGCCCAGGCCCAGGGCGAGTTGCGGATGAAGTGGTGCAGCCGCTGGACCGCCCCCGGGTCGCCGAGCGTCCGGGCGATGTTGCTGATGGATTTCCGGCCGGCCGTGCCGAGGAGACCGCGCAGGTATTCCTCGGCCTTGAGCCGGTGGTCGGCCCGGTCGAACGATCCGAAGAGCTGCTCCCCGAGAATTCCCGGGAATTCTTCGACCAGGTGGTCCGCGGCGGCCGCCGTCGTCATCGTGCCCACCTCCTTTCCGGTTTCCGTTGCCCTTTCCGGCTATCTTTCCGACACCAGAATCATCGGCCGGCCGGGGAATTCGGTCAATCCGATTCGGACGCCTTCGGCAAGTCGCCTCGGCCATTGTCAGGCGGAATTGCGGAGGCTTTCCCGGCTGATTTCCGGGGTGCGTCCGGTGCGTCCGGTGGGTCCGGTGCGTCCGGGGAGGTCGCGGCCGAGCGAGTACGCGGCCGAGACCAGCGTCATGTGGTGGTGCCAGCCGGTGAAGGAGCGGCCGGAGAAATCCAGCAGGCCGAAGTCCGAGCCGAGCCGGTCCACGGTGGTCCGGGTGGCCGCGGCGGCGTCCAGCAGCGCGAGCACGCCCGGGGCGTCCTCGGCCAGGTTGGTCAGCCAGTACCGCCGGGGACCGTCCAAGCCGCCGTCGTGGTGCGCCCAGAGCCGGTGCATGGGCGTGCCGTGCGGACCGGGCGCGCCGGGCAGGCCGGGCAGCAGGACCGGCGCGCCGCGGAGCACCGGCTGCGGGGCCCCCGGTGTGCGCGGCCGGCGGCGTGGGAACAGTGCCTCGGCCGTCGTGCCGCTCTGCTGCACCCGCCCGTGCCGGCCCGTGGCCGCCTGCATCACCGGCCGGACGGCCTGGCCGCCGCGGACCTCCAGCAGGTACGGGACGCCCCGCCGGGCGAGCGCGCCGGCCAGTCGCAGCGGCTGGTCCGCCACACCGAGGTCGGCGACCAGCGGGGCCACCGGGAGGAGGGCGGTGAGCCGGTCGACCATCCCGAGCAGCAGCTCGCCGGCCGCGTACGGCGCGAGGCCGTCGGGGATCCGGGCGCGGGTGCGGCGCTCCGGGTCGTCCGTCCAGCTGGGGTCGAGCAGCAGCGACCAGTCCACCGGGACGGCGTCCCGGTCGGTGGCGACGAACAGTCCCGGCGCGGCCTGGCACTTGACGGTGCGGCCAGCCTCCGGGACGAACCGGCGGTGGACGCCCACCGCCTGGTCGCCGCGCTTGGGGACGACCGCCAGGGTGGCCGTCCAGGCGCGGACCGGGTGCCGTTCGGCGGCGAGGCGGGCCAGCACCCGGCGGGCCGGGCGCCAGTCCCAGGGACTGCCGTTGATGAACTGCTGGAGCGAGAGCGAGGCGGTGGCCGCCGCCGGTCCGGTCGCCAGGCTCGCGGCCATGTTCGACAGGGACTTGCGGCCGGGGGCCGCGAGCAGTCCGTGCAGGTAGGCCCGGGCCCAGCGACGCTGGTCTATCCGGGTCAGATGGGCGAAGACCTGCTCGGCGAACCGGGAGACCGCGGCTTCGCCGGCCGGTGACAGGGGTTGCGCGTCCATGTGAGCTCCCCGAGATCGTGTGGTGCCGTGAGGTGCCGTCCCCAAAAGAATAGCGAACGATCTCTTTGTTTTTGAGTCCCGTGCGGGCGCGGGACCGGTTTTGGCAAGTCCTGGTGCCCGGTGGCCGGGGAACGCACCACCGCCCGCAGCGGCGTCAAACGGCCGGTGCGGGCGGTGGTCTGAGTCGGGATGAGGGATGGACGTGCAGGTCAGCGGGTTGCGCCGGGGGCGGGCGGGCCGGTCACCGCGCGGTGCCAGAGCCGGCCGAGCCGCTGCCGGGTCTCGGCCCGGGCGGCCGGGTCGTCGCCGCCCAGGGGGACGATTCCGCGCCGCAGCGCCTCGGAGCCGACCACCAGGCAGTGGGCCAGGGTCTCCAGGTCCGCGCTGTCGAGCTTCCCGTCGTCGGCCTTCCCGTCGTCGGCCTTCCCGCTGTCGAGGGCCGGTGTGAACGGGCGGCCGTCGACAGCGGGTTCGGCCGTCGGCGCGGTGGCCCGCTCCCGGGCCAACCGGTCGCGCAGGTCCGGGCTCCAGCCCGCGTGCCAGTTGCCGGCCGACTCCGGCTGCTCCCAGGTGAGCCGCGCGGCTGCCCGCACGCTCGGCTCCTCGTCCAGCAGCCGGGTGAGCGCGTCGATCAACTCGACGACACCCGGGCCGGGTCGTCCGTCCGGTCCGGACGCCCGGGCCACCGCCGCCCGGGTGAGCGCGGCCGCCTGGGCGCGCACCGCGTCCGCCAGCGCGGCCTTGGACGGGAAGTGGAAGGTGAGCGCGCCCATGGTGACCCCGGCGGTCTGGCTGACCCGGGCCAGCGAGGTACCCGCGTAACCGTGCCGGTCGAATTCCGTGGCGGCCGCGTGCAGGAGTGTGCGGTGGGTCTGCTGGGCGCGTTCCTGTCTCATCGCGCACCGCCGGCCCGGCCGGTGGGCCCCCGGTGCGCACGGGCGTCCGGGACCGCGTCCGTCCCCGGGCGGCGCGGCCGGGGGGCTCCGGGGCGCGGTGTCCCCGGGGCTGCCTGGAGGTGTGGGTGGACGAACCACATGGTCGGCGTGGCTCCTTCGTGCGGTCGGGGCGTGCCGGTGCGTACCGGCCCGGTGACACTCCGACGCTACGCTCCGGCGCGCCGCACACGCACGGCATCCTCACGATCCTCCGGCGGCTTTGGCATTTCCTTTGCAAATGCCCGCAAAGGCAGCGGTTTTGGAGCTCCCCGGACCTATGCCCTCCGGGCCGCCGCGAGGTGCGCGCGGTACCAGGGCGCGGCGTCGGCGAGCCGGTGCAGCGGGCCGGGGCCGGGATCGGTGCCCGCCGGCCGCCAGATCTCCTCGCTGCGGTACCAGTGATGACGGGCCATCAGATCGAGCTGCCGCTCGCCGAACACGCCGGGGACCTTGCGGAGTTCGGCGGCGCAGCGCTCCCACGGCCAGTCGGTGTCGGGCACCGGCGGGAGCACGCCGTGCTCCGCGAGCACCGCCAACAGCCCAGCGATGGGGGCGGGTTCGGGATGCCCGGCGTGGTACACCCCGGGTGGGGCCGCCGCCGGATCCGGGGCGAGCGCGAGGTCCGCGATCAGCCGGGCCAGGTCGGTCACCGCGACCAGCGAGAGCAGCGCCCCGCCGCCGTCCCAGCGGGCCGGCACCCGGCGCAGCAGGTCCGCGAGGCAGGGCACCACCCAGCGGTCGCCGGCGCCGAGCACCAGCGGCGCGCGCAGCACCACCGCCCCGGCGTCCAGCGCCGCCGCCTCGCCGGTCAGCCGGGTGCGGCTGGCCGCCGAGACGGGCGCGGGCGCCACCTCGTCCACGCCGATGCCCCGGTGCGGCCCGTCGCCGTACACCGCGGAGGTGGAGAGGTGGACGATCCGGCCGACCCCGGCCCGCCCGGCCTCGGCCAGCAGCGCCCGGGTGCCGTGCACGTTGACGGCGGCGCACTCCCGCTCCGGGCCGCCGACCAGCGCGGCGAGGTGGACCAGCACGTCGGCGCCGTCGGCCGCGCCGCGCAGCGTCGCCGGATCGGCGAGGTCCGCCGCGACCGGCACGGTCCCGGCCGGCGCGGACGAGCGGGTGAGCGCCCGGACCTCGCCGACCCCGGGCAGCGCGCGCAGCGCGGCCAGGACGGCGGAGCCGATGAAGCCGCCCGCCCCGGTCAGCAGGACGGCGGGCCGGCCGGTGTCCGACCGCCCGCCGCTCTTCCCCCGTACCCCGGTCATGCCGGCTGCTTCCCGTGCTCCCGGACGAACGCGCGCAGCTCCTCGACCACCGGCGCGGGCGCGATGCCGGGCAGCAGGAACCACCACAGCTGGACGATCCGCTCGGGCAGGTCGGCGCGCCCGGTGCGCAGGTGGGACATGATCTGCGAACCGGTGTAGGCCGCGACCAGCACCTGGGCGAGCTCCTCGATCACGACGTCGTCGAGCAGTTCGCCGGCCCGCCGGGCGGTCTCCAGCTCGGCGCGGAACTGCTCGGCCCACATCTCGTACGGGCTGAAGTCGCGCAGTCCGAGCTGCCCCTGCTCGACGGCGAGGGTGACGCCGGCGCGCAGCAGCACGTTCCCCTGCAGTTCGTCGGCCAGGTAGAGGTTGATCCCGATGAGCTGGCGCAGCCCCGCCGGCTGCCCCGGCAGGTCGAGGTCGGAGGCCTGTTCGTCGATGACCGCCTTGGCCAGGTCCTCCTTCGACTTGAAGTGGAAGTACATCGCCCCCTGGGTGGTCCCGGCCTGGTTGATGATCTTGCTGACGCTGGAGCCGCTGAAGCCGTACTCGTCGAAGATCTGGGCGGCGGCCCTCAGGATGGTCTCGCGGGTGCGTACGGCTCGTTCCTGCTTGGCTCTTGCCACGAGTCACTCCAAACGCCTCGACAAACAAAAAGAACGACCTCTATGTTATTCGCCATGGGGCCCGGCGTACACACCACCGGAGCGCCGATCTTTCACCTTGCCTGTGGCCACTCTGGGGGAGTGCATCCATGTTTCGCACAGACCACAGCACCACCATGTCCAGCACTGTTGACGCATCCATGACGGGCGAGCCGACGCCCGCGCCGGTGACCGTGCCCAAGGAGTACGTGCACAAGCGGGCGGCCGAGGAGGTCCTGCTGACCGGCTGGGAGCAACTGGCCGAGGACTCCTACCGGATCACCGCCCACTGGCCGCGCGACCACCGCGCCTACGGCGTCCGCAACGGCTACCACGACCCGATGCTCCTGGTGGAGACGGTCCGCCAGACCTTCCCGCTGCTGTCGCACGTGGCGTTCGGCGTCCCGATCGGCCACCAGCTGATCTGGGACCACTTCGGCTACGCGCTGATCCCCGGCGGCCTGTGGGCCGGCGCGGGCGACACCGTCCCGCGGCAGCGCGGCGCCGCCGACGCCGACGGCGCCGTCCCCGCCACTCCGCCGGCCGGCGAGGCGTACGACGAGGTGCAGATCGACGCCGTCTGCCAGGACGTGGTCCGCCGCGGCAACCGGGTGGCCGCGCTGACGCTCGCCTACGTGGTCAGCCGGGACGGCGAGCCGATCGCCACCGCGCAGACCCGCTTCGCCGTCCAGACCCCGGCGATCTACCGCCGCCTGCGCGCCGACAAGGGCGACGCCGCCGAAATGATGGCCCGCGCCGTCCCGCTGCCCGCCCCGATCCCGGTCGCCCGCGCCGGCCGCGCCGTACCCCGCGAGGTGGTGCTCTCCGCCACCGACCGCGCCCGGCGCTGGCAGCTGCGGGCCGATACCCACCACCCGGTCCACTTCGACCACCCGGTCGACCACGTCCCCGGCTCACTGCTCCTCGACGCCGCCCGCCAGGCCGCCCAGGCGCTGCACCACCAGGCACCGGTGATGGCCGTCGCCATGGAGTGCGACTTCAGCCGCTACGTCGAACTGGACGAGCCCTGCCTGGTCGAGGTCACCCAGCTCCCCCGCGACCCCGCCCGCCGCGACCGCGTCGGCGTGACCCTCCAGCAGGGCCCCGCCACCCCCGCCTGCTCGATCATCGTCACCGTGGCCCCCCTCGCCACCGCCTGACCCCCCACCACCGGGCCCGCCGGCCCTCCCCCGGCGGGCCCACCGTGTGAGCCCGATCACCCGCCACCCGGGCGGGGCCGGTCGCCTTCGGCCCTCTCCCCACCGCCCCCGAAAACCAGTCAGGGCCGGTCTCCCTTGCGGGAGACCGGCCCTGAGCTGGTCCTACTGGGTCGGGGTGGCGGGATTTGAACCCACGGCCTCTTCGTCCCGAAGCAACCTGGGCACCCGCCTGACCTCGATCGGCAGCACTGCTGACCTGCCCGGACAGTCCACAGCTGTCCGTGGCCGTCCGCCGATGTGCGCACCCGTTGTAGCGCAGTTAGACACTCAGCCTGACTGCTGCGGGTGGCGCAGCCAGGCCGTACTACAACAGCTTGTACGTCCACCGCTCGGCATTCATGCTGCCCCCAGGGCGCTCGACCACGCCAGTGACCAAGCGCCGCACGACCACCGTGCTGCGCTCCGCCCAGATCCAGATACTGGTCTCCAGGGTCCAGGAACAGTGGTTGATCGAGATCGAACACGTAGCACGTATCGCCCGTTTTGGCACACCTGTGCCACGATCGTGTCGCACCTCTCGCCGTCGACGCTGATCTGGATGTTGTCGTAGGCATGAGGCAACCTAGCGGCATGCGTGCACCAAGGGTCCAGTGCCCGACCTGCGGACGACCAGTAGCCCTCATGCCCACTCGCCGTGTTGGCTATGGAGTACTTCATGACCACAAAAAGGACCGGCGATCGTTGGTCCTCTGCGAGGGCAGCATGAAACAGCTTGCCCTGGCGGATGCCACTATCTGGCAGGATTCGTTGCCGGGGGTGGGGCAACCCGACGAAGCTGCGCCCACTCTCTTCTGAGTAGCCAGCTCGGCCGGAAAGCAGTGAGTCGAACTGGCTAGCGCGATGAGGAATCCACTGCCCAGATTAGTTCGCCACCTGCTCTGCTATCGCCCTTACGACCTTCTCTGCAAGGAGCGGGGGAACGCAATTTCCAAGTTGTGCCTGGATTGAGTTTCGCTTCCCAACAAACTCGAACTCGTCCGGGAATGTGAAAAGTCTCTTCAATTCAGCAACGCGAAGTCGACGATTTTCCCAATGGAACGGGCCGATATAGGGTCCCGGCTGTGCCTGGATGGTCGGTGCCGGCCGGTCTGGGTCCAGCTTCAGAAGGAAAGACCAATACTTCGATCGCCACTTGAACTCGGGGCTCTCATGTCCTCGCTCCACCGTGTAGTGAAGGTAATTCTCTCCGGGTGGAATTCCGGGAAGCAGATGACCATATTTGCCGGCAACTACTTCGCCGGGCTCCGGCTCGGTTGTAAGGCCGCTTAGCGCTTGGCTGGCAGTTACATGGGGCTGGCCTTCAAGCCCAGTAGACCTGCGCTCCCACTTACCGCCGTGTGTGGGATCCGGGTGTAGCGGGACCTTCTCGCCCTTCGGCACTCCGATTACAAAGAGCCTTGGACGGGCCTGAGGAACGCCATAATCAGCAGCATTGAGGACGCGGGGCTCGCAGTCATACCCAGCCTCATCGATTTCCCTGAGGAGGCGCTCATAGGCCGGACGTGAAGCCTTATTGTTGAAGGTGAGCGCATAAACGTTCTCTAGTACGAAAGCCCGAGGCTTCGCTTCACGCAGCACCCGGGTATACGCCTGGAGTAGCGATGCGCCTGGGTCGAGGCCTTTTCGCTTGTACTCGAGCCAGAAGCCTGACTTGGAGAAGGGAGTGCACGGCGGCCCACCTACGAGCAGGTCCGGCCTCTCAGAACCCTTAAGCCCCGCTGCAGCCAGAAGATCCTTTGTCTTTACATCGATGATGTCCTTCTGGATCACTTCAGTCTGAAGGTGGGAAAAGTTCTTTTCCATCGTCGCCACGGCGTCGGCGTTGTGCTCAACAGCGGCACGTACCTCGTAGCCGGCAGCCTCGACGCCGAGGTCGAGCCCACCGGCGCCAGAGAACAGGGAGATTGCGATGCCACGACTAGTCACTAGGACAGAGTGCCAGACGCGACTGACAGATCGGTGCTTGACCTCCCCGACGTCACCTGTCTGTGACACTTCTGGGCCACAGAGTAGCCACGAGGGTCCAGGTGTGCGAGCCTGGGCGCCATCTGTTGGGATCGGACAGAAGTGCGGGCAGGGGCATGGCACAGGGCGGGAACAAGAAGAAGACCCTTACGGTCGACAAGCGCGCTGCATGGCAGAATCTCACGGAGGCGCTCCAGCTGGCTACTGAGAGCGACAATCTTCCGGGGGAGTGGATTGCTCGCAGCCGCCAAGTCGGTAAGGCTAGCAACGCCACTAACACTCCAGTGCTCGGAGTGGCGCTATTGGCTAAGGCCACAAATAAGGATGTCGCCGCTCTTGCACTTCAGACGAAGGTGCACCGTGGATACTCGCCCCGGGGATTGGCCAAGAGCGTTTTCGTGCCTTTTTGCGTCGAACATGAGATCGACCTAAGGACCACGGGCGCGGAACCGTTTAACAATAATCCATTCTACAACAAGACGCACATCCACAAGGATTTGATTCCTGAAAATAAGGTGACAGCTCGAGCTGAGTTGGAGTATCTAATTGATTGCCTTGAGGTGGCTGACTTTCTCGAGGGAGATACTGCCCTTCGCGCTCTTGCTGCTTTTCTGAAGGTGCGCATAGAGGATGGAAACAAGGCGACGATCCTCCAGCTTGAAAAAAACTCTCTAACGCTTCCCGAAATCTCAGATCTTATCGAAAAGTTCATCAATCAGAATCGTGAGGGTGGCAAGAGGGGGCAAGCGCTCGTTGCGGCCTGCTTTGACTTGGTGCACCCCGATAAGGTCTATTCCGGGGCGATTAATGACCCTAGTCGAAAAGTGCCCGGTGATGTAACCTTTGAAATCCCGCAAGATTCACCTGCGGGGACCCTGCCGATTGCCTCGGTCGCCGACTTCGCAAACAGGATTGTGATCTTGAGTGGCGAGGCGAAGCAGAAGATTGTAATGGAAAGTGAAGTCCTCCAGTTTGTCGACCGCCTTGCGGCGTCTGGAATCGGCAAGGCGCTGTACGTGGCAGTGCATCCTAATCAAAAGGACCTAGATCCCGAGGCTCTTTCAAGGAAGGCTCAGGAGCGTAGCGGAGTGCTGCTGCACGTTATCACGGACCCTAAAGATTTGATCAGAAGCGCTATTCAGTGGTCTCCGCTTTCTCTGTCCGCATGTTTGCAGCAGCTTCCTCAACTTCTAGTTGAGCGCCTGAAGGATTTTCACTGCGGTAAGGATAGTCAGCAAGAATGGGCTGACATGTTGGCGGATTAGATTTAGGTATGTCCGGCGAACATTGACCGTCGCGCTGGGCGGCGGAGCGGTTTTGGCCGGTGTCCTGTCTGGTCTGGGGTCGAGCATGATCGGGGGGCCGTAAGCTGTTGCGACTCGGTCAGGGCTCTTTGGGCCTGACCGCAATTTGGCCGAGTGGCCCCCCGGTCTTGCTCGACGCGGGTCCCGGTCCTGGCAGGTGGGTAAAACCGTGGAGCCGCCCGTCACCAGCCACGACCGGTAGTGGCCTCAACCCGCCCCATCGCCGTCGGCCGCCGGGCGCGGCCGGCCGCCGCCGTCGCGGGGCGCAAGACAGGAGCGGCGGCGAGCGGCTGGGCCGCGCGCTGGCGCGCCGTGCGCGCCCTTGAACCCGTAGAGAAGATTTTTACGCACTCCTCTCCATCGCCTCCTCGCCCCTCTCACTCCTTCACCCCTTGCACGTCGCCCTGCTGCTCGGCCCGCCGGTCTCCGCCTATGATCGGCAGGCTCTGAACTGACGGTTCTTCACCATCCTGCGCGGGGGCTATGGATACGATCACCCAGCTTGTGACCATCGCGGCCGTGGTGCTCGGTGGGCTGACGACGTACCTGACGAACAACTTGATGGAGCGGAGCAGGCGCAAGGACGGTCTTCGGCTCCGGTGGGATGAGAAGAAGCTCGACGCCTATGCCGACTACGTCGGGCGGGTCCGGACCTCGATCCACCTTGCAGTTCTCCTGTACGAGGTGCGCGAGGAGATCCGGCTGATGCCACGTACCGAGCACGAGTTGGCGATGGAACTGACCGAGGCCGGCGGCGCCCAGGCCATGGCCTTCGAGCGAGTCATGCTGCTCGCCGGCGACGAGGTGATCGAGGCGGCCCACGCCATTCAGGAGAACCTAGCCGCGATCGGCTGGCAGGCCCGCGGCATCGTCGACGGCACTCTCGCGGACTGGCGGTCACTGCACACCGAGGCATTCAAGGCGATCAACCGGTTCCACGAGTCCGCCCGCGCGGACCTGGGTGTCCGGGGCCGATTCGAGGGAGAGCACCACACGGCCCGCGGGCTTCTGCTCCCTGGCGCTCGGAACTCGGATGGGGCTTCCGACCGGCCCTGACCCGGGCAACGAGACGGCCCCGACGCTCGCGCTGCCGGGGCCGGTCTCGTCGAGTCGCGCTCAGCCAGCGTCGAGCCGCCAGTTCTCCAGTGCCAGCAGCGACTCCGCCCGCGCCTGGATGACGGCCATCCGCGCCTCCCGCTCGATCTCGTGGCTGTGCGCCGCCTGGTGGGTGCTCTGCCCCGGCCACTTCCTATACAGAAGCCCGGTCTCCTCGACGAACCACCCGCGGCTCACCGCGTTGAGCGCTAGCAGCAGCCCGGTGTCCTCGGACGCAGGCAGGGCCATCCACCCGCCCAGCGCGAGCAACAGGTCCCGCCGGACGCACAGCGTCGCCGGATGCACCTGGGCGCGGAAGTCGTGGGCCTTCCAGTGGGCCAGCACCTCGCCGCGCTCGATCGGCCCGGCCAGCGGGTCCTGATCGAAGCCGACCGTGCTGCCGTCCGGGAGAAGATCGAGTACTCGCGACGTCGTCCACGCCACGTCCGGCCGCCCGCTGAGGACGGCAATGTCCCGGGCCAGCGTTCCTGGCGGAAGCATGTCGTCGGCGTCCAGCACCTTCACGAATTCGCCGGCCGCCCGTGAGAGGCCCATCGTCCGCGCCATGCCCGCACGCCCGTGCCTGCCCTGCCCGAAGCTGATCCGCGCATCGTCCGGGACGTGAGGGGCAACGTCGTCCGTCTCGCCGTCCTCCTGGATCACCCACTGCCAGTCCCACCCGTGCGGGAGGTCCTGCTCAAGCAGTGACTTGTAGGCGTCCGCCAGGTACTCGGCGCTCGGGCCGTGGACGGCCGTGATGACGGTTACGAGCCTGGCCATGCTCACCACCTGCTCAGCTGGGTCGTGTAGACCATTTCGGTGCGGTCGCCCGGCAGCGTCACATCGGCGACCTCCACCACACGATCCGTCGTGTCGATACAAGTCTTCCGGAGAACGATCACCGCCACACCCACCGGAAGTCCAAGTTCCTCGGTCTCCTCCGGCGTCGGGGGCCGGGCCCGGAAGGTTTCCACGATGCGGTCCAGCTCGATGCCGACCGTGTACAGCTGGTTCTGCGTTCCGCCGGGCCAGGGCTCCTGGTCGTCCCGGAGAAGGTCCGGGTTCCCGGCGATCATGTCGAGCACCAGGTAGGACCGGGAGACGTTGAACGGCGTGCGCTCGCCGTTGCGGCGGGTCCGATAGGTGCGCTCCAGCAGCATCGTGCCCTCGCGAACGGCGAACGCTGCGGCCAGATCGGCATCCGCCGGCTTCTGGGTGTACTCGGCGGAGAACACGAGATCGTTCACCGTCAGCCCGGTGTCGTGCTCGGTGGCACCCGTCTTCAGCCGCTCTTCCCTGGACTGGCGGGCCCGGTCCTTCTCCCACTGGTGCCGCAGGTTGTCCCGCTTGGCCGGGGTCGGCTGCTGGCGGACGAACGTTCCGCGACCATGCTGTTTCTCCACCAGCCCCTCGGCCTGGAGCACTCCGACACCCTGGCGGACGGTCGGCACGCTCACGCCGTACTCGGTGGCGAGCGCGGGTTCCGTGGGGAGTCGGTCGCCCGGCGCCAGCTCGCCGGCGCCGATCCGGCGCCTGAGATCGGTCGCGATCCGCTCGTACTGGTTGGCCATGGTGCAGGTCACCGTCCTGTCGTGGTCTCGGGCCCATCCTAAGTCTTAAAGAGGTGTTGACGACTAACTGATGACCAGTCATAGTCATCACCACGGCAACTCTTAATGAGGACTTGAAGACAAGACCTCAGGAGGTGCTGCGGATGCCCGGCATTTGCCGTGGTGAGACTGCCCGGAGGTTGATCGCTTCCCTCAGGGCCAGACGAAGGAGCCCAGCTCATGCGCTTCATCCCCGTCGACACGACCGGCGCGCTGGTGATGGTCACCCAGCCGCCCCGCCCGAAGCTGAAGAACCGCCAGACCGGCGAGATGGCCATGGACGCCGAGACCGGTGCGCCGCTGGTCACCCTGGACGTCACGTTCGTCGCCAACGGCGAGGCCGACATCCTGTCCCTCACCGTCCCGCAGCCGGGCATCCCCGAGGGGCTGGCGCCCGGCATGCTGGTCAGCCTCACCCGGCTGATCGCCCGGCCGTGGGAGAACGAGTTCAACGGTCAGCGCCGCTCCGGCATCGCCTTCCGGGCCGACGCCGTGACCGTCACGGCCGCGCCCTCCCTCGCCAGCGCGAGCGCCTGACCGCCATGGATGCGCTGACGACGACGCTCCTGGAGCTGGGCACCCCCGCTGCGGCCCTCGGCTCCGGTGCCCTCTACGCCCGGGCCAGGATGCCGCGCACCTACTGGTCGACCATCGGTTTTCCGCTCGCGGTCCACCGCATCCGGCGCGACTACGAGGCCGTGATGGAGTCGTGCGGCCTCACGGTGGACCCCTCGTTCTGGCGCGCCATGGCGTCTTCGGCCGCCAACCGCCCGGCCCGGCCGGCGATGCCCCAGATCCGCAGGATCATCGCCAGCTCGACCGGCATGCGCATTCGGCTCCGCCTCGCCCGGGGCCAGGAGACGGCCGACGTGCTGAGCGCCACCGAGAAGCTGCGGCACGCCTGGGCCGTCCACGCGGTGTACGCCGCCGAGGTCAAGCCTGGCATCGTGGACCTGCGAGTGGTTGGCTTCGATGTGCTCCGCGACGTCCGGATGCCGCGCCGGGCCACCGCCAAGTCCGCCGGTCTGCTGCGGGTCCCGGTCGCGTTGCGGGCCGACGGTACGGTTCACCACCGCGACTACCGGCAGGTACCGAACGGGCTCGACCTGGGTGCCAACCAGTCAGGCAAGTCGATGTTCACCCGGAACCTGGTGCACGGCCTGGCCGCTCAGCCGGTCGCGCTGGTCGGGATCGACTGCAAGCGCGGCGTCGAACAGCGCCCCTTCGCCCCGCGGCTGTCCGCGCTGGCCACCGACCAGGCCGAGGCGCTGGGCCTGCTGCTCGCGCTGCTCGTCGAGATGGACGACCGGTACGACCTGATCCGCGCCCACCAGGGCGTGCCCGGGTCGGTCGCCGCCGAAGACCTCACCTCCGACATCTGGGGTCTGCCGGAGAAGCTGCGGCCGGTGCCGATCGTCGTGCTGGTCGACGAGATCGCCGAGCTGTTCCTGGTGACGAGCAGGGCCGATGAGGAACGCCGCAACCAGGCTGTCACCGCGCTCATCCGCCTGGCTCAACTCGCCCGCGCCGCCGGCATCTACCTGGAGATCGCGGGCCAGCGCTTCGGCTCCGAGCTGGGCAAGGGCGCGACCCTGCTCCGCTCGCAGCTCACCGGCCGCACGGTCCACCGGGTCAACGACCTGGAGACGGCCCGGATGGGGCTCGGGGACATCTCCGAAGTCGCCATGCTCGCCGCCACCCGGATCAGCCCCGACATGCCGGGTAAGGCCGTTGCCGGTGACACCTCCGGCCGCTGGTACGAGATCCGCACGCCGTACCGCTCGTTGGCCGACGTCGCTGAGCGCTGCGCCGAGTTCGCGCACCTGACGCCGGAGCTGCCCCGCCTCGCGGCGTTCCGCCCGACGGCCCCGGCCGGTCAGCTCATCCCGGCGGACATCCCGCCCGTGCCCTCGGCGCCGCCGGTCTTCGCGCCGGCCCCGGTCGCCGAGTAGCACCCTCTCACTCCGGTCGGCGCACCGTCTCGCGCCAAGTCTCTACCACCTCCATGCCTTGAGACCTGAGGAGTTCACCGTGTCCCGCAAGCCCTCCGACGCCGAACTCGGCGCCGTCATCGGCAGCCGCCTGGCCAGCCGGAACGGGGCCGACATCGGCCCCCTGCTCGCCGAGAAGGCCGACCAGTTGGAGCGCATCGCCAAGGCCAACCCCAACGACCGCGACGCCGCCGCCCTCGCTCGCGAGGCGCGCGCCGCCGCCAACCGCGCCAAGCGCAACAGCCGGTGATCCGGGTGGCCACCCGCAAGCGCCAGACGGCGCCCACGCCCGTGCCCTGCCAGCCCTGCGCGGGCACCGGTCAGACCGCCGTCACCGTCTTCGCCGGCCGTGGCGCCCGTCGTCGCAAGGTCGCCGAGCAGGAGGCCACGTGCCTGGACTGCCTCGGCGCCGGGACCACGCCGGAGGCCGTCAAGTGATCGAGATCCGCGTGATCTGCGACGTGAACGACGTGCACCTCGTCGTCGCCGACCTGGCCCGCTTCTGGACCGTGCACGACGTGAAGGAGCACCCCGCCCGCGATGCCGGTCAGCGCCGTCTCTACGTCACCGCGTGCCGACGTCCGCGCTGCCCGCACCTGAACACCGCCGGGTGATCACTGTGCGCCGTCTTCCCAAGCTGGACGCCGTGCTGGCGCAAGCGGTGATCGCCGCCGCGCTCTCCTTCGCCCACCTGCACGACCTCGCCGAGGCCGCCGGCCAGGCCGGTTGGAAGTCCTGGGCCTACCCGGTCTCGGTGGACCTCCTGCTGGTCGCCGCCTGGCGCCGACTCCGCTCCGGGGCCTCCGTACGGCTCGCCTGGGTCTGGTTCGTCATCGCGCTGGCCGCCTCGCTCGGCGCCAACGTCGGCACGGCCGGGCTCCTCGACCTCGCCGCCGCACCGGCCTGGCTCCGAGTGCTCGTCGCCGGGTGGCCCGCCGCCGCGTTCCTCGGCGGCACCTTGCTGGCTCACTCGACGACCGAACCGGCCCCGGAATCTGAGATCGTCCCGGCCGAAGACGAGTCGGACGACGTCCAGCCCGAAGAGCCGCTGTACGCCCCGGCCGACGAGCCCCTTCTCGAACCTCCGCCGGCGCTCCCGGCGCCCGCCGTGCCGGAGATCACACCGGCACCGCTCCCGGAGCCGACTCCCGCACCGCCCTTGCCACCGCTCCCGACGCCCGCGGCTCCCACCGCGAGTCCGCAGGTTCCGGCCTTCCTCCTCGAACACGCCCGCAAGGTCGCCGACGGCCACCGCGCCCACACCGGCAGCCCGATCGACGCCGCCACACTCCGCGCTCAGCTCGGCGTCCGAGACCCGCTCGCCTCGGCACTCGCCGCCGAGCTCGCCTGAAAGGCAAGCCAGATGAACATCTCGCTGCCCCTCCTCCCGATCCTCGCGCTCGCCGCCTGGTTCATCGTCCGCAACCTTTGCCTCCGCTGGTGGGCCGTCGCCGCGCTCGTCCTGCTCGGCTTCTACCTCGCCGGCTCGTCCGCCGCCCCGCTGATCGACAAGACCACCCGCGACGGCGTCGCCGTCATCAACCAGACCGGCACCAAGTAGCCGAACAGATAGGAGAGTTACCCGTGAACGGCACGCTCCTGGGCCTCCCACCGCTCGTCACGGCCGACGGCGCCGCCCTGGTCGCCGAGATCGAGGCGTACATGGCCACGCTGCCCGCCCCGGCGCGCATCCCGGTCCCGTTCGTCTCGCCGCGCGGCTCGACGGTCCAGGCCTGGAACGCCGGCTACCCGCTCCCGCAGCCCACCCGGCTCGACCGGCTCACCCGTCGTCCGGCCCGCCCGGCCCCGGTGAGCGCCGCCGACCACCTGCGGCTCACCTCGCGGTACATCGGCGCCTTCGGCTGGCTCCAGGGCGCCATGTGGGACTCCGCCGGCCGCGTCTGCCTCCTCGGCGCCCAGGCCGCCGTCCTCGTCCACGGCTACGGCACCCCGGCCACCGTCACCACGGCCCGGGTGCAGGTCATGGAAGTCCTCCACTCCACCGGCCGCCCGGTGAACTCCCCGGACGAGTACAACGACCGCCCCACCACCCGGCAGGCCGACATCCACCGCCTCCTCGACCGAGCCGCCACCCGCGCCCAGTCGCTCGGCCTCTGACCAGCCAACCCGGAACGGCCTTCACGCCGCCAAGCATCCAGCCGTCCCGGGCGACCGCAACCCCATCACCGCCCATCACGAAGGACCGCTCATGGATCTGCCCACGATCTTTGCCGCCGGTGCACCGCTGATCGGATGGACCACCCACGGCCTGGTGCTCAACCGCCGGTTGGCGACAGCCCGCCGCGACCCGCTCACCGGCCTGCACACGCGCGACAGCTTCACCGCCCGCGCCGAGCGGATCATCCAGCGCCACCCCGACCGTGCCTCGGTGCTGCTGGTCGACCTGGACCACTTCAAGGCCGTCAACGACACCCACGGCCACGCTGCTGGTGACGCTGTCCTTGCTGCCACTGCCATGCGTCTGTCCGCCTGGTGCGGTCACTCCGGCATTGCCGCCCGCCTGGGCGGGGACGAATTCGCCGCCATCGTCCTGGACGGCCCCGACCGCGTTCGCGACCTCTTCGAAGCCCTCCACCAGCCGGTCACGCACGTCGGCCGCGTCGTCCCGGTCTCCGCCTCGGTGGGCCTGTGCGCCGTTGCCGCGCTGCCGGTGATCTCCCTGACGGACGCGCTCGCCGCCGCCGACCGGGCCATGTACGCACACAAGTCCGACGGCCGGCTCGCTCGCCGTCGCTGACCTCTGAACCAGCCCCGGGGCGGTTTCACGCCGCCAAGCATCCGCCGCCCCGGGGCCGCAACCCCTTCCCGAACCGAAGCCCACGAAGGAGAGCACCATCATGCCCCAGCACAACCACGCCCCGGCCCGGATCTGCCCGAACTGCTCCGGCTTCGCCGCCGTCGCCATCGCCACCGGCGTCCGCCTCCGCGACGGCTCCCGCGCCACCGTCCCGGTCAACTGCCCGACCTGCCACGGGTCCGGCACCGTCGTCCGCCCGGCCGTCGTCGCCACCGCGAAGGCCGTCTGACATGGCCCTCCTCGACTGGCGCGACTCCCGCCACTGGTCCCCGCAGCCCGCCCCCTGCGGCGTCTGCCAGAAGCCCACCAACCTCCGCTCCGACCGAGGCAAGCCCGCCCACAAGGTCTGCGCCGAGAAGTGGACCGAGCAGCACCCCAGGCCCACCGACCAGTCCTGACCAGCCCGGCCCCGGGACCGGTGCCGCTGGTCCGTCCCGGGGCCTCTCCACCAGAGGGAGGAACCGCCTTGAACCGCTACATCATCGACCTGTTCGCCGGCCCCGGGGGTTGGTCCGAGGGCCTGCGCCGACTCGGCCACACCGACATCGGATTCGAGATCGACGCCGCCGCCTGCGCCACCCGTACCGCTGCCGGTCATCACACCATCCGCACCGACGTCGCCACCTACCCGACCGCCCCGCTCGTCGGCAAGGTCTCCGGCCTCATCGCCTCGCCGCCCTGCCAGACCTTTCAGCGCCGCCGGGCTGCGTGCCGGAAACGACGACATCGCGCTCTGCCACCAGGCGCTCGACGACCTCACCGCCGGCCGCGACACCAGGTCCGCCCTGCACTCCGCCTGCGCCGACCCGCGCTCGCTCCTGGCCGTCGAACCCCTGCGCTACGCCTTCGACACCCGCCCGGACTGGATCGCCTTGGAGGAAGTCCCCGCGGTGGAACCCTCTTCGACCACACCGCCCGCATCCTGCGCGGCCTCGGCTACTCGACCTGGGTCGGCGTCCTCAACGCCGCCGACTACGGCATGCCCCAGACCCGCCGCCGGGCGTTCCTTCTGGCTTCCGCCGTCTGCCCGGTCACGCCGCCCGGTCCCACCCACGCCGCCACCGCCGAACCGGAGAGCCTCTTCGGCCCCGGGCGCTCCCCTTGGGTCACCATGGCCAACGCTCTCCACCTGCCCGTCGGCGACGTCATCACCCGCGGCGAACACCACGGCGGCGGCAACCGCTTCGCCACGACCGGACCCTCGTGGGCGCTGACGGCTCGCGCCCGCTCCTGGACCCTGCGCATGGGCAACCGTCCCTCCGCCACCCGCCGTCGTATCGACACCCCCGCGCCGACCCTGCTGTTCGGCCATTCCCTCAACGACGTGACCTGGCTGGACGATGACGGTTCACCCGTCCGTCGGCTCAGCGCCACCGAGGCGTCCGTCCTCCAGGACTTCCCCGCCGACTACCCATGGGCGGGCTCGCGGACGAAGCAGTTCGAGCAGATCGGCAACGCCGTCCCGCCCGGTCTGGCCACCGCCGTCCTGCGTTCCGTTCTGGCGCCGGCCAGCCTTCCACTGGCGGTGGCCGCCTGATGACGACCACCACCGCACCGCCCATCGCCGACCTGGTCGGCCTCGCCGAACTCGGCACGATGCCCGCTCTCATGCGACAGCTCTCCGGGCTCGCCGGCTGCACCTCGCCCATCCGCCTCGACGGCTGGCGCACCGAGATCAACGAGACCACCGGACAGGTTCTCCACCACCTGGAGCCGGCCGACCTGCCCGCCGGCCACCTGCTCGTCCGTTGCGGCAACCGCCGCACCACCCGGTGCCCGTCCTGCGCCGAGACCTACCGCCGGGACACCTACCACCTGATCACCGCCGGACTCGTCGGCGGCAAGGGCACCCCGGAGACCGTGGCCTCGCACCCCCGGGTCTTCGCCACTTTCACCGCCCCCAGCTTCGGCCCCGTCCACAACCGTCCCGCCTCCGGCCGCTGCCGCTGCGGCACCGCTCACTCGGCCGACGACCCCGCGCTCGGCTCGCCCCTCGACCCGGACTCGTACGACTACGAGACCGCCGTCCTGTGGAACGCCCACGTGGGCAAGATCTGGGCCCGCTTCACGATCCTGCTCCGCCGGGAAGTCGCCAAGCGCGCCGGGCTGACGCAGCGGGAGTTCAAGGACTTCGCCCGGATCTCGTTCGGCAAGGTCGCCGAGTACCAGAAGCGCGGCGCCATCCACTTCCACGCCGTCATCCGCCTCGACGGCCCCGAGGGCGGCGACACGCCTCCGCCCTCCTGGGCCTCCGCCGAGCTGCTGACCGACGCCATCCGCGCCGCCGCCCGCCGCACTGACATCCCCGGCCCGGACCTCGACGGCCGACAGCTCCGCTTCTCCTTCGGCCGCCAGCTCGACGTCCGCACCATCCGCGGCTCCGACTTCACCGGCGCCGCGCAGATCACGGACCGCGCCGTCGCCGCCTACATCGCCAAGTACGCCACCAAGGGCGCCGAGACCGCGACCGGCACGCTCGACCGCCCCGTGCGCCTGCTCGTCGAGATCGCCCAGCACGACATCCCCGAACACGCCCGCCGGCTCATCCGCACCTGCTGGAACCTCGGCGCCCGCCCCGAACTCGCCGAACTCCGCCTCCGCGCCTGGGCTCACATGCTCGGCTTCCGGGGCCACTTCTCCACCAAGACCCGCAAGTACTCGACCACCCTGGGCGCCCTCCGTGACGCCCGTACCGCCTGGCGTCGTGCCCAGACCCTCGAACGCCTCCACGGCCCGGACGCCCCGGCCGTCGACCACACCACGCTCGTTCTCGCTCACTGGGTCTTCGCCGGCCTCGGCCTCACCCGTGGTGAACAGTGGCTCGCCGCAGCCGTCCAACCCGCTCCCGGCACGGAAGGAGAACCGACCCGTGGCTGACGTGATGACCAGACCCGCCCTCTTCCGGGTGGCGGACGCCGTGGATGTCCTCAACCTGAGCCGGACGGTCATCTACGACCTCATCCGCACCGGCCGCCTCCGGACTGTCAAGGAGGGCCGTTCACGCCTCATCCCCGCCTCGGCCATCGCCGACTACGTCGCGCTGCTGGAGCGCGAAGCGAGGGGCCGACGTTGACCAAGCGCCGCAGCAGGGGAGACGGCGGCCTCCACTGGGACGAGAAGCGACAGCGCTGGATCGCGGCGGCCAACCTCGGCTTCGACCCGGGCGGCAAGCGCATCACCAAGCGCGGGAGCGGCAAGACCAAGACCGAGGCGAGCAACAAGCTCAAAGAAGTCTTGCGGGACTTCGAGGACGGCTTGGCCATCGCGCCCACGAACTACACGGTGGAGAACGCGGTGAACGACTGGCTTGCCTTCGGCCTCGCCGGCCGGGACGAGAAGACCGTGGAGACCAGCAGGATTCTCTGCCTCAACCACGTCATACCGGCTCTCGGCGCCCGCAAGCTCCGGGACCTCAGCGCGGAGGACGTGGACCGCTGGCTGGCGGACAAGGCGAAGATCCTCAGTACCCGCACCCTCCAGGCCCTCCACTCCTGCCTGAACCGGGCCGTCAAGCGCGCCATGGCCCGGGACAAGGTCAAGCGCAACGTCGTCGAACTCTGCTCCGTCCCCACCGGACAGCCGGGCCGGCCGTCGAAGTCGCTGACCTTCGCTCAGGCGGAGGCGGTGCTGAAAGCGGCCGAGAAGACCTTGATGCACGCATACATTGTCGTCTCCCTCCTCACCGGCGCCCGGACAGAGGAGCTTCGCGCGCTCACCTGGGACCACGTCTTCCTCAAGGGCCAGCCCACTGCCACCCCGCCGGTCCCGCCGCACATCGCCGTGTGGCGCTCGGTCCGCGCGTCGGGCGATACCAAGACCCGGAAGTCCCGCCGGACGGTCGCGCTGCCGGCCCGCTGCGTCGAAGCGCTCTGGGACCACTGGGTGGATCAGGGCTGGGACCGGCTCGCCGCCGGTGACAAGTGGGAGGAGAACAACCTGGTCTTCCATTCGGCCGTCGGCACCGAGCTGGACCCGTCCCACGTCCGGCGGGCGTTCCGGTCCGCCATCGGCACGGCGGAAGGGATCAACGCCGCCGACTGGACCCCTCGTGAGCTACGCCACAGCTTCGTCTCCCTGCTTTCGGACAGAGGTGTGCCCCTGGAAGAGATCTCCCGCCTGGTCGGCCACTCCAGTACGGCGGTCACCGAAGAGGTCTACCGCCACCAGATCCGTCCGGTGATCCAGACTGGGGCGACGGTCATGGATGACCTGTTCTCCCGAGACCCTGAGGCTTAGTCACTCAGTTAGACACGCACAACGCCAGAGGGCCTACCGGATTTCTCCGATAGGCCCTCTGGACTGGGTCGGGGTGGCGGGATTTGAACCCACGGCCTCTTCGTCCCGAACGAAGCGCGCTACCAAGCTGCGCCACACCCCGGTCTTTCTGTTTGTCGCTCCGTCTCCTTCGCGACGAGTAGAACTCTACCGGACGCTCGCCGAGAGACGAAATCCGGTTCCTCGGCGAGCGGGGTGGGAGGGTCAGCGGGGGGTCGGGGTGAGGGTGAGGAGGGTGGCTTCGGGGGGGCAGGCGAAGCGGACGGGGGTGTAGCGGTTGGTGCCGCAGCCGGCCGAGACGTGGAGGTAGGAGCGGCTGCCGCCGGCCAGGTGGGTGGAGAGGCCCTTGACCCGCTTGGCGTCGAGGTCGCAGTTGGTGACCAGGGCGCCGTAGAAGGGGACGCAGAGCTGGCCGCCGTGGGTGTGGCCGGCGAGGATCAGCGGGTAGCGGTCGGCGGCGAAGGCGTCGAGGACGCGCAGGTAGGGGGCGTGCACGACGGCGATGGAGAGGTCGGCGTCGGCGGCGGGGCCCCCGGCGACCTCGCTGTAGCGGTCGCGGCGGATGTGCGGGTCGTCCAGGCCGGTGAACTCCAGGTCGAGGCCGGCGACGGTGAGGCGGCCCCGGGTGTTGGTGAGGTCGAGCCAGCCGGCCGCGTCGAAGCCGTCGCGCAGCTTCTCCCACGGGTTGTGGACGGCGCCGGAGACGCCGCGCGCGGCGGTGCCGTCGGGGTTGTTCATGCCGTGGACGCCGCTGCGCAGGGCCTGGAGGTAGCGGGCCGGGTTCTTGCGGGCGGGGCCGTAGTAGTCGTTGGACCCGAAGACGTAGACGCCGGGGAACTCCATCAGCGGCCCGAGCGAGTCCAGCACGGCCGGGACGCCGAGCGGGTCGGAGAGGTTGTCGCCGGTGTTGACCACCAGGTCGGGGCGCAGGCCGGCGAGGCTCTGCAGCCAGCGCCGCTTCTTGCCCTGGTTGGCCACCATGTGGATGTCGGAGACCTGCAGTACCCGGATGGGGCGGGCGCCTCGGGGGAGGACCGGGACCTCGACCCGGCGGAGGCGGAAGGAACGGACCTCGTACCCAGCGGAGTAGGCGAGGCAGGCGGCGCCGGTGGCGGCGATTCCGAGGGGAACGGAGTACAGCGGTCGCATCGTTCCATGCTCTCAGACGGCGGATCAGCAGGTGAACTGCCGGTGCCCGCACGGGGTCCGGGCGGGTCCCGGACGGGCCCCGGACGGAGGCAGGGGTCATTCCTCGTGCTGCTCGCGCCGGGCGCGCAGGGCCCGGATCTTGTGGCGGTTGCCGCAGCGCTCCATCGAGCACCAGCGCCGCCGCCCCGGCCGCGAGGTGTCGACGAAGAGCAGGTGGCAGTCGTCGGCGCCGCACTCGCGGACCCGGTCCGCGTGGGGGCCGGTGAACAGGGCGATGGCGTCGCGGGCGACGGTGGAGGCGAGCTGGTCGCCGTCGCCGGGCAGCGGCGGGGCCGCGGTGCCGTCCGGGGTGATCTGCGGGGCGAGCGGGGGCCGGGCGGCGGCCCGGTTGAGCACGGCGTAGTCTGCGGGGTCCCCGGCGCCCGCGCCGTGGGCGGCGCGGGCCGCGGTGAGCCGCCACAGGGCGTCCCGCAGGGCGCGGACGGCGGTGAGCTGGCCGTCGGTGATCCGGACGGCGCCGGGCGGCAGGGCCAGCCGGGACCTCGCGGCCCAGTCGGCCAGGTCGGCGGGCCGGTGCAGGACCTCGTACCGGGCGTACGGGCCGGGGCCGCCGGTGGGCAGCAGTTCCAGGCAGAGCGTGCCGGGATCGAAGTGGAACCGCGTTCCGCCGGGGGAGTGCAGCACCAGGCCCGGAGGCCGCTCGTCGGTCATGTAACCACTTTAAAAGGGAGGGGAAGGGCGGGGCACGGGTTAATGGCGGGCGGCGGAACCTCGCAGGTGGGAGACTCGGGGCCATGACGACGCTCAAGGCGCAGCTGCAGGAGGACCTCACGGCTGCCATCAGGAACCGGGACGAGCTGCGCTCGTCCACCATCCGGCTCACGCTGGCCGCCGTCACCAGCGAGGAGGTGGCGGGGGACGAGAAGCGCGAGCTCTCCGACGACGAGGTGCTGAAGGTCCTCGGCCGGGAGGCGAAGAAGCGCCGGGAGGCCGCCACGGCCTTCGACAACGCCGGCCGGGCCGAGCAGGCCGCCCGGGAGCGGGCCGAGGGCGAGGTGCTGGCCGGCTACCTGCCCAAGCAGCTGTCCGACGAGGAGCTGACGGCGATCGTGGCCGCCGCCGTCGCGGAGAGCGGGGCGAGCGGGCCGCAGGGCATGGGCGCCGTGATGAAGCTGGTGCGGCCGAAGGTCGAGGGCCTGGCCGAGGGCGGCCGGGTGGCCGCCGCGGTGAAGGCAGCCCTCGCCGGCTGAGCGGTCGGGGCTCGGTGACCGGGGCCGCGTGAGACGGGCGCCGCGGAAGCACGGAAGAGGGGCGCCCCCCGAGCCGAAGCTCGGGGGGCGCCCCCGTCGTTCACCGGGTGCCCGCTCAGTGGCGGCCGCGCCCGTTGCCGTTGCCGTTGCCGTTCCCGCCGTCACCGCCGTCGCCGCCGCCGATGATGCCCGGCGGGAAGGTGAAGCCGCCGCCGATCGCGCCGCCCGCGTTGGTGCCGGGGACGCCGGGGTTCGGCACGGGCGGCTGCGGGTTGCCGCCCGCGTTCGGGTCGGCCGGCGCGGTGGCCGGGGCGGTGGCGTTCGGGTCCGGCTTGGGGGCCGGGTCCGGGATGTCGATGGTCTGGAAGGTCTCCTTGGGCGAGCCCTTCAGCGCGCCGTCCATGGCCATCTTCCAGATCGGGCCGGGACCGGTGGCACCGAAGACGCCGTCGGCGCCGTAGTAGGTGTCGCCGATCTTCATGTTCTTCATCTCGACGCCGCCGGTCGGGCCGCCGATCCAGACCGCGGTCGCGAGCTGCGGGGTGTAGCCGCTGAACCAGGCGGCCTTCTTCTTGTCGGTGGTACCGGTCTTGCCGGCGATCTGGCGGCCGTCCTCCAGGCCGAGGGTGGCGCCGGTGCCCTTCTCGGTCACGTTGAGCAGGACGGTGTTCATCGCGTCGGCGGTCTGCTCGGAGAAGGCCTGGCTGCAGCTGGTCTGCGGGACCTTGACGTCCTTGCCGTCGACGGTGGTGATCTTGTTGATCGCGATCGGCGTGCAGTGCTTGCCGCGGGCGGCGAAGGTCGCGTAGACGTTCGCCATGGTCAGCGGCGACATCTCCTTGGTGCCCAGGGTGATCGAGGGCACGACCTCCAGCTTGTCACCGGCGGCGGTGGCGGTGATGCCCAGCTTGTCGAGCATCTGCTTGACGGGGCAGAGCCCCATCTCCTGCTCCATCTGGACGAAGTAGGTGTTGACCGAGAGGGCCATCGCCTGCTTCAGCTCGTAGGGGCCGACCTCGCTCTTGCTCTCGTTCGGGACGTAGCGCTCGTTGCCCTTGTAGGTGTTCTTCCAGGTGCCTTCGCAGGTCTTCATCGCCGGCCACTCGATGCGGTTCTCCGACGGGTACGCCTTGGTGGGCGGCATGCCGTTCTCGAGCGCGGCCGCGGCGATGATCGGCTTGAACGTCGAACCGGGCTGGAAGCCGTTGCCGCCGCCCATCGCCGCGTCGACGTTGAGGTTGACGACGGTCTGGTTCTTGGCCGGCTCCAGGCCGTACGGGCGGGTCTGCGCCATCGCCAGGATCTTGCCGGTGCCCGGCTCCATCATGGTCGCCGCGGCCGAGACCGGGTCGGTGACCTTGACCTTGCTGGTCACCGCGGTCTGGGCGGCGGCCTGCTTGTCCGGGTCGAGGGTGGTGTAGATGTTCAGACCACCCTGGTCCCAGAACTTCTTGCGCTCGGCGGCGTTCTTGCCGAACACCGGGTCCTGCTTGACCACGTGCCGGACGTAGTCGCAGAAGAAGCCCATGCCCGCCTGGGCGGTGATGCAGCCGTTCTGCGGGTCCTTGTACTTCAGGCCCAGCGGGGCGGCCTTGGCCTCCTTGGCCTGGTCCGCGGTGATGTGCTTGTTCTCGACCATCTTGTCGATCACGACGTTGCGCCGCTTCACCGAGTTGTCCGGGAAGCGCACCGGGTCGTACTGCGACGGGTTCTGCACCAGGCCGGCCAGGGTGGCGGCCTCGGCGACGGTGAGGTCCTTGTTGCTCTTGCTGAAGTAGCGCTGGGACGCGGCCTCGATCCCGTACGCCTGGTGGCCGTAGAAGGTGATGTTGAGGTAGTTGGTGAGGATCTGGTCCTTGGTCAGGTCCTCCTCCAACTTGATCGCGACCTTCAGCTCCTGGATCTTGCGGCCCAGGGTCTTGCGCTGGGCCTCCAGGACGGCGGCCTGGTCGTCGCCGGCCTTCTCGACGTTGACGTTCTTCACGTACTGCTGGGTCAGCGTCGAGGCGCCCTGGGAGGCGGTGCCGCTCTCGGCGTTCTTGCTGATCGCGCGGAGCACGCCCTTGAGGTCGACGGCGCCGTGCTCGTAGAAGCGGGCGTCCTCGATGTCGACCTGGGCCTGCCGCATGTACGGCGACATCTGGTCGGCGGTGAGGACGGTGCGGTCGCGCTCGTAGACCTTGGCGATCAGTCCGCCCTTGGCGTCGAAGATCTGGGTGGCCTGGGTGAGCGGCGGGGTCTTGAAGTCGTCGGAGATGTTCGAGAAGCCCTCCGCCGTGTTCTTGGCGGTCAGTCCGAGCGCCCCGACGGCGGGCAGCGCCATGCCGGCCAGCAGCACACCGGAGAGCACGCTGACCCCCAGGAACTTCACTCCGTGTCCCGCGTAGTCCAGCGGTGACCCGCGACGCTTGCCGCGCGGAGCTCCGGTGTTGCCGGGGGGCTGGGATGCCTGGGGGCGCTTCGGTGCCATGAGGAGAACCCTACGTTGCCGAATGCCACACACCGGGGCAGGTGTTCGCCTAGGCTTGTCACAAGCTTGCGACAGCTTCGCTGCGTCAGCATCGATCACTCTTGTGAGTGATGAGAATTGCCCGAATTGCCCGCTACTGGTGTGCTTTTGAGGCAGCTGTCGGACGCTGCACCCGTGTGTCCGGTAGCAGTGAGTGACGGCTCGCGTGGCGAGAGTGGCGCCCCCGGCCCTGGCAAGGCTTGCGACCTGCGATCACTCCAACGAGTGAGCTGATCGCCACCCATAGTCCAATTGGGTCATTCGAGATTGAGCCCGAAGGGGCTGTTGCAAGCTGTCGTTCTTCCGTAACGTCCTCAACTGGCAACGGTGAATATGCCGTTGCCGCCGTGGGGGAGCCTCGATTCGGGAGAGGACGGCGCCGGCATGGGCTGGGTAGACGACTGGAGTGCGCAGGCCGCCTGCCGCACGAGCGATCCGGACGAACTGTTCGTCCAGGGGGCGGCGCAGAACCGCGCCAAGGCGGTGTGCAGCGGGTGCCCCGTGCGCACGGAGTGCCTGGCGGACGCGCTGGACAACCGGGTGGAGTTCGGGGTCTGGGGCGGGATGACCGAGCGCGAGCGCCGGGCGCTGCTGCGCCGCCGGCCGACCGTGATCTCGTGGCGCCGGCTGCTGGAGACCGCGCGCACCGAGTACGAGGCCTCGCTGGCCACCGGCGTGATACTGACGGACTACGCCCAGGCGGGCTGAGCCCCGCGCCGCCGGGCAGCCGGCGGCGGGAGGGTCGGTCAGCCCGGGCTGGGGGGCCCGGGCCGGACCGGTTGTCCGGGTGCGGCCGGCCAAGCCGGCCGGTCGGTTGGTCGGATCAGTCGGCTGGTCCGATCAGTCGGCGGAGCCGCTGAGCCGTTCGCCGATCGCCCGCAGTCCGTCCAGGTCGTGGACGTCCCCGGGCAGTGCGGCGACCTCGACGATCGGCACGTCCGGGTAGACCGAGACGAAGCGGTCACGGGTCCGGCGCTCGCGCACCATCACCTGCATCCGCTCGGCGTGCAGCCGCAGCAGCCCGGCCGCGAGCAGTTCGGCCTCCGGCGAGGCGTGCTCCGAGCCGTTCTCCTCCAACGCCTCCGCCGCCGCCAGCGCCCGTTCGGCGGTGAGCTGCGGCGCGCCGGTCCCGTGCACCCGGTTGAGCACCAGTCCGGCCAGCGGCATCCGGTCGGCGGCCAGCCGGTCCACGAAGTACGCCGCCTCGCGCAGCGCGTCCCGCTCCGGCGCGGCCACCACCAGGAACGCCGTGCCCGGCGCCTGGAGCAGCTGGTACGTGCGGTCCGCGCGCTCGCGGAAGCCGCCGAACATCGAGTCCATCGCGCTGACGAAGGTCTGCACGTCGGTCAGCAGCTGGGCGCCGAAGATCTTGCCGAGGGTGCCGGTGAACAGGCCCATCCCGGCGTTCAGGAACTTCATCGCGGACCGGCCGCCGACCTTGGCCGGCGCGGTCAGGATCCGGATCACCTTGCCGTCGAGGAACGACCCCAGCCGGTTCGGCGCGTCCAGGAAGTCCAGCGCGGAGCGCGACGGCGGGGTGTCGACGACGATGAGGTCCCACTCCTCGGCCGCCCGCAGCTGGCCGAGCTTCTCCATCGCCATGTACTCCTGGGTGCCCGCGAAGCCGGCCGACAGGGACTGGTAGAAGGGGTTCTCCATGATCGCCCGGGCCCGCTCGGGCTCGGCGTGGGCCAGCACGACCTCGTCGAAGGTCCGCTTCATGTCGAGCATCATGGCCTGCAGCTCGCCGTCGCCGCTCACCCCCTTGACGATCCGCGGGGTGTTGTCGAGCTCGGTCAGGCCCATCGACTGCGCCAGCCGGCGGGCCGGGTCGATGGTCAGCACGACGACCTTGCGGCCGCGTTCGGCGGCCCGCAGGCCGATCGCCGCCGCGGTGGTGGTCTTGCCGACGCCGCCGGAGCCGCAGCAGACGATGATCCGGGTCCTCGGACTGTCGATCAGCTCGTCCACGGCGAGCCGGCTGCCGTCGCCGTTGACACTCCTGCGCTCGCTCACGCTGCCCCCTGACGCTTCAGTTCGCCCGCCAGCCGGTAGAGCCCGCCGAGGTCCACACCCTCGCCCAGCAGCGGAAGTTCGTAGGTGGGAAGCTTCAGCTGCTGCAGGTCGGCGCGCCGGGCGCGCTCCAGTTCCACCCGCTCGGCGTGCTCCCGGGCCTGCTCCAGCAGCGGGTCGAGCAGCGGCTCGACCGTCGCCCGGACGGTCTCCGGCTTGCGCGAGCGCCCGCCGAGGCCGGCCTCGCCGAGGGCCAGCGCGACCTCCTCGCGGTGGTCGCCGTCCACCGCCGCCACCGCCGCCGCGTCCAGCACCGGCGGCCGGACCATGTTGACCAGCACCCCGCCCACCGGCAGCCCGGCCTCGCGCAGCTCGGCGAAGCCGTCGACGGTCTCCTGGACCGGCATCTCCTCCAGCAGGGTGACCAGGTGCACGGCGGTCTCCGCCGACTTCAGCACCCGCATCACGGCCTGCGCCTGGCTGTGGATCGGACCGATCCGGGCCAGGCCGGCCACCTCGGAGTTGACGTTCAGGAACCGGGTGATCCGTCCGGTCGGCGGCGCGTCCATCACCACCGCGTCGTACCGCCGCCGTCCGTCCGGTCCCTTGCGGCGGGCGGCCTCGCAGGCCTTGCCGGTCAGCAGGACGTCCCGGACGCCGGGGGCGATGGTGGTGGCGAAGTCGACGAAGCCGACCTTCTGCAGCGCCTTCCCGGCCCGGCCGAGCTTGTAGAACATGTCGAGGTACTCGAGCAGCGCCTGCTCGGTGTCGATGGCGAGCGCGTGCACCTCGCCGCCCGCGTTCGCGCCGTCCTGGGCCGGCAGGCCCAGCTGGGCCGGGGTGACCGAGGCGATCCGGCGCTCCTCGTACGGCAGCGCCGCTATGCCGAACAGCTCGGCGATGCCCTGCCGGCCCTCCACCTCGATCAGCAGGGTCCGGTGGCCCTCCGCGGCGAGCGCCAGCGCCAGCGCCGCGGCCACCGTCGTCTTCCCGGTGCCGCCCTTGCCGCTGACCACGTGCAACCGCACGCCCTCCCAGTCGGGATCGCGCCGGGCCGCCTGGCCGGGGGTGCGTGCCACGCTCCGTCTCCGTCCGTCTCCGAGGGCCGGCACCACACGGGTGCCCTTCCGCGAGGGTAACCAGGGACCGCGCCGGATGCCGGGACTACCCCGGGGGCCGGGCCTGAATCATGCCCGCTTTGTGGGCCACTTCACACGCCGGAGCACGCCCGGGCGCGGACCGTGCCGGTCCGTCGGGACGGAGCGTCTAGAGTCTGGCCATGACCAAGTGGGAATACATGACGGCACCCCTGCTCGTGCACGCCACGAAGCAGATCCTGGACAACTTCGGCGAGGACGGCTGGGAGCTCGTCCAGGTCGTACCGGGCCCGAACCCGGAGCAGCTGGTGGCCTACTTCAAGCGGGAGAAGCAGGCATGAGCAAGGTCGAGGAGAAGCTCGCCGAACTGGGTCTGACCCTGCCGCCGGTGGCCGCCCCGGTCGCCGCCTACGTGCCCGCGCTGCGCACCGGTGAGTTCGTCTTCACCTCCGGCCAGCTGCCGATGGTGGGCGGCAAGCTGCCGCACACCGGCAAGGTCGGCGCCGAGGTCACCCCGGAGGAGGCCAAGGAGCTCGCGCAGATCTGCGCCCTGAACGCGCTGGCCGCCGTCAAGTCGGTGATCGGCGACCTCGACCTGGTCGAGCAGGTCGTCAAGGTGGTCGGCTTCGTCGCCTCCGCCCCCGACTTCACCGGCCAGCCCGGTGTGATCAACGGCACCAGCGAGCTGCTCGGCAAGGTCCTCGGCGAGGCGGGTGTGCACGCCCGCAGCGCGGTCGGCGTCACCGTGCTGCCGCTGGACGCCCCGGTCGAGGTCGAGCTGCAGGTCCGCGTCCGGGCCTGACCGCGGCGCGCACACCTGCCGGGGGCGGGGTCGGACAATGGATCACCCCTGTCCAACCCCGCCCCCGGGCGCTTAGCATCCGGGCATGGACCAGCGAGCAACGACGCTCCCGATGCCGCCCGGCTGGCCCGCCCGGATCAGGGCGGCCGCCGCCGGCGAGCTGACCCCGCCCGTGCCGAAGCCGTCCGCCACCGTGGTGCTGCTCCGGGACCAGGCCGCGGACGCCGGCCCCGAGGCCTACCTGCTGCGCCGCCGCACCTCGATGGCGTTCGCCGCCGGCATGTACGCCTACCCGGGCGGCGGAGTGGACCGGCGGGACGCCGAGGCCGAGCTCGGCTGGGCCGGACCCGGTCCGCGCGCCTGGGCCGAGCGGCTCGGGGTGGACGCCGCGACCGCGCAGGCGGTGGTCTGCGCCGCGGTCCGCGAGACCTTCGAGGAGGCCGGGGTCCTGCTGGCCGGCCCGGACGCCGGCAGCGTCGCCGAGCCCCGCGACTGGAGCGCCGAGCGCGCCGCCCTGGAGGCCCACGAGCTCTCCTTCGCCGACTTCCTGCGTGACCACGGCCTGCTGCTGCGCAGCGACCTGCTGGCCGGCTGGGCGCGCTGGATCACCCCGGCGTTCGAGGAGCGCCGCTACGACACCTGGTTCTTCGTCGCCGCCCTGCCGTCCGGGCAGGACGCCGCCCGCGAGGTCGGCGAGGCCGACCGGGTCGCCTGGCTCACCCCGGCCGAGGCGGTCCGCGGCTACCAGGAGGGCCGGTTCGGCATGCTGCCGCCGACCGTCACCGTGCTGCGCGAACTGCTGCCGGTGCGCAGCGCCGCCGAGGCGCTGGACGCGGCGGCCGGCCGCTCGCTGGAGCCGGTGCTCGGCCGCGCCGAGGTGCGCGGGGAGCGGCTGACCGTCCGCTGGCCGGGGTACGACGAACTGACCATCGACGGCACCTTCCCCGAGGAGCGCGTCGGCTGACGCCGCGCCCCTCAGCTGTCCCCTTCTACCCGTCCCCCTTCTACCCGTCCACCGGAAAGGACCGACGCCGATGACCCACAACGACGTGGCTCGCCGGACGGCACCCGAGATGCCCGCCCGCAGCCTCACCCCGCGCACCCCGGCCTGTGAGAGCGGCCCGGTCGGCTTCGCCGAGCTCGCCCAGCGCGCCCTGGTCCGCTCGCTGCCCCTGCGCCTGCTGTACCGCGACGGCGAGGGCGGCCGGTGAGCGGACTCCTGCCCGGTGACCCCGCCGCCGCCATCGGCGGCGAGGCCACCGCCCGTGCGCTCTGCGTGCTGGCGCCGAACCCGTCCCCGATGACGCTGGACGGCACCAACACCTGGCTGCTCTCCGAGCCCGGCTCGGACCTCGCGGTGGTGATCGACCCGGGCCCGCTGCACGAGGGCCATCTGCGCCGGGTGATCGAGACCGCCGAGCAGCGGGGCAAGCGGGTGGCGCTCACCCTGCTGACCCACGGGCACGCCGACCACTCCGAGGGCGCGGCCCGGTTCGCCGAGCTGACCGGCACCGAGGTCCGCGCGCTGGACCCGGCGCACCGGCTCGGCTCCGAGGGACTCACCCACGGTCAGCGCCTGGACGTCGGCGGCCTCGACCTGCGGGTGGTCGCCACGCCCGGCCACACCTCGGACTCGCTCACCTTCCACCTGCCGGCCGACGGCGCGGTCCTCACCGGTGACACCGTGCTCGGCCGCGGCACCACGATGGTCGCCCACCCGGACGGCCGGCTCGGCGACTACCTGGACTCGCTGCGCCGTCTGCACACCATGGCCGCCGAGCACGGCGTGCGGACGGTGCTGCCCGGCCACGGGCCGGTGCTCGCGGACGCGCTCGGCGCGGTGGACTACTACCTGGCGCACCGGGCGGGCCGGCTGGCCCAGGTGGAGACGGCGGTCGAGGCCGGCTGCCGGACGGCCGCCGAGGTGGTGGCCCGGGTCTACGCGGACGTGGACCGCGCGCTGTGGCCGGCCGCCGAACTGTCCGTCCGCGCCCAGCTGCAGTACCTCCGGGAGCACGGGCTCATCCCGGACTGAGGTCCGTCCACGGCCCATGGGAAGGGCCCGTACGCCGGAGCGTACGGGCCCTTCCGGTGCGCGGGTGCGCGGTTACCGGGACCGGCGGGAGAGCCGCTCGACGTCCAGCAGGACGACCGCGCGGGCCTCCAGCTTCAGCCAGCCGCGGCCGGCGAAGTCGGCGAGCGCCTTGTTGACCGTCTCGCGGGAGGCGCCGACCAGCTGGGCGAGCTCCTCCTGGGTGAGGTCGTGGGCGACGTGGATGCCCTCCTCGGACTGCACGCCGAAACGGCGGGAGAGGTCCAGCAGGGCCTTGGCGACGCGGCCGGGCACGTCGGAGAAGACCAGGTCGGACATCACGTCGTTGGTCCGGCGCAGGCGGCGGGCGATGGCGCGCAGCAGCGCGATCGAGACCTCGGGGCGGGCGTGCAGCCAGGGCTGGAGGTCGCCGTGGCCGAGGCCGAGCAGCTTGACCTCGGTCAGCGCGCTCGCGGTGGCGGTGCGCGGACCCGGGTCGAACAGCGAGAGTTCGCCGATCATCTCGCTGGGGCCGAGGACGGCGAGCATGTTCTCGCGGCCGTCCGGCGAGGCGCGGTGCAGCTTGACCTTGCCCTCGGCGACGACGTACAGGCGGTCGCCCGGGTCGCCCTCGTGGAACAGCGACTCGCCGCGGGCGAGCGTCACCTCGGTCATGGAAGCGCGCAGCTCGCCGGCCTGTTCGTCGTCGAGTGCCGCGAAGAGTGCGGCGCGCCGCAGAACGTCGTCCACGTGCTTCCTCCTTCTCGGCCGGCCGGCCGTCAAGCCCTCCGGCACAAGTTCGTACAGTGCTCTGCATCACCAAGCATGGCGCATGTCGCTCCGATCATATGAGGAGGGGGTGTGCGGAGGTGTGCTGCGCGGGGCCATTCGTACCGCCGGACTCTTCCCGGAAGCCGGTCGAACCGGCAGGTCAGCCGGTCGACGGGGCGCGACGGTTCGGTCGGTTCCGGTCAGGTCGGTGTCCGGTCCGGAAAGGATCGGTCAGGGCTGGTCGCGGCTGGCCAGGGTTGGTCAGCGGGGTGGCCGGCGTTGGTCAGCGGGTTGGTCAGCGGGTTGGTCAGGGCGGGACGGCTCAGGACCGGTCCGGGTCGAGCAGGGCGTCGGCGAGGGCGGTCCGGGCGTACAGCACGGCGTGCCCGGCCCGGTGGGCGCTGGCCAGCCCCGCCGCGCGCAGGGCGGTGAGGTGCTGGGAGGCGCCGGCGGCGGAGAGCCCGGTGCGCCGGGCCAGTTCGGTGGTGGAGGCGGGTGCGTCGAGCTCGGCGAGCAGCCGGGCCCGGGAGCGGCCGAGTACGGCGGCCAGCGCCTCCGGGGCACCGGCGGCCGGACGGGGCTCCCACAGGGTGGCGATCCCGCGCGCCGGATAGGCGAGCTGCGGCGGGTCCGGCGGCAGCACGCGGGTGAGCACCCGGGGCCAGGCGAACGCCGAGGGCACCAGCACCAGGCCGGCCGCGGCGTCCAGCCGCTCGACCGCGCAGTGCCGCTGCTCCAGCCGCAGCGCCCCGCGCCCCCGGCCGTCCCAGCGGACCGTCCCGTGCAGGTCGTCGAGCACCCGGGCGGGGCCGTGCCCGACCGCCTGCCGGGCGCGGTGCAGCACGTCGGCGTCGAGCAGGGCGCGGATCCGGGCCCAGGAGGGCGCCAGCGCCAGCTCCCAGTACGTCTCGACGTCGGCCACCAGCCGGGGCAGCCGGGCGGCCGGGTCGCGGTGGAGCGGTTCCAGCGCGGCGGGCAGCCGGCCGCCCCGCTCGGCGGCCAGCACGGCGAGGTCGGCGCGGACCAGCTCGGGGGAGGTCGCGGCGATCGCCGCCAGCTCGTCGGCGAGCGCGGGGGCCGCGGTGCCGGGAACGGGGTTGAGGAAGTCCGGCAGATGGCCGGCGGGCGGGACCATCGCGGCCAGCCGCCGGACGGCGGGCCCGGCGGCGGCCAGCCGGGGGCGGACCTGAGCGGCCCAGGGCCGGTGCGGGGCGGGGACGACCGGCTGGGCGAGTACCCGGAGGCTGGTCACCACCTCCCACATCGGGGAGACGGCGAACCTGGTGCGCGCCAGGTCGTCGGCGGACAGCGCGAGCTCGGTACGCATCGGGCCACCCCCCTCTCGCCCGGCTTGATTCGGCCTCAGCTTAATCACTGGAGCCGGGGCGCGGGCCGCCCGCAGGATGCCGTCGTCGGCCCGGTCGCACCGGACCACCGGCACGCCCCCCCGCCTTCGTTTCCGCCCTGCACACCCCCCATCCGCGAAAGCCGGTGACCCCGTATGACCACCTCTGCCCCGCTCCCGTTCCCGCCCGCTGTCCTCCGTGCGAAGGCCGAACGCCTGCGGGCGCTGGTCGCGGACGGCGTGCTGGTGCTGCCGAACGCCTGGGACGCCGGCAGCGCGGCCGTGATCGCCTCGGCGGGCGCCACCGCGATCGCCACCACCAGTGGCGGCGTCTCCTGGTCGCTGGGCCGGGGCGACGGTCAGCGCCTCGACCGGGCGGGCGCCGTCGAGGCCGCCCGCCGGGTGGCCGCCGCCGTGGACCTGCCGGTCACCGTGGACGCCGAGGGCGGCTACGGTCCCGCGCCCGCCGACGTCGACGCGACCGTCCGGGCGCTGGTCGGGGCGGGCGCGGCCGGCGTCAACCTGGAGGACTCGACGGCGGTCGGCGGCCCGCTGTTCGCGGTGGACGAGCAGGCCGCCCGGCTGCGCGCGGCCCGGACGGCGGCGCGGGCGGCGGGCCTGCCGGAACTGCTGGTCAACGCGCGGACGGATGTCTTCCTGTTCGGTCTCGGCGGGCTCGACGACGTGCTGGTCCGCGCCGAGGCGTACGCGGCGGCGGGCGCCGACGGCCTCTTCGTGCCGGGCCTGCTGGACCTCGACGCGCTGGTCGTGCTCTGCGCGCGCTCGCCGCTGCCGGTCAACGCGATGGCGGTGGCCGGCGGGCCGACCGTCGCCGAGCTCGCCGCCGCCGGGGTGCGCCGGATCAGCGCGGGCACCGCGGTGGCGCAGCTCGCCTACACCGAGGCCCGCCGGGCCGCCGCGGAGCTGCTCGGCCCCGGCACCCTGACGGAGCCGGCCGGCGCGCTCGGCTTCGGCGACGTCGACGCGCTGTTCCGGGGCTGACGGCGGCGGGTTGTTCCGGGGGGCTGCTCTTCCGCCTGATGGCGGCGCGCCGTTCCGGGGCTGATGGTGTCGCGCCGTTCCGGGCCGGACGGTGCCGCGCCCGGGGCGGGCGTCAGGCCTCCGGGGGCGCGGGCAGCTCGGCGAGCGCCGTCGGCTGTCCGGCGCCCGGGGCCGGCAGCCCGAGCAGCCGCCGCATCGCCCGCCGGGCGCGGTCGGCCGCGCCCCGGTCGCCGTACAGCCGGCGGGCGTGGTTGAGCGCGAGCACCTGGCCGGTCAGCTCGAAGACGGTCTGCTCGGGCTCCGTCCCGGCCGGCAGCTGCCCGGCGGCGACCGCCAGCTCGACCTGGTGCCGGACCCTCCGCTGCCAGAGCGCGTTGCGCGCCGCCACCGCCGAGCGGACCGGCCCGGGCCCCCGGTCGTCGAACTCGGCGGTCACGGCGGTGAAGAAGCAGCCGCCGGGCAGCAGATCGCGCTCCAGGTAGGAGACCCAGGCCTCGCACTGGGCGAGCAGCAGCGGCAGGCCGGGCGCGGCCCCGCCCGCCTCCGAGCGGTGCACCACCTCGCGCACGAACAGCGCGACCGCCTCGTCGACGACGGCCAGCTGCAGGGACTCCTTGGTGCCGAAGTGACCCAGCACGCCGGACTTGCTCATCGACAGGTCGGCGGCGAGCCGGCCGATGGTCAGACCCTCCAGCCCCTCGACCGAGGCCAGGTCCAGGCCCCGCGCCAGGATCGAGGCGCGGGTCCGGCGGGTGTCGGCGGCGGATCTTCTGGGGCTCACCGCGCCAGTGTAGCGAGCGTCGGCCCTTTAGCGTCCGACCGTTCGGACGCTATAGTCCGGCGTGATGACGACCCATCACCGCCCCCGTCCCCGAGGAGCAGCCATGCCGGGTTCCCGCATCGTCGCGCTGGGCCACCACCAGCCCGCGAAGGTCCTGACCAACCACGACCTCGCCAGGCTGGTCGACACCAGCGACGAGTGGATCCGCCGGCGCACCGGCATCGCGACCCGCCGGATCGCCGAGGAGGAGAGCGTCACCGACCTCGCCGCCTCCGCCGCCGGCAAGGCGCTGGCCGCCGCCGGGCTGGCCCCCGAGGAGATCGGCCTGGTGGTGGTCGCGACCTGCACCGCGCGCGACCGCTGCCCCAACATCGGCACCCAGGTGGCCGGCCGGCTGGGCATCCCGGCGGCCGTCGGCTTCGACGTCAACAACGGCTGCGCCGGTTTCTGCACCGCGCTGGCCACCGCCGACCACGCCGTCCGGGCCGGCGCCGCCCGGTACGCGCTGGTCGTCGGCGCGGAGCGGATGAGCGACGTCACCGACTGGACGGACCGCTCCAGCTGCGTGCTGCTCGGCGACGGCGCGGGCACCGCCGTGCTCGGCCCGGACACCGCGAGCGGGGGACGCCCCGGCGTCGGTCCGGTGGTCTGGGGCTCCGACCCGACGAAGGGCCACGCCGTCCGGCTGGACGACGGCTGGCGGCCGCGCTTCCGGCAGGAGGGCCAGACCGTCTTCCGCTGGGCGACCACCACCCTGGCGCCGATCGCCGAGGAGGCCTGCCGCCGGGCCGGCCTGACCCCTGGTGACCTGGGCGCCGTGGTCACCCACCAGGCCAATCTGCGGATCATCGAGGCCCTGATCGACCGGCTCGGCGCCACCGGGGCGGTGGTGGCCCGCGACGTGGTCGAGTCCGGCAACACCTCGGCCGCCTCCGTCCCGCTCGCCCTCGCCAAGCTCGTCGAACGCGGCGAGGTGCCCAGCGGCGCCCCCGCCCTGCTGCTCGGCTTCGGGGGCGGCCTCTCCTGGGCCGGCCAGGTCGTCACCTGCCCCTGACACGTGCCCGACGGCGCGTGATCACCCGTGGTCGGGGCGGGCCTGGCCGATCCGCCGCAGGAGTACGGCCGTCCGGCGTAGCCTTCACGCATGGCAGAGAGCAAGGTCCGGACGACCGCGTCTGCGGGGAAGCCGGCAGGCAGGGCGGTCAAGGTGCGCAAGCCGGAGTCGCGGCTGGCGATGGTGCGCCGGGCACGGCGGATCAACCGGGAACTGGCGGAGCTGTACCCCTACGCGCACCCGGAGTTGGACTTCGACAACCCCTTCCAGCTGCTGGTGGCCACCGTGCTGTCGGCGCAGACCACCGACCTGCGGGTGAACCAGACGACGCCGGCGCTGTTCGCGAGGTACCCGTCGCCGGAGGACATGGCGGCGGCGAACCCGGCGGAGCTGGAGGAGATCATCCGGCCGACCGGCTTCTTCCGGAACAAGGCGAAGTCGCTGATCGGCCTGTCGATCGCGTTGCGCGACGAGTTCGGCGGGGAGGTCCCCGGCCGGCTGGCCGACCTGGTCACCCTGCCCGGCGTCGGCCGCAAGACCGCCAACGTCGTCCTCGGCAACGCCTTCGGGGTCCCCGGGATCACCGTGGACACCCACTTCGGGCGGCTGGCCCGCCGGTTCGGGTGGACCGCCGAGGAGGACCCGGTGAAGGTCGAGGCGGCGGTCGCGGAGATCTTCCCGAAGTCCGAGTGGACGATGCTCTCGCACCGGGTGGTCTTCCACGGCCGGCGCATCTGCCACTCCCAGAAGCCGGCCTGCGGGGCCTGCCCGATCGCACCGCTCTGCCCCTCCTACGGAGAGGGCGAGACCGACCCGGAGAAGGCGGCGAAGCTGCTGAAGTACGAGCTGGGCGGCCACCCGGGCCAGCGGCTGCGCCCGCCCGCCGACTTCCCCGGCGAGGCCGGTGCCCGGGCGGACGCCGCCGCCCACCACGGCCAGGTCGCCGACCTGGCGGTGGCCGAGTGAGCGGGCGGGCGGAGCCGGGGATGCCCGGGGCGCCGCGGGTGCCCGGGCCGCCCCGGGTCGAGCGGGACGGGCTGCCGGGCTGGCTGGATCCCGTCCGGGAGGCCGCCGAGCGGGTGCTGCCCGAGCAGCTGAGCCGCTTCCTGCCGCCGCCCGAGGGCGGCCGGGCCGCCGCCGTGCTGATGCTGTTCGGCGAGGGCGCGTCCGGGCCGGACCTGCTGCTCATCGAACGGGCCCGCTCGCTGCGCTCGCACGCCGGGCAGCCGTCCTTCCCGGGCGGCGCGCTGGACCCGGAGGACGGCGACCCGGCGGGGCCCGGGCCGGTGGCGGCGGCGCTGCGCGAGGCCTGGGAGGAGACCGGCCTGGAGCCGGCCGGCGTGCAGGTCTTCGCCACCCTGCCCGCGCTGTACATCCCGGTCAGCCGGTTCGTGGTGACCCCGGTGCTCGGCTGGTGGCGCGAGGAGTCGCCGGTCCGCCCGGTGGACCTGGGGGAGACCGGCGCGGTGTTCCGGGTGCCGATCGCGGAGCTGACCGACCCGGCCAACCGGGCCCGGCTGCGGCACCCGTCCGGTCACCTGGGCCCGGCCTTCGCGGTCGGCGGGCGGCTGGTCTGGGGCTTCACCGCCGGGGTGATCGACCGGGTGCTGCACCACAGCGGTCTGGAGCTGCCGTGGGACGCGGGCCGGATCGTGGACCTCTCGGACGAGGCGCTGGCGCTGGTGCAGGGCGACCTGGAGCGCTCCCGCGCGCTGCTCGGCCGCGACGCCGGGGCGCCGTGAACCACCGGGCGGCGGGCCGGGCGCGTCCCCGCGTGATCCGGGCCGGCGGTCGTCCCCGCGTGGTCGGGGCCGGCGCGGATCCCCACGTGGTCCGGGCATGCCCGGGGACCCACGTGATCCGCGCCGGATTCGGCGGTCGTCCGTCCGGCCGGGTGGTACGTCGTGGGAGGGTGTCCGGGTGAACGTCCTGGATGTGCTGTTGATCGCCGCCGCCGTCGGCTTCGCCGTCTCGGGCTACCGGCAGGGCTTCGTGGTCGGCGTGCTGTCGGTCCTCGGCTTCCTGGGCGGCGGCCTGCTCGCCGTCCAGCTGCTGCCGCTGCTGCTCGACCACCTCAGCCCCGGGACGACCGCCTCGGTGATCGCGGTGGTGGTGGTCATCGTGCTGGCGGCGACCGGCCAGGCGATCACCACGCACTTCGGCTGGAAGCTGCGCGGCCACATCGACCGCCGCCCGGCCCGGGCCCTGGACGCCGCGGGCGGCGCCGTGGTCAATGTGATCTCGATGCTGCTGGTGGCCTGGCTGATCGGCTCGGCGCTCGCCGGGACGTCCCTGCCGACCGTCTCCAAGCAGGTCCGCACCTCGGCCGTGCTCGGCGGCGTCCAGGACGCGCTGCCCGGCGACGCGCCCAACTGGTTCTCGGACTTCTCCAAGGTGCTCGCCCGCAACGGCTTCCCGCAGGTGTTCAACCCCTTCGAGCACGAGCCGATCACCCAGGTCGACACGCCCGACCCGGCGCTGGCCGCCAGCCCGGCGGTGGCGAAGGCGCGGCAGAGCCTGGTCAAGGTGGTCGGCACCGCCACCGCCTGCGGCAAGACGCTGGAGGGCAGCGGCTTCGTCTACGCCCCGCACCGGGTGATGACCAACGCCCACGTGGTCGGCGGCGTCGACGAGCCGACCGTGCAGGTCGGCGGCGTCGGCCCGCTGTACGACGCGACCGTGGTCAGCTACGACTGGCAGCGCGACATCGCCGTCCTGGACGTGCCCAAGCTGAACGCGCCGGCGCTCACCTTCGCGGGCGAGGCGAAGACCAACGACAGCGCGATCGTCGCGGGCTTCCCCGAGAACGGCGCCTTCAACGTCCAGCCGGCCCGCATCCGCGGCCGGATCCAGGCCAACGGCCCGGACATCTACCACCGCGGCCAGGTCGTCCGGGACGTCTACTCGGTGCGCTCGCTGGTCCGCCAGGGCAACAGCGGCGGCCCGCTGCTCACGCCGGACGGCCAGGTGTACGGGATGGTGTTCGCCAAGTCGCTGGACAGCGCGGACACCGGGTACGTGCTGACCGCCGCCGAGGTGCGCCAGGACGCCGAGCACGGCGCCGCGGCGACCGGCCGGGTGGACACCCAGGGCTGCGCTCTCTGACGTCGTGCGGCTGCCGGCCGGGGACCGGCCGGCAGCCGCACGACGTCAGCTCTCGCGGCGGAGCCGGGCGCTCACCCAGCGGGCGCGGCGGCCGAGGATGTGCGGGATGCCGAGCTGTCGCTGCGCCGTGCGCGGGTGGCCGCCCGAGCCCTCGAAACCGACGTCGTAGCCGCCGTCGTAGCCGTGGTCGTAGCCGTGGTCGTAACTGCGGTCGTCCGCCCACTCGGGGCGGTGGGCGGAACGCTGCGGGCTGTTGCTGTGCTGTCGGCCGCGCGGGGCGCCGCCGCGATCGGGCATCCAGGTCATACCGCAATGGATGCCCCTGGGCCGACGGGGGTAACCGCCCGGCGGGCCATCAACGTGGCCTATGCGTTTGTCATATGAACGTCACATCAAGGGAGTTGGGACCTTCGACCCCGTTCGCCCATCCGGGCGCCGGGACCCTCGGCCCCGTGCCCCGTTCGGCGGAAGGTCGTTGGTCCTTCAGTCCTTGTGCCGGCCGATCCAGTCCAGCAGCTCGGCGGTGAACTGCTCCGGCGCCTCCTCGTGCGGGAAGTGCCCGATCCCCGGCAGCAGCCGCCAGCGGTACGGCGCGGCCACGTACTCGCCGCCGCCCAGCGCGGTGTGCGACAGCAGCACCGGGTCGGCCGCGCCCTGGACGTGCAGGGTGGGCGCGGTGATCGGCTTCTTCATCCGGCGGGCGAACTGGATGCCGTCCGGCCGGGCCATCGAGCGCAGCAGCCAGCGGTAGGGCTCGATCGAGCAGTGCGCGGTGCTGGGGATCCGGATCGCCTGCCGGTAGGCGGCCACCGCCGTGCGGTCCAGCTGGTTGCGGCCGGTCCAGGCGTCCAGGTAGCGGCCGACCAGCGCGGCGTCGTCGGCCACCAGGCGGCGCTCCGGTATCCACGGCCGCTGGAAGCCCAGCACGTGCTCGAAGGCGGCCAGCTGCTTGCGGTCGGTGAGCAGCGCCCGGCGGAGGTCGCGGGGGTGCGCGGCCGAGACCACGGTGAGGCTCTGGATCACCGAGGGCCGCATCACGGCCGCCACCCAGGCCAGGGTGCCGCCGGAGGCGTGGCCGACCAGGTGCGCCCGGTCCTCGCCGAGGGAGCGGATCACCCCGGTGATGTCCAGCGCGAGGTTGCCGGGGTCGTAGCCGCGCGGGGTGCGGTCGCTGCCGCCGATGCCGCGCAGGTCCACGGCGACGGCGCGGTAGCCGGCGGCGGCCAGCGCGGTCAGCTGGTGGCGCCAGGCCCACCAGTACTCGGGCCAGCCGTGCACCAGCAGGACCAGCGGGCCCTCGCCGAGTTCGGCGATATGGAACCGCGCGCCGTTGGCGGCGAGGTCGCGGTGGACCCACGGCCCGGCCTGCCGGACGTCCCAGGCGGCCGCAGGCGTGTCCTGGGCGTCGCCAGGGGCGTTGAGGCCGGAGCTGTCGGACGGCTGCGCGGGCACGGGCTTCTGGTCGAGCGACATACCGAGAGCGTGTCACATCCGCGCGCCGGACACGCGCCCGGCACTCGCACTCGGGCCCTTCCGGGCCGCCGCGTACCGGGCGCACGTCCCGGGTACGTTCCTGGCGCGTGCCTGGCGCGATCCCGGGCGCGCCCCTGGCGCGCGGGGTGGCCTACGGGATGCGGCCCAGGGCGCGGTCGATCTCCTCCTTGGTGGCGGGACGCGGCCGCGCGTTCTTCAGCACGTCGGCGGTCTTCTGCGCACCCTCGATGGTCCGGACCGGCTTCTCGATCTTCTTGAACGAACGCAGCGCCAGCAGGCCCAGCAGCACGGCCAGCAGCAGGTACGCGCCAGCCACGATCAGGAACGACCAGCCGAGCGACACGCCCAGCGCGTGGATGCCGAACGCCGCGGCCGCGCTCAGCATCGGGACGGCGGCCAGCGCGATCACGCCGGCCACGCCCAGCGAGACGCCGCCGGAGACGCCGCGCTTGACGTCGGCGCGGATCTCGGCCTTGGCGAGCGCGATCTCGTCGTGGACGAGGGCGGACAGGTCGGCGGTGGCCGCGGCGAACAGCTGCCCCACCGAACGCTCGCCCTCGTAGGGCGCCCGGCCGTTGCTGGACGGGTCTGCGGCTCCTGCGGGCATCAGCGGTTCTCCTCTTCGGGTGACTGTCGACAGTTCAGAATCATGCCCCTACCGGACGAGCGGACACCACTCCGGGGCCCCGCCGGGGGGACGTGTTCCGGCGGGCGGGCCGCTCAGCGCGCCCCGTCGCGGCCTTCGTCGGCCGGGCGTGTCGGGCCCGTGTCGGTGGGTCGTGCCTCTGTGGGCCGCGCCTCCGTGGGCGTTGACCCGGTGGGCGTCGACCCGGTGGGCGTCGCCTCGGTGGGCGTCGCCTCGGTGGTCCTCGCCTCGGCGGCCCGCGTCCGTTCGGCCATGCGGTTCTGCCAGGCCGGGTCGTCGAGCTGGTAGACGTCGGGGATGCCGTCGCCGTCGAGGTCGCGGTCCTCCTCCTCGCAGAGCTCGCGGTAGTGCCGGTTGCGCAGCTTCAGCAGCACGGTGGCGGAGAGGGCGCAGATCAGCGAGCCCACCAGGACGGCCGCCTTGGCCCGGTCGACGAGCACCGGGTCGTCCGGGAAGGCCAGCTCGTCGATCAGCAGCGAGACGGTGAAGCCGATGCCGGCCAGCACCGAGAGGGCGAACATGTCGGCCCACTTGAGCTGCGGGTTCAGCTCGGCGCGGGTGAAGCGGGCGGCCAGCCAGGTGCCGCCGAAGACGCCCACGGACTTGCCGACCACCAGGCCGAGCACGATGCCGAAGGGGGCCGGCTGGGTGAACACCTCGCGCAGCGCCGATCCGGAGACCGCCACCCCGGCCGCGAACAGCGCGAAGACCGGTACCGCCACCCCGGCCGAGAGCGGCCGGACCAGGTGCTCGATGTGCTCGCCGGGGGAGTGCTTCTCGTCGCCCTCCCGGTGGCAGCGGAGCATCAGGCCCATCGCGACGCCCGCCACCGTGGCGTGCACACCGCTCTCGTGCATCAGCGCCCAGTTCACGAAGGCGAGCGGGACGAACAGGTACCAGCCGTGCACTCCGCGCCGGTGCAGGAACCAGAAGAGCGCGAGCCCGACGAAGGCCAGCCCGAGCGCCCAGAACTTGATGCCGGAGCTGTAGAAGACCGCGATGATCAGGATCGCGATCAGGTCGTCCACCACCGCGAGGGTGAGCAGGAAGGCGCGCAGCGCGGAGGGCAGGTGGGTGCCGACCACGGCGAGCACGCCGAGCGCGAAGGCGATGTCGGTGGCGGTCGGGACGGCCCAGCCGCTCGGGTGCCCGCCGGGACCCGCGTTGACGACGGTGTACAGGACGGCGGGCAGCACGACACCGCAGACGGCGGCTATGACGGGCAGCATCGCCGCGCTGGGGCTGCGCAGCTCACCCGCCACGAACTCGCGTTTGAGCTCGATGCCGGCCACGAAGAAGAAGATCGTCAGCAGCCCGTCCTTGGCCCAGGTGCCCAGGGTGAGGTCGAGGTGGAGCGGGGCGGACGGGCCGACGGTGTGGTTGAGGACGGACTGGTAGGCGTCCGGCCAGACATTGGCCCAGATCAGCGCGACGACCGCGGCGGTGAGCAGCAGGACGCCGCCCACCGTCTCGGTGCGCAGGGCGTCGGCGAGGTAACTCCGCTCGGGGAGGGGCAGCCTGCCGAGGAACTGGCGGCGCCGGGGCGTCGGCTCGGTCGGCTCGTGGACGGGCGGCTGGCTGGCCACGCGCGGCCTCCTGGGGGCGAGGGGACGGTGTGTGGATGCACCGGTGGTGCATCGCCGACCAGACTTCCCGGCTCGCCCTGTGACGCGGATCTTGATGCGCCTTTGACATTGTAGCGTGGCGACAAAGCGACATCCGGATTGTCCTACTTCAAGGACTTAAGCCCCCTGCGGCCCTTTGTGCACGGCGGCCCGGGTTCTCGAAGGGCCCGGGGCGGCTCCGGAGCGGCTCCGGTGCGGGCCCGGTGCGGGCCCGGTGCAGCGGGTGGGTGGGGGCGGAGTGGGTCCGGACACGGCGGTGCCCCGGGCGGTCACGACCGCCCGGGGCACCGTCACACACGTCTTCCGACGCGGGTCAGCTCTCGCTGCCCGCCGGCGGCAGCTGGGCCTGGATGAGGTTCATCACCGTGGAGTCGGCCAGCGTGGTGGTGTCACCGACCTCGCGGCCCTCGGCGATGTCGCGCAGCAGGCGGCGCATGATCTTGCCGGAGCGGGTCTTCGGCAGCTCGCCGACCACCTTGATCTGCTTCGGCTTGGCGATCGGGCCGAGCGTGCGGCCGACGTGCGCCCGCAGCTCCTCGACCAGCTCGGGGCTGTCGGTGGCGTTGCCGCGCAGGATCACGAAGGCGACGATCGCCTGGCCGGTGGTGGCGTCGGTGGCGCCGACCACGGCGGACTCGGCCACCGACGGGTGCCCGACCAGGGCCGACTCGACCTCGGTGGTCGAGATGTTGTGGCCGGAGACCAGCATGACGTCGTCGACCCGGCCGAGCAGCCAGATGTCGCCGTCCTCGTCCTTCTTGGCGCCGTCGCCGGCGAAGTAGCGGCCCTCGAAGCGCGACCAGTAGGTGTCGATGTAGCGCTGGTCGTCGCCCCAGATGGTGCGCAGCATCGACGGCCACGGCTCGGTGAGCACCAGGTAGCCGCCGGAGCCGTTCGGGACCTCGACCGCGTTGTCGTCGACCACCGTGGCCTCGATGCCCGGCAGCGCGCGCTGGGCCGAGCCCGGCTTGGTCTCGGTGACGCCGGGCAGCGGGCTGATCATGATCGCGCCGGTCTCGGTCTGCCACCAGGTGTCCACGATCGGGGCCTTGCCGGCGCCGATGTGCTCGCGGTACCAGATCCACGCCTCGGGGTTGATCGGCTCGCCGACGCTGCCCAGCACCCGCAGCGAGGACAGGTCGAACTTCGCGGGGATGTCATCGCCCCACTTCATGAAGGTGCGGATCGCGGTCGGCGCGGTGTAGAGGATGGTCACGCCGTACTTCTGGACGATCTCCCAGAACCGGCCCTGGTGCGGGGTGTCCGGGGTGCCCTCGTAGATGACCTGGGTGGCGCCGTTGGAGAGCGGGCCGTAGACGATGTACGAGTGGCCGGTGACCCAGCCGATGTCGGCGGTGCACCAGTAGACGTCGGTCTCCGGCTTGAGGTCGAAGACGGCGTGGTGGGTGTAGCCGGCCTGGGTGAGGTAGCCGCCCGAGGTGTGCAGGATGCCCTTGGGCTTCCCGGTGGTGCCCGAGGTGTAGAGGATGAAGAGCGGGTGCTCGGCGTCGTGCGCCTCGGGGGTGTGCTCGGTGGACTGGCGCGCGGTGGCCTCGTGCCACCAGACGTCGCGGCCCTCGGTCCAGGCGATCTCCTGGCCGGTGCGGCGCACGACCAGGACGTGCTCGACGCCGTCGACCTTGGTCAGCGCCTCGTCGATGGCCGGCTTGAGGGCGGAGGGCTTGCCGCGCCGGTAGCCGCCGTCGGCGGTGATGACCAGCTTGGCCTGGGCGTCCTGGATGCGGGAGGCCACGGCGTCGGCGGAGAAGCCGCCGAAGACCACCGAGTGGGTGGCGCCGATCCGGGCGCAGGCGAGCATCGCGACGACCGCCTCGGCGATCATCGGCAGGTAGATCGCGACCCGGTCGCCCTTGGCGACACCGAGCTCCAGCAGCGCGTTGGCGGCCTGCGAGACCTCGTCCTTGAGCTGGGCGTAGGTGATCGAGCGGCCGTCGCCGGGCTCGCCCTCGAAGTGGATGGCGACGCGGTCGCCGTTGCCGGCCTCGACGTGCCGGTCGACGCAGTTGTAGGCCACGTTGAGCTTGCCGTCGGCGAACCACTTGGCGAACGGCGGGTTGGACCAGTCGAGGGTCTGGGTGGGCTCGACGGCCCAGCTGAGGCGGCGGGCCTGCTCGGCCCAGAAGCCGAGGCGGTCCTCGGAGGCCTGAGCGTACGCGGCCGCGGTGACGTTGGCGGCTGCGGCGAGCTCTGCCGGCGGGGCGAAGCGCCGCTCCTCCTTGAGCAGGTTGGCCAGGCTCTCGTTGCTCAACGCGCACTCCTCATGAGTCATGATCGGGGTCGTTTCCCGTGCGTGGGGATTGTCCCGTGTGTCCCAGCGCACAGCTCACCAGGCGAAGAGGTCAGTTGACAAGAGGCTCCGGATAATTGGTGTAGACCTTTGACCGGGCGTCGAACGGCCGCCCGAGGCCGGCGGCGCCCCGGGGGCGGTGCGGGAGGCGGGCCCGCGTCCTTGGCCCGCCCGGCGGGACGCGGGCCCGGGTCTCAGGCGGCCAGTCCGGGACCTCCTCCGTCCCGGGCCGGATCCGCGACGGCGGTACCACCCGCTGGAACCTGTTCGAATCCATCCACAGGTCCGGGCGTGTCGCGCTCCTGCCGCGGGGCGGACGCCTCGACGGGACCGAACCGGCCGCTCTCCCGGTCGAGCACATAGGCCTGCGCGGTGGCGAAGTCGAAGTACATGCCGACCAGCCGCAGGGTGCCCTCGGCCACCCGCCGCTCCACCGCCGGGTTGGCCAGCAGCTGGTCCAGCTGCTGGACCACGTTGGTGATGCAGAGCTGCTCGCTCAGGTCGACCGCGGGGCGGTCGGCGAACTCCGCCGGGGCCCTGCGCAGCCGGTCCAGCGAGCCGCGGCCGTTGCGCAGCCAGCGGGCCAGCGGGGTGGGCCGGCCGGGCTGCTCGTGCACGCCGTCCAGCAGGGCCTTCATCGCCCCGCAGCCCGAGTGCCCGCAGACCGTGATCGACCGCACCTCCAGCACCTCGACCGCGTACTGCACCGCCGCCGCCACCGAGTCGTCGGCCGCACCCGGCTCGTGCGGCGCCGGCACCAGGTTGCCGACGTTGCGCACCGTGAAGAGGTCGCCCGGACCGCTGTTGGTGATCATGCTGGTGACCATCCGGGAGTCGGCGCAGGTCAGGAAGAGCTGGGAGGGCGTCTGCCCCTCCCGGGCGAGCCGGGCCAGCTCGGGCCGCACCAGCGGGGCGGTGTGCAGCTGGAACACCCGGACACCGTCCAGCAGCCGGCCGTGCGGGTCCTCCTGCTGTTCGATGCAGTGGTGGCCGACCCAGGGCGTCCAGGCGCGGCAGCGGTGCGGGCCGGGGGAGCTGCCGGCACGCACGGTGCCGTCCGGATCGAGCACCTCGTCGTCCTGGCGGCGGGTCACCATCGACACCCGCCCCCCGCCCGCCTGGTGGCCGGTGCGCCAGCTGTGCACCGTCTCGTAGGCGGCGTGGTCCAGGAAGGAGCCGTCGTGCACGACGGCGACCTCGGCGCCGGCCGGGATGCCCGCCAGCGCGCGGCTGAGCCGGGGCACCGCGGTGAAGGTGAGCGGGCCGTGCGTCTCCACCCTGAACGAGCCGTCGGGGCCGGCCAGGACGTCCACATGGGCGCGGGTCAGCCGGTAGAGCGCGAGCAGCACGGCCGTCGCCGCGCCCAGCGCCACCCCCGGCAGGACGCCCAGCAGCACCACGGCGACCACGGTGGTCAGATAGACGGGGAACTCGCGGTGCCGGTGCACCTTGCGGATGTGCGCGAAGCTCACCATCTGCAGGCCGACGACCAGCACCAGGGCGGCGAGCGCGGCGAGCGGGATCCGGCGCAGCCCGCCGGCCAGGGCGAGCGCGGCCGCCAGCACCCACACCCCGTGCAGCACCGAGGAGCGGCGGCTGCGCGCCCCGGCCCGGACGTTGGCCGTGCTGCGCACCGCGCCGCCGGCGATCGGCAGCCCGCCGACCAGTCCGCTGACCAGGTTGGCGAGGCCCTGGCCGCGCAGCTCGCGGTCGAGGTCCCCGGTCCGGTGCGACATCCGGTCGATCGCGACGGCGGAGAGCAGCGACTCGACGCTCGCCACGGCGGTGACGGTCAGCACGGCGGCCAGGACGGCGAGCGGCGGGCCGTGCGGCAGGTCGGGGGCGAGGCCGTGCGGCTGCCAGGCGGGCAGTTCGACCCGGGCGAGCCGCAGGTCCAGCGCGATCGCGAGCGCGGTGGCGGCGGCGACGGCGGCGAGCGGGCCGGGGACCTTGGCCAGCCGGCCGCCGAACTTCCCGTAGCGGCCGGGGAGCCGGCCCAGCCGGGGCCAGCCGAGCAGCACCGCGACGGTGACCGCGCCGACGGTCAGGGCCGCGGGGTGAGGCGTCGCCAGTTGGGCGGGCAGGGCGAGCAAGTTGGCCGGGGCCGAACTCTGAGGCGAGCCGCCGAGGACGACGTGCAGCTGCGCGATCGCGATGGCGAGGCCGACGCCGGCCAGCATGCCGTGCACGATGGCGGGCGAGACGGCCAGTGCGGTGCGGGCCACCCGGCGAACGCCGAGCAGGAGTTGGAGCAGCCCTGCGGCGAGGGTGATGGCGCAGGTGGCCTGCCAGCCGTACTGGGCGATGAGTCCGGCGGTGATCACGGTGAGTGCGGCGGAGGGGCCGCTGACCTGCAGCGGGGTACCGCCGAAGAGGCCGACCACGATGCCGCCGACGGCCGCCGCGGCCAGGCCGGCGGTGAGCGGGGCGCCGGTGGCCAGGGCGATGCCGAGGGAGAACGGCACGGCGATCAGGAACACCACCAGGGAGGCCGAGAGGTCCCGCGCCCAGGCGGCGGGGGGACGTCGGCCCGGTGGGGCGTGGTCGGTGGTGTCGGAGGCGATGGGGGCGCTGGAGATGTCGAGGGTCATCGGGTCTTCCCGTCTGTCCGGGGGAACGAACGCAGTCAGGTCCGGCGGTGAGTCCGCGCGTGGGCTCGGTGGAGCGGATCGGCTGTCGTGGGTCGCGACGGTGTGGCGGGACGGCGCGGTCGGGCCGGGAGTGCGGGGATCACCGGCCGGGCCTTGGTCCATCGGGCCGCCCGGCGGCCGTTCGGCGGGGCACTGGGAGGAGCCAGGCCACGGCGAGGGGCACCGGGACGGAAGCGGAACATCAAGACTCGGTAAACCGAGGGTAATGAGAGCTTTGCACAGCGTCATCCGGAGCGACAGTGAATAACGGCCTGGTTCACTCCATTGGGTGGTGGCCGAACGGACGGGAATCTGCTGGTGGCGGGCCTGCCGGGACGCGCGCGGGCCGCGGTCCCCGTGCGGGGGACCGCGGCCCGTGGGTGGTGCGGCGGGGCTCCGGCTCAGACGGCCGCACCGGCGGCGGTGGGCTCGCCGGCCGGGGCGGACGCGTCGCCGAGCACGAAGTCCGGGTCGACCTGGGCGGCGAGGTCGGTGCCGACCTTGGCGTTGGCCCAGCTCTCGGCGTTGCGCAGGTGGAAGAGGACGGCCTGCTCGGTGTACCGGCGCGGGTCACGCAGCTCGTACGCGGCGTCGGCGGCCGCGCGCAGCTCGTCCAGCACGGCGCGGTTGGCGGGTTCGAGGGCGCGCAGCGGCGGTCGCGCGCCCTGCTCCAGGCAGCGCACCCAGTCGGACTGGGTGAAGGCGGTCAGCAGGTCCTCGCCGACCTCCCGGCGGAGGAAGTCCAGGTCGCCCGGGCCCTGCACCTTGTTGCCGACGACCCGCAACCGCACCCCGAAGTCGCGCGCGTAGTCCCGGTACTGGCGGTACACCGAGACGCCCTTGCGGGTGGGTTCGGCGATCAGGAAGGTGAGGTCGAAGCGGGTGAACAGCCCCGAGGCGAAGGAGTCGGACCCGGCCGTCATGTCGGTCACCACGTACTCCTCCCGGCCGTCGAGCAGGTGGTTGAGCAGCAGTTCGACCGCGCCGACCTTGGAGTGGTAGCAGGCGACGCCGAGGTCCTCCTCGGTGAACGCGCCGGTCGCCAGCAGCCGCACCGAGCCCTCGTCGAGCGCGAGCGGGCGGGCGCAGGCCGTGTAGACCGGGTTCTCCTCGACGATCCGCAGCAGCCGCGAGCCCCGGCCCGGCGGGGTGGTCTTGATCATCTCCTCGGCGGAGCGGATCAGCGGGTTGCTGCCGCGCAGGTACTCCTTGATCTCGGGCAGCCGGGCCCCGAGCGAGGGCAGCGCGGCGGCCTGGTCGTCCGTCAGGCCGAGCGCCGGGCCGAGGTGCTGGTTGATGTCGGCGTCGACGGCGAGGACCGGTCGGCCCGCGGCGGCCAGGTGGCGGATGAACAGCGCGGACAGCGTGGTCTTGCCGCTGCCGCCCTTGCCGACGAAGGCGATCTTCATCTTGGGACTCCGGCTCTCGCTCCTGGGCCCGCCGCGGGCGCGGCTGCGCGCCGCGGCGAGGTCGACGATCTTCGAGGTGGAAATCGTTATCGTCTTCGACGGCGGTCATGCTATCGGGGGTTTCGGGCCGCGGGCCGGAGGGAAGTGAGGATTGCCTCTAACGGGTGATGCGAGGCTGCTGTTCCGGCCGGGGCACCCGGGTCATTACTCTCGGGTAGGTGAGCACTGGAACAGATCCCCTCGCCCCGCTGGCCCAGCTCCCCGGAGTGCCGGACGCGGTGGCCGAGGTGCGCAAGGCCGTCGACCGCCTCTACGGCCACCGGGTGATGCGCCGCCGCGCGGCCGAGGTCACCTCCGAGTCCGCCCTGCGCGGTGCCCGCGCCTCGGCGGCGCTGGCCGGGGCCGACTGGCCGCTGGAGGAGGTCCGGAGGCGCAGCGACTTCGGCGTGGACCCCGAGGCCCGCACGGTGGGCGCCGCGCTGCGGATCGCGGCCGAGGCGGGCCAGCTGCTGAGCGTCTGGCGGCACTCGCCGCTCCAGGTGCTGGCCCGGCTGCACCTGTTGGCGGTCGGCGACGCCGATCCCGCGGCGGGCCGTCCGCGGCAGGCCGGCGAAGCCGCCGACGACCTGTTCCCGCTGGCGCTGAAGCCGGTGGAGGGCGTCGCGGCGGACCGGGGCCCGGTCGCGCCCGCCGGTGCGACCGCGGACGGGCCGGTGCCGGAGCTGCCGGCGGCGCCGGGTCCGGAGGAGGTCGCCGCCCGGCTCGACCAGCTCTCCCGGCTGCTGGTGGCCCGCGCGGAGGGCCAGGGCGTCGGGACGCCGGCCCTGGTGGTCGCCTCGGTGGTGCACGGCGAACTGCTGGCGCTGCGGCCGTTCGGCGCGTACAACGGCCTGATCGCCCGGGCCGCGCAGCGGATCGTGCTGATCGCCGAAGGGCTCGACCCGAAGTCGATCTGCCCGGCCGAGGTCGGCCTGGTGGAGCTGGGGACGGACGCCTACCGGCGGGCGCTGGCCGGCTACCTGGCGGGGACGCCGGAGGGCCTGGGGGCCTGGATCGGCCACTGCGGCCGGGCGCTGCGGCTCGGGGTGCGGGAGAGCACGGCGGTCTGCGAGGCGATGCAGCGCGGCATGGTCTGAGCACCCGGACCCACCGGGCGGGCCGGTGGCGGGGCGGCGGGCGGGGATCCACCGCGCGTCCGGTGGACGAGAAGATGCGGCGGCACCTGATCCTGCCAGGTGCCGCCGCTGGCACAGATGCCGGGTGACCATGCATGCACCGGAAGTGCCGATCAGACGGGGATCCTGCCCGTTCGTCTGGTCCGGCGGCCCGACAGCGGGTCGGCTGCATGTGGGTGCTCGGTCATCTGCACGACGGTCCGTGGGGCCTGAACTGCGTTGTCGGTTTGACCTCTTCGGTCCTGACCGGGTCTCGCGGGCCGTGCTTCATTTGTATCGCGTTTCGGGCGAAAGGGGAACCCGAAAAGCGACGTCTTCGGCTTTTGACCGTTTTGTCCAACGCTGCGCGGTCGGACCGCCGGCGGCACGCGGTCAGGCCGCCGGGCGGCGGCGCCGGGCCGCGTACCAGATGACCCCGGCCGTCAGCGCGGCCGTGCCGACCGCCACCGCCGTCAGCACCGAGCGGCTCGGCGCCGAGAACTCCGGGAGCCGCCGCCGGAGTTCCACCGGCTTGTCGAAGACCAGCACCGGCCACTCGCGGGCCACCGCCTCCTTGCGCAGCGCCCGGTCCGGGTTGACCGCCGAGGGGTGGCCGACCGCCTCCAGCAGCGGCAGGTCGGTGGACGAGTCGCTGTAGGCGTAGCACTCGGCCAGGTCGTACCTCTCGACCTCGGCCAACTCCCGGATCGCGGCGGCCTTGTTCTCGGCGTAGGCGTAGTACTCGATCTCGCCGGTGTAGCAGCCGTCCTCGATCTTCAGCCTGGTCGCGATGACGTGGTCCGCGCCGAGCAGTGCGCCGATCGGCTCGACCACCTCGGAGCCGGAGCTGCTGACGATGACCACGTCGCGGCCGGCCGCGTGGTGCTGCTCGATGAGCGAGGCGGCCTCGTCGTAGATGATCGGGTCGATCAGGTTGTGCAGGGTCTCGGCGACGATCTCGCGCACCTGCTGCACGTTCCAGCCCCGGGTCAGCGCGGAGAGGTACTCCCGCATCTTCTCCATCTGGTCGTGGTCCGCGCCGCCCACCAGGAAGACGAACTGGGCGTACGCACTTCGCAGGACGGCCCGACGGTTGATCAGGCCGCCCTGGTAGAACGGACGGCTGAACGCGAGGGCGCTCGACTTGGCGATGATCGTCTTGTCGAGGTCGAAGAAGGCGGCGGTGCGGGGGCCGGCCGGGCGCGGCCGGGCGGCCGGCGGGCGGGCCCCGGACGGGCCGGAGCCGGGCGCCGCGGGCCGCGCGCCGGTCACGGCCGTCCCGTCGGACCCGGCTGTCCCGTCGGTTCCGGCGGCTGCGGCGGTGGAGTCCGGGGACTCGTCGGCGTGTTCGTCGGCGTTCTCGGTGGTGTCCACGGGAACCGAGGATAGAGGGCGCCGCAAAACAGCCCGCCATTCGGCGTACTCGTGGGCGTGCGGGTTTGTGTTTCTGGCCGCTCGGGTACACCATGGAAGTCACGGATCGTTCGCGACCGTGCTAACCCGGTCCGGCTCCTCCCCCCCGAGTCGGGCCGTGGATAGACGACCCCCGCTCTCCCCCCCGGCGGGGGTCGTCGCACGTCCGGGCCCATTTTCAGGGCTTGAACGGCCCGCCGCGCGGATCTGCCGGTCGACCTCGGTGACGTCTACAGGGGGTGTCGGCGGCTGGCTGCGATCCCGGGTTTTCGTCACTCTCCGTAGAGTATCCGTAGGACATCGCTCATGGCCCGTTCCGGCCCGCGCCGCTTCCGGAATGGGGCCCGGACCTGCCCCGGGGAGCGCGCGCTCCGCACCCGGCTATCCGGCCGGGCCGGTATGGCGGTTCATCTCCGTGAGGCCGTTTCGTCAATTCTTTGTCCAATAGCCCCCCGTGTGGGTGAACGTTTTCGTCCACAGCCCACGAGTTGTCCACAGGGATTCGGAACCCGGCGGTCGTAATCCGGATCACCGTCCACCGTGATGTCCGGCAGCGCTTGCCGGGCCCGTGCCGCGGGCCCGGCCACCGGCTGCCGGACCGCCGGAGTGCCGGACCGCCGGAGCGACGGACACCAGGACGACAGGGGAGCCGCCATGACGAAGCCCATCACCGACCACGCCACCACCGGCGGGCCGGAGCCCGCCGGGCCGCTCGTCCTCACCGGGGACGACGGCCTGGCCGAGGAGCTGCTGCGGATCTGCGCGGCGGCCGGCACCGAGCCGCGGCTGATCCGGGGCGCTCCGCCGCCGCGCGAGCTCTGGGAGGGCGCGTCGCTGGTCCTGGTCGGCGACGACCGGTCCGGGCAGTGCGCCGGGCTGCCCCGCAGACCCGGGGTGCTGCTGCTCGGGCTGGACCTCGACGACGCGGGCGTCTGGGTCAGGGCCGTCCAACTCGGCGCGGAGCACGTGCTGTTCCTGCCGGACGCCGAGGCCTGGCTGCTCGACCGGGTGGCCGACGCGGCCGAGGGGGTCGGCGCCCCCGCGCGTACCGTCGCCGTGCTCGGCGGGCGGGGCGGCGCGGGCGCCTCCACCCTGGCCTGCGCGCTCGCGGTCACCGCCGCACGCCGGGGCCTGCGCACCGTGCTGGTCGACGGCGACCCGCTCGGCGGCGGGCTGGACATCCTGCTCGGCGGCGAGACGGCCGCCGGCCTGCGCTGGCCGGACCTCGCCGGATCCCGGGGCCGGGTGAGCGGCGCCGAACTCGCCCGGGCGCTGCCCGCGCTCAAGCGGCTCGGCACCCTGTCCTGCCTGTCCTGGGACCGCGGCGACACCCTCGCGGTGCCGCCCGAGGCGATGCGCAGCGTCCTGGCCGCCGCCCGCCGCCGGGGCGGTCTCGTGGTGGTCGACGTGCCCCGGCGGCTGGATCCGGCGGCCGGGCAGGCGCTGGAGCAGTCCGACACGGCGCTGTTGGTGGTGCCGGCCGAACTGCGGGCGGTGGCGGCCGCCGACCGGGTGGCGGCGTCGGTCCGGATGCGGCTCGACGACGTGCGGGTGGTGGTGCGCACGCCGGGTCCCCTCGCCCTCCCCGCGCACCGGGTCGCCCGGGGGCTGCGGACGCAGCTCGCCGGGGTGCTGGAGCCGGAGCCCGGCCTGGCCGTCGACCTCGAACAGGGCGTGCCGCCCGGCATCCGGGAGGGCGGGCCGCTCGCCCGCTTCTGCGGGGCGTTCCTGGACGAGGTGCTGCCGCCGGTGCCGGCGGTCGAGGGAGGTGTCTCCTGATGGTGCGTCTGCGCAAGGCCGGCTGCGGCCCGGTCGTCGACCGCGGCGGTCCGGGGCCGCGCGAGCGGCGGGCGCTGCGGAGCGTCCCCGGCGCCGTGAGCCTCCCGGCGGCCGCTCCCCGGCCCGAACCGAACCCTTACGGCCGGACGGCACGGGAGGAGCGCGCAGCAGCGCTGGTCGACGCCGTGCGGCTGCGGCTGGCCGAGTCCGGGGCGCCGCCGACCGCCGGCTCGGTGGCGACCGCGCTGCGCGCCGCCCGGCCGCCGCTCGGCGGCGACGACGTCCTCGACACCGTGCGCTCGCTCTGCGCCGAACTGGTGGGTGCGGGCCCGCTGGACCGGCTGCTGGCGGCGCCCGACGTCACGGACGTCCTGGTCAACGGACCGGACGAGATCTGGTTCGACCGGGGCGGCGGTCTGCGCCGGGCCACCGGGATTCGCTTCGCCGGTCCGGAGGCGGTGCGCCGGCTGGCCCACCGCCTCGCCACGGCGGCCGGGCGGCGGCTCGACGACGCGCGGCCCTGGGTGGACGCCCGGCTGCCGGACGGCACGCGGCTGCACGCCGTCCTGCCGCCGATCGCCGCCGGCTGCACCCACATCTCGCTGCGGGTGTGCCGACCCAGGCCGTTCAGCCTCGACGAGCTGGTGGCCGGCGGGGCGCTCCCGCCGTGCGGCGGCGAGCTGCTGGCCGCCGTCGTGCGGGCCAGGCTCTCGCTGCTGGTCAGCGGGGGCACCGGCACGGGGAAGACCACGCTGCTCGCGGCGTTGCTCGGCCTGGCGGGTCCGGAGGAGCGGATCGTCGTCGCCGAGGACTCCGCGGAACTGCGCCCCGACCACCCGCACGTGGTGCGGCTGCAGGGTCGCCCGCCCAATCAGGAGGGGCTGGGCGAACTCACCCTGCGGGACCTGGTCCGCCAGGCGCTGCGGATGCGGCCCGACCGGCTGGTGATCGGGGAGGTGCGCGGGCCCGAGGTCGCGGACCTGCTCGCCGCCCTCAACACCGGCCACGAGGGCGGCACCGGGACGGTCCACGCGAACACGGCGGCGGACGTGCCGGTCCGGCTGGAGGCGCTCGGCTCGCTGGCCGGACTGGACCGCCCGGCCCTGCACAGCCAACTCCGGGCCGCCCTCGACCTGGTGGTGCACCTGGTGCGGGACCCGGGCACCGGGCGCCGCCGCGTCGCCGAGATCCACACCCTGGGCGGTGACCGGCACGGACTCGCCGTCACCACCCCGGCGGTGACGTTCACGGCGGACGGCGCCACGGTCCCGGGCCGTGGCTGGGAGCGGCTGACCGGCCTGCTCGCCGCCCGGGGAGCCGCCGTCGAGGAGGGGTCGCCGTGACGGCCGGGTGGGCGGAGGCGGCGTTCGCGCTGCTGATGGGCGGCTGCGCGGCGGGCGCCCTGCTGCTCCTCGGGCCGGGCAGCGGACCGAGGGCGCGAAGGGAACGGGGCGGTGGCGGCGATGGCGGTGACGGCGAGGGAGGTGGTGCTCATGGTGGTTGACGAGGTGGCGCCGTGGTGGGCGCTGGTGCTGTGCGGGGCCGCGGTGGCGGGGTGGTGCGGGCTGCAGCGGCAGTTGGCGGGTGTGCGCCGGACCGGGGTGGTCCTGGCGGGTGACGGTGACGCCGCTGCCGACGGTGGTGGCAGTGGGGACGGCGGTGACGGCGGCGGTGCGGCGGCCGTGGTCGCGCGGTGGTCGGACGGACTCTGGCGCACCGTTCGGGGCGCTCCCGAACTGCTGCTCCTGCCGGGCGGGTTGGCGGCCGGCTGGGCGACGGCATCGCCCGTCCCGGTGCTGGCGGCCGCCTTGGCCGCCCTGCCGGCGCGGCGATGGCGGCAGCGGCGCGCGACGGCGGCCGAGGCGCGGCACCGGGCGGCCGGCGTGGTGGAGCTCTGCGCCGGACTGGCGGGCGAGTTGCGCGGCGGGGCGACGCCCGAGCAGGCGCTGCACCTGGTGACCACCCGGATCGCCGCCGATCCGGTGGCGCTGCTTCGGCTGGGCGCGGAGCCGGTCGCCCGGCTCGCCGCCGGCCGGTACGGGGCGGACGTGCCCGCCGCGTTCCGGCTGCTCGCCGAACTGCCGGGCGGGAGCGGCGCGGCGGCGGTCGCCGCCTGCTGGGAGGTCGCCTCCGCCGGCGGGTCGGGCCTGGCGGCCGGGTTGGAAGGGGTGGCCGAGGCGCTGCGCGTCGAGCGGGCCCTGGCGGAGGAGATCGGTGCCGAGCTGGCGGCCCCGCGCACCACGATCGCGGTCCTGGCAGCCCTGCCGCTCGCCGGACTGCTGCTGGGGGCGGGCCTCGGGGCCGAACCGTTGGAGGTGCTGCTCCACACGTCCGCCGGGCTGGCCGCCCTGGCGGCGGGCACGGCCCTGGAGGTGGTGGGCCTGGTCTGGACCGGCCGCATCGTCCGGGCGGCCGCCGAGGGCGCCCTGGGCTCCGCCCCGGTGAGGGAGGCCGGGCCGGGGCCGGAGGAGTGGCGGTGCGGGATCAGCCGGACCCGCGCCCGGTCCGGTCGGCCGAGTGCGGCCTTCCGCCGGGAGGTGGGGTGCGGATGACCTGGCCGGCGGAGACGGCCGGTGCGGCGGTGCTGCTGGCCGCGATGGCCGCGGTGGCCGCGGTGGCCGCGATGGCCGACGGTCCGGTTCGGCGCGGACGGCGGGCGCGGCGAAGGGCCGCTGCGCTTCTGGGCGCCGGGGAGCCGCCCCGGCCGTGGCGGAGCGGCCGATCGGCGGCGGCGCGGGCGAGCCCCGTCCTCCCGGGACGGGCCCGGCGGGTGGCGACGGTGGTGGTGGCCGGGCTCGGGGCGGCGGCCTTCCTCGGCGGACCGGGAGGTCTGCTGGCGGGCGGACTGCTGGCGGTAGGGCTGCACCGGTGGATGCCGCGGGCGAGATCCCCGGCGGAGCGGTGGGCCGTGCTGGAGCGGGAGCGGCTGGTGCGGCAGCTGCCGCTCACCGCCGAGCTGTTGGCGGCCTGCCTCGGATCCGCGGCCTCACCGGCGGCGGCCGTGGCGGCGGTCGGCGCGAGCGTGGACGCCCCGATGGGTCCGCGGCTGCTGTCGACCGCGGCCGAACTCGCCCTGGGATCACCGCCGGAGGTCTGCTGGCGGCGGCTCGGCGAGGAGCATCCGCCGCTGGCGCCGTTGGCCCGGTGCCTGGTCCGGACGAGCCTGAGCGGTGCCCCGGCGGCGGCGGCGCTCTCCGGGCTCGCGAGCGGCCGGCGGGCGGAGGCCGTCCGGACGGCGCACGCCCGGGTCCGCCGGGCCGGGGTGCTCGCGACGGCGCCGCTCGGGCTGTGCTTCCTCCCGGCCTTCGTGCTGGTCGGTGTCGCCCCGGTGGTCATGGGGCTCACCAGCCGTTTCTCGCACGCGATGTGACGCAGGACCGAACCGAATCGATGCAAGGAGGGAAACATGAACGTGGCGATCAAGTCCGTGCGCGGGGCCGCTGTCGGGGCCGCTGTCGGGGCCGCTTTCGGGGCGGTGCGACGGGTCCGGCCCGCGATCGGGCCTGCGATCCGGCGACGGATCCGGGCCAGGGGCGGCTCGGACGCGGGGATGTCCACCGCGGAGTACGCGGTCGGCACGCTCGGCGCGTGCGCCCTGGGGGCCGCTTTGTACAAGGTTGCGACCAGCGCGGCCGTGTTCGAAGCCCTGTCCGGCGCCCTGGACCGGGCGCTCCATGTGGCCTGACCGGCCGTCGCGGCAGGGGCAGCGGCAGGGGCAGCGGCGACGACGGCGCGGCGACGGCGGATTCGTCACCGCCGAGACCGCCGTCGCGCTGCCGGCGCTGGTGCTGCTGGGCGTGCTGCTGGTCTGGGCCGTGCTCGCCGCGGCCGCCCAGCTCCGCTGTGTCGACGCGGCACGGGCGGGCGCCAGGGCGGCCGCGCGCGGGGAGGCCGATGCCGCCGGGGTGGCGCGGGATGCCGCGCCGGCCGGGGCGGCGGTCCTGGTCGAGCTGGCGCCGGACACCGTCCGGGTCACCGTGGAGGCGCCGTACGGAGCGCCCGGGCGGTTCGCGGAGGTGCTCGCGGTGCGGCTGAGCGCCACCGCCGTCGCGGCCCGGGAGGACGGCTCGCCGGCAGTGGAGGGAGGTGCGGGCGCATGGGCGGGCTGAGGGTGCCGGCGCGGCAGCCGCCGCGCCGGGCCGACACGGGGTCGGCGACGGTCTGGCTGCTGGCCTGGGCGCTGCTCGGCTGCCTGGCGTGCACCGCCGCGCTCTCGGTGGGCGCGGTGCTCGGCGCCCGGCACCGGGCGGAGTCCGCCGCCGACCTGGCGGCGCTCGCGGCGGCCGACCGGCTGCTGCTGGACGCGGACGGCGGCTGCGGCCGGGCCGGGGCGGTGGCGGCGGCGCAGCAGGCCGCCGTGGTCGCCTGCGCGGTGGACCGGGCGGAGGACGCGGTCGAGGTGGTGGCCCAGGTGCCGGTCGCCCGGCTGCCGCTGCGCCTGCCGGTCGGTCCGGCCCGGGCGCGGGCCCGGGCCGGACCGATCAGGGCGCCGGTGGCGCCGACGGACGAGGACGCGCGGGCCGCGCTGGGCGAGGCCGGGCAGCCCGGGGGCGGCTCATGAGGTGTCCGGTGAGCCCGCGTCGGTGGGCCCGTCCGTCCGCTGCTCGGTCTCCGGCCCTGCCTCCCGCCCCGCCTCCTGCTCCGCCGCCCGGGACGCCGCCTCGGCGTCGTCGGCCGCCTCGGCTGCCGCCTGGGCCGCCTCCACCGGGTCCGCCGCGAGCGTCGGCGCGGGCTGCACGGCCTGCACGGCTTGCGCGGACCGTCCGGCTGGTGCGTCCGGCTCGGGCGCTCCGGCGGCCGCGGGAGCGCCGGCGAGCAGCACGTCCAGCAGCCGGACGGCGGCCGCCTTGTCCAGCGGGTCGTTGCCGTTGCCGCACTTGGGCGACTGCACGCAGGAGGGGCAGCCGCGCTCGCACTCGCAGGCGGCGATCGCCTCCCTGGTGGCGGTCAGCCACTGCACGGCCCGCTGGAAGCCGCGTTCGGCGAAGCCCGCCCCGCCGGGGTGGCCGTCGTAGACGAACACGGTGGGCAGCCCGGTGTCGGGGTGCAGCGGCACCGAGACGCCGCCGATGTCCCAGCGGTCGCAGGTGGCGAAGAGCGGCAGCAGGCCGATCGAGGCGTGCTCGGCGGCGTGGGCGGCGCCGGGCAGCTGGTCGGGCGGGATGTCCGCGTCGAGCAGCTGGTCCTCGGTGACCGACCACCACACGGCCCGGGTGCGCAGGGTCCGGGGCGGCAGGTCGAGCTTGCTCTCGCCCATGATCTCCCCGGTGGAGATCCGCTTGCGGAGGTAGCCGACCACCTGGTTGACCACCTCCACCGAACCGAAACTGAGCCGGCCCTCGCCCCACTCGACGGTGGTGTCGGTGGAGAGCACGGAGACGGAGGTGATGTCCCTGGCGGCGGTCGTGTAGGGCGGGTCGGCGGGGTCGACCAGGGCGACCGAGCTCTCCAGGTCGAAGTCCCGGACGAGGTAGGAGCGGCCCCGGTGGAGGTGGACGGCCCCGGTGTGCACGGTGGTGTGGGCGGCGGAGGCGTCCACGGTGCCGAGCAGCCGGCCGGTCGGCGCCTCGACGATCTGCACCGGGCTGCCGCCGCTGCCCCGCAGGTCGACGGCGTCGGCGGCGCGCTCGCGGCGGGTCCAGTACCAGGCGTCGCCGCGCCGGCGGAGCAGTCCGCGCCGCTCCAGCACCGGCAGCAGCGGCGCGGCCGAGGGGCCGAACAGCTCCAGGTCCGGGTCGGTGAGCGGCAGCTCGGCGGCCGCCGCGCACAGGTGCGGGGCGAGGACGTGCGGGTTGTCCGGGTCGAGCACGGTGGCCTCGACCGGGGTGGCGAACAGCGCCTCCGGGTGGTGCACCAGGTAGGTGTCCAGCGGGTCGTCCCGGGCGATCAGGACGGCCAGCGCGCCCTGGGCCTCGCGTCCGGCCCGGCCGGCCTGCTGCCAGAGCGAGGCCCGGGTGCCCGGGTAGCCGGCCATCAGGACGGCGTCCAGGCCGGAGATGTCGACGCCGAGTTCGAGGGCGGAGGTGGAGGCGAGGCCGAGCAGCCGGCCGGACTGCAGTTCGCGTTCCAGGGCCCGGCGCTCGTCGGCGAGGTAGCCGCCGCGGTAGGCGGCGACCCGGTCGGCGAGCGGACGGGGGAGCTGGTCCTGGGTCTGCAGTGCGACGAGTTCGGCGGCGCGCCGGGAGCGGACGAAGACGACCGTGCGGGTCTCCCGTTCGACCAGGTCGGTCAGCAGGTGGGCGGCCTCGGCGGTGGCCGTCCGGCGGACGGGCGCGCCGTGCTCGCCGACGTTCTCGGTGAGCGGGGGCTCCCAGAGCCCGAAGACCATCGGGCCGCGCGGGGAGGCGTCCTCGGTGACCGCCTCGGCCGGCAGGCCGGTGAGGCGGCGGGCGGTGACGGCCGGGTCGGCGGTGGTGGCGGAGGCGAGCAGGAACACGGGCGAGGAGCCGTAGCGGGCGCAGATCCGCCGCAGCCGGCGCAGCACCTGGGCCACGTGCGAGCCGAAGACGCCGCGGTAGCCGTGGCACTCGTCGACCACGACGTAGCGCAGGGCCTTGAGGAAGGAGGACCACCGGGCGTGCGCGGGCAGGACACCACGGTGCAGCATGTCCGGATTGGTGAGCACGTAGGAGGCGTACTGGCGGACCCACTCGCGCTCCTCGGGCGGGGTGTCGCCGTCGTAGAGCGCGGCCCGGACGCGGGGCGGGGCGAGTTCCGCGGCCCGGCGGCGCTGGTCGGCGGCGAGCGCCTTGGTCGGGGCGAGGTAGAGCGCGGTGGCTCCCCGGCCGTTGGGCGCCTCGGTGCCGTCCAGCAGGTCGGAGAGCACCGGGGCGAGGTAGCCGAGGGACTTGCCCGAGGCGGTCCCTGTGGCGATCACCACAGATTGACCGGATTTGGCCAGGTCCATCGCCTCCGCCTGATGGGCCCAAGGGTGCCCGACACCCATGGCCTGGGCGGATGCGGTGATCTCGGGCCGGATCCAGTCGGGCCACGGCGCATAACGGGCGGGCCGGGCGGGAAGGTGCTCCGTATGGGTGAGCCGGTCCGACCGCCCTCGGGTGGTGGACAGGGTCGTGAGCAGTGCCTCGGGCAGGCTGTGACGCGGCGGCATGAGGACCCAGTGTGTCACCGGCGTGACGGAGAATCGTCCTAAGCCATCGTGCGGGCATGGTCGCAGGTGGTTGAATGTGGCGGTGACGGCCGTACGGCCGGGGGTCGCAGCGCTGAGGCTTGCCACGCACTGGCTGGGTGTGCCCGGAGCTCGCGACCATGCGGTGGCGGCCGTCCGGCCGAGGATCGCAATGACGTAGCAAGGCAAGGTGCTGGAGGTTCCGTGGACCTGTCCCTGTCGACCCGTACAGTCGGCGATCGCACGGTCGTCGAGGTTGGCGGCGAGATCGATGTGTACACCGCCCCCAAGCTGCGCGAGCAGCTGGTCGAGCTCGTCAACGACGGCAGCTACCACCTCGTCGTCGACATGGAGGGCGTGGACTTCCTGGACTCCACCGGCCTCGGCGTGCTGGTGGGCGGTCTGAAGCGGGTGCGTGCCCACGAGGGCTCGCTGCGCCTGGTGTGCAACCAGGAGCGCATCCTGAAGATCTTCCGGATCACCGGTCTGACCAAGGTCTTCCCGATCCACAACTCGGTGGACGACGCGGTCCAGGCGACCGACTGATCAGCGAGACCGACTGATCAGCGGTACCGATTGATCAGCAGGACCGACTGACCCGGCCGGGTCGGCCCTTGGTGGCCGGCCCGCCCGATCCCTATGCGTCCGGGGAGCCGGGGCCGCGCGCCCCGGCCCGTCCGGCCGCCCCAGGGCCGGTCGACACCGGCCCGCAGGGGCCGTGAGCCCGGCCCCGGTCGGAGCACCCCGAGGGGGAAGAGATGGCAACCGTCGAACTTCGATTCAGTGCGCTTCCCGAGCACGTGCGGACGGCCCGGCTGGTAGCCGCGGCAGTCGCCAGAAGGGCCGGGGTCGACGAGTCGGTGCTCGACGAGGTGCGGCTCGCCGTGGGCGAGGCGTGCTCCCGCGCGGTCGGCCTGCACCAGCGCGGAGACGTCAAGGGCGCGGTGCGCGTCGCGTTGATCGACCAGAAGAAGCGTTTCCTCATCGAGGTCGAGGACGAGGCCGGCCTCGACACCGTCCCGACCGCCGGCACGGCGGACGGCGCCGAGCCGGACGAGGACGCCCTCGGGCTCGCGGTGCTCACCGGCCTGGTCGAGGACCTGGAGGTCACCGCCGGTGCCGGCGGAGGGCTGATCCGGATGAGCTGGCCCGCCTCGGTGGACGCGCTCGCGCTCTGACGCGCGGCGCCCGCTCCGTCCGTCCTGCACACCCGTTCCGTCCGTCCTGCACACCCGTTCCGTCCGGCGTGCCCCGGCACGCCGGGAGCGGCCGGGCGCGGCTCGGCGTGCCGGGGGCGGAACGGGAGCGGTCCGGGCGGGAACCGGGGGTCGAACGGCGGCCGTGTAGGTTCGCAGTTCGACGACCGAAACCGAAAGGGCTTCTCCCGGTGAACAAGCGACTGCTGGCCGTACCCGTGCTCGGGGCGCTGCTCGCGTTCGGCGCCGTCGGCTGCGGCGACGACAACAGCAAGCAGCTGGAGTCCTGGGCGGCGAACGTGTGCGGCGCTGCCAAGGACCCGATCGCCCAAGCGCAGACCGCGCTGGCGGACACCGCGCAGGTGAAGACCGGCGAGGCCCCGGCCGACCTCCAGAAGCGCCTCTCGGCGGACATCGGCCGGCTGGCCAAGACCAACCAGGACATCGCCGCGGCCATCGACGGGGCCGGCGCCCCCAAGGTGGACGACGGCGCGACCCTGCAGAAGGACACCGTCGCCGAGCTCAACAAGGCGGCCGACGGCTACCTCGACATCCAGAAGAAGCTGGACGCGCTCGCCAACGACGACCAGTCGAAGTTCGCCGACGGGCTGCGCAGTGTGGGCGACCAGATCCGGCAGCTGTCCGCGCTCTCCACGCAGGCGCAGGGCAAGCTGCAGCGCGGCGAGCTGGGCGCGGCGATGGCCAAGCAGGAGGGGTGCAAGCCGGGTTCGGCCGCCGCCGCGCCGACGGCAGGCTCGACCGACACCCCGGCGGCCGCGCCGACGGACGCGGCCACCGGCGCGCCCACGGACACCGCCACGGCGGGCGCCGGCGAGGGCGCGAGCCCGGCGACGGGCGCCCCGACCCCCGCTCCCTCGGCGAGCTGACCGACCGCACCCGCAGCCCCCTGGGCGCCGCGCCTCCCGCGCCTCCCGCGCCTCCCGCGTCGCCGCACCCGTACCCCCTCGGCCCGACGGCCGAGGGGGTCGTCGGCGTCGCGGAGCGGAGGCCGGGAAGGCCGGGAAGGTCGGGCGCGGGGTGCCGAGCGGGGGACAATGGCGGGGTGATCAGTAGCCCCGTTCTCGACCCGACCCGCCTCGCCAAGCTGCGCGAGGCGCTGCTCGCCGCCTCGTACACCGCCGACGGCTGCCTGGACCTGCTCGGGCCCACCGGGTACGCGGCGCTGGCCCGCAGCGAGGCGGTGCCCGCGCTGCGCGCGACCCGCGGCGGCAGCCCGCTGGAGACGCTGGTGCGGCTCTTCCTGCTGCAGCAGCCCGTCCCGTACAAGGCGGCCGCCGCCGCGCTGCCGGTGGAGGACTGCCTGGCCGACGGCTGGCTGCGCCCGGACGGCGAGCTGGTGCGCGCCACCGTGGACATCCGCCCGTACGCCAACGAGGTCGCCGGGCTGCCGGGTTCGGACGCCTGGGTGGTCTCCGACCTGGGCTGCGCGGTCGGCGGCGCGGGCGGGATCGGCTCCGGCGAGACCGCGCACGGCGTGGCGCGCAAGGACCTGGTGCTCGGGGTCGGCGGCGCGTCCACCACGCTGGCCAACATCACGGTGCGCCGGCCGGTCGGTTCGGTGCTGGACCTCGGCTCCGGATCCGGCGTGCAGGCGCTGCACGCCGCCCGGCACGCCCAGCGGGTGACCGCCACCGACCTCAACGCGCGGGCGCTGCGCTTCACCGAGCTGACCCTGGCGCTGTCCGGCTTCGCCAACACCGAGACCGCCGTCGGCAGCCTCTTCGAGCCGGTGGGGGAGCGGCGGTTCGACCTGATCGTCTCCAACCCCCCGTTCGTGATCTCGCCCGCCGGCCGCTTCACCTACCGGGACGGCGGGATGGCCGGGGACGACCTCTGCCGCAGCCTGGTCCGCTCGGCCGCCGCCCACCTGGAGCCCGGCGGCTACTGCCAGCTGCTGGCCAACTGGCAGCACGTCAGGGGCGAGGACTGGCACGACCGGTTGGCCGGCTGGGTGGCCGGAACCGGGCTGGACGCCTGGATCGTCCAGCGCGAGGTGCAGGACGTGGCCCAGTACGCGGAGCTCTGGCTGCGCGACGGCGGCGACCACCGCGGCCCCGGCGGCGACTACCGGGCCCGCTACGGCGAGTGGCTGGACGCCTTCGAGGCCGGCCGGGTCGAGGGCATCGGCTTCGGCTGGATCACCCTGCGGGCGAGCGGCGCCGAGCGGCCGACCGTCCGGGTGGAGGAGTGGCCGCACCCGGTGGAGCAGCCGCTCGGCCCGCACATCGAGGAGTGGTTCGACCGGCAGGACTTCCTGCGCACCCACGACGACGCGGGCCTGCTGGCGGCGCGGTACGTGCTGGCCGACGAGGTCGTCCAGGAGCAGGTGGGCGCGCCGGGGGCGGAGGATCCGGAGCACGTGATCCTGCGTCACAACCGGGGGATGCGCCGGGCCACCAAGGTGGACACGGTGGGCGCCGGCTTCGTCGGGGTCTGCGACGGGACGCTCTCGGCGGGCGAGATCGTCGACGCGATCGCCCAGCTGCTCGGCGAGGACCGGGTGGTCCTGCGGGACCGCGTGCCGGAGTCGCTGCGGCTGCTGACCGAGCAGGGGTTCATCCGGCCGGTGGCCTGAGAGCCGGTGGCCCGAGAGCCGGCGCCCTGGGAGCAGGCGCCCTGTGAGTCGGCGGTCCGGAGGCAGCAGGCCTCCGGACCGCCGGTTCACGTTCCGGCTCCCCCCGGTTCGTCGGTCGTTCGCCTGACATCTTCCCCTCGTTGGCCCCGGACTGTGAGGCTCTGTCCACAGGCTGTGGACAGGGCTGGGGGCGGCTGGGGTGGAAACGACGACGGCGACGGTGGGGGGCGCGATACTCGCCCTCTTCGGAGGCGCACTCCTGCTCTGGTGCGCCGCCGAAGTGCGCCTGCGCCACCGAGTGCGCCGCCGAGGCCGGCCGGCCGTCGCGACCGTGGTCGCCGAGGCCGACGCGCACGGCGAGCTCGACAGCGCGCCGCTGCTCTCCTTCGCCACCGAGCCCTCGACCGTCGGGGCGCAGGGGGTGGGGGCGCACACGGCGCACAGCAGCGGCACCCTGGCCGTCGAGGCGTGCGAGCTGGTGCTCACCCGCCCGCGCGGCCACACCCCGCTGCGGCGCCCGCCCCGGCTCGTCCCGGGCACCTCCGTCCGGATCGCCTACGACCCCCGCCGCCCCGGCCTCGCGGTGCTCGCGCCGGAGGAGAGCGGTCCGCGGACCGTCGTCGCCGACCTGCTGTGGACGGCGCTCGGCCTGGGCTGCCTGGCCGCCGCGGCGCTCCTGCTGCTCGTCGCCGCGTAACCGGCCCCGGACCCCGGCCCTCGTCCCCAGGGCAGGCCCCTCCCCGGCACCGGGGAGCCGGCACCGGGGACCCGCGCCGGCGGGATCCGGGGGCGGATATTCCGTTGACAGATTTTGAAATCCGTCATTCCATCCTTCGAAACCCGCCGAAGCCCCCCTCCGCAGGGCGCGATCCGTTGCGCTCGGGTTACCGTTCGAGTGGCGTCGGTCGGCCTTGCCGGTGAAATTGCGGGATCCGTCCGTTTGACAAGGGTGGCCGGGGTACGGTCACACTCCGCTGGTGGGGTCGTCGTACAGCGGCAGCCCCGGGACGGTGGAGGGGTCGGGCGGAGCGCAGCCCGTGCTGCCAGCGCCGACCAGCTCACGTAACGACCGGGAGAGAAGAGCGAAGGTGTCCCCGAGCAGCGAGACCGCGCACGGACAGCGACTCGTCATTGTCGAGTCGCCGGCCAAGGCGAAGACGATCAAGGGCTACCTGGGCCCCGGCTACATCGTCGAGGCCAGCGTCGGGCACATTCGCGACCTCCCCAGCACGGCCGCCGAGGTCCCGGACAAGTACACCGGCGAGGTGCGCCGTCTCGGTGTGGACGTGGACCACGACTTCGCGCCGATCTACGTGGTCAACGCGGACAAGAAGTCCCAGGTCAGCAAGTTGAAGTCGCTGCTCGCGGAGTCCGACGAGCTCTTCCTCGCCACCGATGAGGACCGCGAGGGCGAGGCCATCGCGTGGCACCTCCAGCAGGTGCTCAAGCCCAAGGTGCCGGTGCACCGCATGGTGTTCCACGAGATCACCAAGGCCGCCATCCAGGAGGCGGTGGCCAACCCGCGCGAGCTGAACCAGCGCCTGGTCGACGCCCAGGAGACCCGTCGCATCCTCGACCGCCTGTACGGCTTCGAGGTCTCGCCGGTGCTCTGGAAGAAGGTCATGCCGAAGCTGTCGGCCGGCCGCGTGCAGTCGGTCGCGACCCGGCTGGTGGTCGAGCGCGAGCGCGAGCGGATGGCGTTCCGCTCCGCCTCGTACTGGGACCTGGTCGGCACCTTCGGCACCGGCCGCACCCCGGCCGACGCGGCCAACCCGGAGAGCTTCGGCGCCCGGCTGATCGCCGTCGACGGCAAGCGGATCGCCAGCGGCCGCGACTTCGGCCAGGACGGCCGGCTCAAGGCGGGCAGCGCCAACACCCTGCACCTGGACGAGCAGGCCGCCCGCGCGCTGGCCGCCGCCCTGGAGCAGACCGCGTTCTCGGTGCGCGGCGTCGAGTCCAAGCCCTACCGCCGCTCGCCGTACGCGCCCTTCCGCACCACCACGCTCCAGCAGGAGGCCAGCCGCAAGCTGGGCTTCGGCGCCAAGCGGACCATGCAGGTGGCCCAGAAGCTGTACGAGAACGGCTTCATCACCTATATGCGCACCGACTCCACCACGCTGTCGGAGACCGCCGTCGCCGCCGCCCGCGCGCAGGTCACCCAGCTGTACGGCGCCGACTACCTGCCGGACGCGCCGCGCACCTACGCCTCGAAGGTGAAGAACGCGCAGGAGGCGCACGAGGCGGTCCGCCCGTCCGGCGACCGCTTCCGCACCCCCGCCGAGACCGGTCTGAGCGGCGACGACTTCAAGCTCTACGAGCTGATCTGGATGCGCACCGTCGCCTCCCAGATGAAGGACGCGGTCGGCCAGTCGGTCACCGTCAAGGTGGGCGGCCGGGCCGCCGACGGCCGGGACGTCGAGTTCTCCGCCTCCGGCAAGATCATCACCTTCCACGGCTTCCTCAAGGCCTACGTGGAGGGCGCCGACGACCCGAACGCCGAGCTGGACGACCGCGAGCGCCGGCTGCCGCAGGTCTCCGAGGGCGACCCGCTGGCCGCCGAGCAGCTCACCCCCGAGGGCCACGCCACCAAGCCGCCGGCCCGGTACACCGAGGCCTCGCTGGTCAAGGAGCTGGAGGACCGGGAGATCGGCCGCCCCTCCACCTACGCCTCGATCATCGACACCATCATCGGCCGCCGGTACGTCTTCAAGAAGGGGACGGCCCTGGTGCCGTCGTTCCTCTCCTTCGCCGTGGTCAACCTGCTGGAGAAGCACTTCGGCCGGCTGGTCGACTACGACTTCACCGCGAAGATGGAGGACGACCTCGACCGGATCGCGGCCGGCGAGGCGCAGTCCGTGCCGTGGCTGAAGCGCTTCTACTTCGGCGAGGGCGGCGAGGGCGCGGCCGCGGGCGGCGCCGCCGAGGCCGGCAACGGTGACGGCGACCACCTGGGCGGCCTGAAGGAACTGGTCACCGACCTCGGCGCGATCGACGCCCGGGAGATCAGCTCGTTCCGGGTCAGCGACGACATCACCCTGCGGGTCGGCCGCTACGGCCCGTACGTGGAGCGTGCCTCCGAGGTCGAGGGCGAGCCCGGCCAGCGCGCCGACATCCCGGACGAGCTGCCGCCGGACGAGCTGACCGTCGAGCTGGCCGAGGAGCTGCTGGCCCGTCCCAGCGGCGACTACGAGCTGGGCCAGGACCCGGTCAGCGGCAACATGCTGGTGGCCAAGGACGGCCGCTACGGCCCGTACGTCACCGAGATCCTGCCCGAGGGCACGCCCAAGACCGGCAAGAACGCCGTCAAGCCGCGCACCGCCTCGCTGTTCAAGACGATGGCGCTGGACACCGTCACCCTGGACGACGCGCTGAAGCTGCTCTCGCTGCCGCGCGTGGTCGGCGTCGACCCGGAGGGCGTGGAGATCACCGCGCAGAACGGCCGCTACGGCCCGTACCTGAAGCGCGGCACCGACTCCCGCTCGCTCACCGGCGAGGACCAGCTGTTCACGGTCACGCTGGAGGAGGCGCTGGCGATCTACGCCCAGCCCAAGCAGCGCGGCCGGGCCGCCGCCGCGCCGCCGCTCAAGGAGCTGGGCACCGACCCGGTCAGCGAGCGTCCGGTGGTGGTCAAGGACGGCCGGTTCGGGCCGTACGTGACCGACGGCGAGACTAACGCCACGCTCCGCAAGGACGACGCGGTCGAGACCATCACGCCCGAGCGCGGCTACGAGCTGCTCGCCGAGAAGCGGGCGCGCGGGCCGGTGAAGAAGACGGCGAAGAAGGCCCCGGCGAAGAAGGCGGCGGCCAAGAAGACCGCGACCAAGACCGCCGCCAAGAAGACCACCACGGCGGCCAAGACGGCGGCGAAGAAGACCACCACCGCGAAGAAGGCCGCCACCAAGACGGCGGCCAAGAAGACCGCGGCGAGCAAGAGCGCCGCGAGCAAGACCACCGCCACCGACGAGGGCTGATCCCCGGTCGGTCGCATCCGGGCCCGCGTCCGCCCCGGCGGCGCGGGCCCGAACCGTTCCCCGGCCCGCCCCGGCCCGGCCCGGCGGGTCCGGTCGGGTCCGGGGGAACCGGCGGAACGGTGGCCGGGGGAAGCGGTGGGGAAGTGGCGGGCAGCGGGCGTGACAGGGGCGTACGCGGATCGTCACAACCCGGTGGCGGCGCCCTTCCGGAGCCGCGCTCCCCTCCTTTGCGTCGAGCCCCGACCGCTACGCTGACCGTATGACGAGCGAGGAGCAGCCCACCCCCAGCGCCGCGGCGGCCGCCGGCACCGGCACGCCCGACCGGCCGGAGACCGCGCCCGCCGGGACCGCCGGTGAGCGGATCCGGGCGCTGCTGCGGCTGCGCCCCTACCGGCGGCTGTGGACCACCCAGCTGATCGGCGGCACCGCCGACCGGCTCGGCCTGCTGGTGCTGCTGGTGCTCACCGTGGTCGCCGCCGTGCTCGGCGGAGCGTTCGGCGACCCGCCGCGCAGCCTGCCGCTCGCCGTCGCCGCCGTCTTCGCCGCCCGCCTCGCCGCCACCGGACTGGTCGGCACCGCCCTGCTCGGCCCGGTGCACGGGCTGCTCGGCGGGAGGCTCGACCGGCGCTGGACGATGCTCGGCGCCGACGCGCTGCGCGCCGTGCTGATCGGCGTCGCCCCCTGGTGGATCGTCTGGCTGGGCTCCGGCCCGAAGCCCTCCGGCGCCGCGACCTGGGTGCTGCTCGCCACCGTCTTCCTGACCGGCGCCGCCGATCGGGTCTGGGCGATCGCCAAGGCCGCCTCCGTCCCCGCGCTGCTGCCGCCCGCCGACGCCTACGCCCCGGTGGCCGAGCGGCGGCCGTCCGCCGCCAACCTGGCCACCGTCCGGACCCTGGACCACCGCACCGGCCTCGCCACCGCGCCGCTCGGCGCCGCCGCGCTGATCGCGCTCACGCTGCTCAACAACGTCTGCGCGGCGCTCGGCTCGGACTGGCTGCGCGCCCACCAGACCACCTTCGCCGCCCTCGGCGCGGCCGCGCTGTTCGCCGTCTCGGCCGTCCGGGTCCACCTCCAGCAACTGCCCGGCGGCTCCGGCCCGGTGCCGCCCGTCTCGCCGCTGCGGGGCCTGCGCGCCCCCACCGACGCGACCCCCGGCCCGGCCCTGGCCAAGGGCCGCACCGGCTCCGCCCCCTACTTCACCTTCGCGGTGTCCGCCGGGTTCGCCGCGATGGCCGGCGTCGCTGCGCTGGCCCTGCTGACCGCCGCCGAGCACCGCGCCGGGCCGATCGGCTACGGCCTGCTGGTGCTGGCCGCCACCGGCGTCCCCGCGCTCGGCGGCCGGCTCACCCGGGCCGTGCTGCCCTCGCTCTCCCGCCGCCGGCTGCTCGCGCTCGCCCTGCTGACCGAGGGCGTGGCGCTGATCCTGGCCGGCCTGGTACCGGACTTCGTGCTGGTCCTGCTGCTCACCGTGCTGGCCGCGCTGGCCGCCGGAGTGGCGATCTCCACCGGCCGCACCCTGCTCGCCCAGGAGGTCGAGGAGGTCCGGCTGCCGCAGGTCACCGAGCACCTCGACGCGGTGCTGCTGGTCGTGGTCGGCGCCGCGCTGGTCGGCGTCCCGCTGATCGCCGCCGCCTACGGGGACGTCGAGTACGGCACGGTCGAGCCCGGCTCGTTCACCTTCATCCACGGCGGCGCGGCCCTCGCGGTCGCCACCGCCGGACTGCTCACCCTGGTGCTGGCCGCCGTCGTGCTGCTGCGCACCGACGACCGGCGCGGCACCGTGCCGTTCGGCCGGGACCTGGTCGACGCGGTGCGCGGCGCCACCGGCCCGGCCCCGCACCGGGCGGGCACCGGCTTCTTCATCGCCCTGGAGGGCGGCGACGGCGCCGGCAAGTCCACCCAGGCCCAGGCGCTCGCCGAGTGGATCCGCGGCAAGGGCCACGAGGTCGTGCTCACCCGCGAGCCCGGCGGCAGCCCGGTCGGCCAGCGGCTGCGCGGCCTCGTCCTGGACGTCGGCAACACCGGCCTCTCGCACCGCGCCGAGGCCCTGATCTACGCGGCCGACCGGGCCGAGCACGTCGAGAACGTGATCCGCCCGGCGCTGGCCCGCGGCGCGGTGGTGATCACCGACCGCTACATGGACTCGTCCATCGCCTACCAGGGCGCCGGCCGCGACCTGGCCGCCACCGAGGTCGCCCGGATCTCGCGCTGGGCGACCGGCGGCCTGCTGCCCGACCTGACCGTCGTCCTGGACGTCGACCCGACCCGGGCCCGGGAGCGGTTCACCGAGGCGCTGGACCGGCTGGAGTCCGAGCCGACCGAGTTCCACCAGCGGGTCCGCTCCGGCTTCCTGGCGCTCGCCGCCGCCGACCCGGCGCGCTACCTCGTCGTCGACGGCAGCCAGGCCCCCGGCGTCGTCACCACCGCGATCCGCCACCGGCTCGACCGCGAGCTGCCGCTCTCCGAGCAGGAGAAGGCCGCCCGCGCCGAGCAGGAGCGCAAGGCGGCGGAGGAGGCGCGCCGCCGGGCCGAGGAGGAGGCCCGCAAGCGCGCCGAGGAGGAGGCCGCCGAGCGCAAGCGCCAGGAGGTGCTGGCGCAGCTGCGGGCCGAGCAGGCGGAGAAGGAGCGGCTGGCCAAGGAGGAGGCCGAGCGGGCCGCCGCCGAGGCCGCGCGCAAGGCGGCCGAGGAGGCCCGGAAGAAGGCCGAGGAGGAGGCCCGCCGCCGCGCGGAGGAGGAAGCGAAGCGCCGCGCCGAGGAAGAGGCGCGCAAGGCGGCCGAGGAGGCCGAGCGCAAGCGGCTCGCCGAGGAGGCGGCCGCCCGGGCGGAGCTCCAGCGGCAGCGCGAGCTGGCGCGCGAGGAGCAGCGGCGCCGGGCGGAGGAGGCGCTGCAGCGGGCCGAGGAGGCGCGGCTGGCGCAGGCCGCCGCGCTGGCGGCGGCTGCGGCGGCGGCCGCCGAGGCGGCGGAGCGCGCGGGTGGTGCGGGTGCGGCGGGCGCCGGTTCGGGTGCGGCGGACGACGCGGCGACCACCGAGCTGCGGGCCGTGAAGGACACCGGGCCGGCGGGTCCGCGGACCGGGCAGGCCGACGACGCGACCCAGGAGCTCGCGCTGCGGGGCCCGGGCGCGGCGGACCTCACGGCGACGGCGAAGCTGCCGGTGGTGCCGGACGGGCCGGCGGCCGACGAGACGGCCGTGCTGCCGCGGATCCCGGCGGAGGACGCCGACCGGACGGCGGTGCTGCCCCGGATCGAGCCGGGCGCCCCGGCCGACCGGGCGCCGTCGGCCCGTCGGCGGGACGAGCGGGCGGGCGGCGAGGAGCGCCCGGTCGAGCGCACCCGTGAGCTGCCGGTGGTCGACCCCCGGCAGGGGCAGCCCGCCGCCGACCAGCGGCCGCGTCCGGACTGGGCGGAGGAGACGCCGCTGGACGACCTGCCGAGCCTGACGGACACGCTGCTCGGCTCGCGCGAGGAGTGGGCCCGCTGGGACCAGGCCGACCGTCCGCGTCCCGGTGGCGTCGGCGGGGCCGGCGGAGCCAGTGGCGCCGACGGCCGGGGCGGTCAGGGAGGCCGGGACGGTCAGGGCGGTCAGGGCGACGGCAAGGGCAAGGGGCGTCGCTGGGGCCGTCGGAGCTGACCGGCGGTCCGTCGGAGCCGACCGGCGGTCAGGCCGGTCGGCCGGGTTCCGGCGGCGCCAGGGCCCGTCGTAGCCGCCACGTATGCTCGACGGCGGGAGCGGTAGTCCGTAGCGAGCTTGGGAGCAGCAGTGGCCGTCTGGGACGACCTGGTGGGCCAGGAGCGGGTGGTCGAGCAGCTGACCGCCGCCGCCCGGGCGGCCGGGGCGATCGTCGGCGCCGGGCGCGGCGCCGATCCGCAGGCGGGCGGCAACGCCTCGCTGATGACGCACGCCTGGCTGTTCACCGGGCCGCCCGGCGCCGGCCAGACCACCGCCGCGCGGGCCTTCGCCGCCGCGCTCCAGTGCACCAGCCCCGACCTCGCGCTCGGCGGCACGCCCGGCTGCGGCTTCTGCGACGGCTGCCACACCGTCCTCGCGGGCAGCCACGCCGACGTGAAGTACGTCCGCACCGACGGCCTGTCCATCGGCGTCGGTGACATGCGCGACCTCGTGCTGCGCGCCTCCAGCTACCCGACCGGCGGCCGCTGGTCGGTGATCCTCGTCGACGCCGCCCACCGGCTCACCGAGGCCGCCGCCAACGCGCTGCTCAAGGGCGTGGAGGAGCCGTCCCCGCGCACCGTCTGGCTGCTCTGCGCCCCCTCGGTGCAGGACGTGCTGCCGACCATCCGCTCCCGCTGCCGCCTGCTGGTGCTGCGCACCCCCGCGGCCGAGGCGGTCGCCGACATGCTGGTGCGGCGCGACGGCGTCGAGCCGCACACCGCCCGGCTGGCCGCGCTGGCCGGCCAGGGCGACGTCGAGCGCGCGCGCCGGCTGGCCGTCGACGAGCAGGCCAGGACCCGCCGCACCGAGGTGCTGCGGATCCCGCTGGAGGTCGGCGACATCGGCGGCTGCCTGACCGCCGCCCAGCGCCTGGTCGACACCGCCAAGGCCGACGCCGAGGCGCTCGCCGAGACCCAGGACGCCAAGGAGACCGACGACCTCAAGGCCGCCTACGGCGCGGCCGAGGGCGGCAAGGCGCCGCGCGGCATGGCCGGCGCGGTCAAGGAACTGGAGAAGCGGCAGAAGAGCCGGGCCACCCGGACCCGCCGCGAGACCCTCGGCGTCGCCCTGCTGGACCTGCTCGGCTTCTACCGGGACGTCCTCGCGCTCCAGCTCGGCTCGACCGGCGCGCTGGCCAACGAGGACCAGCGGCAGGCGCTGGACCGGGTCGCCCAGGCCGGTCCGCCGGAGTCCACGCTGCGCCGGATCGAGGCGGTGCTCGCCTGCCGGCGGGCGCTGGACCGCAACGTCGACCCGCTGCTCGCCGTCGAGGCGATGACCGTGGCGCTGCGGGCGGGCTGACCGCCGCCGGGACAGGGCACGCGGGGCGTGCGGGGCGCGGGCTGCGGCTCGTCGCCCGAGTGCGGCGTCCCACCTTCGAGTGAATGCGCGTTACGCGCCGGGCACACGCGCGTGCGAGCCCCGGGTCGTCTTGCACGCTGGGGGCCGACTGCGCCCGCCCCGGGGGCCGTCGTGTCCCGTACGGTGCCGGGCCCGACCGGTCGGCCGGCCCTCCTTCGAGGTGGTGCGTCCCATGGTCCGTTCGCTTCTGGTCGTTCCCCTGCTGGCCGCCGCCGGGGGCGGGGTGTGGCTGGCGCGCGGCGCGTTGCTGCGCTGGCGCGACCTGCGGGCGGCGGAGACGTACGAGCTGGCCGGGGAACACCGGCCGATGCTGGTGCGGGCGGCCGGGGCGATGGTCTGCGGGGTCTGCGTCACCGTGCTGACGCTGTTGACGGCGCTCGGCACCTTCGGCGCGCTGAGCGGCGGCCGGGCCGACGGCTCGGCCGGCCCGTACGGCTCGGGCGGTCCGTACGGGTCGGCCGCCGGGCGGTTCGACGGCGTGGAAGCGGGGGGCGCCCGTCCGGGCGGCGGCCGGCCCGCGGCTCCGCCGGCCCAGGCCGGGGACGCCGCCGACGCGGCCGTGCCGATGCCGTCTCCGGCGCCCGTCGTCAGCCGGTTCGACAGCGTCGGCCACCCGGGCGGCGGCGAGTTGCTGCAGTCCGCCGTCCCCGGCCCCGACGGCCACCCGCGCAACGTCCGGGTCTGGCTGCCCGCCCAGTACGCCAAGGACCCGGGCGCCCGCTTCCCGGTCGTGGTGATGCACGCCGCCACCCCCCGGAAGACCGCCGACGCCGAGGTCCCGGACGTCTTCGAGGGCCTCGCCTCCGCCGTGCAGAGCGCCAAGGGCAAGCCGTTCATCCTGGTCGCCCCCGAGGCGCCGAACGGCACCGCGCACCCCTGCGAGCTGGTCGCCGCCGCCCCGATGGCCGTCGCCGACGACGCCGCGCTGCGCACCACCATCGCGGCCACCTTCCGCACCCTGCCGCCCGGCCCGGCGGCCTGGGGCACGCTCGGGGTCGAGGACGGCGCGCCCTGCGCCGCGGCCGCCGGCCTCGCCCGCCCCGACCTGTACGGCGCGGCGGCCGCCGTCTCCGGCCGATACGACGCGGCCGCGCTCGTCCGCACCGGCGCCGAGGCGCCCGCCACCGGCACCCCGAGGCTGCTGCTCGCCGCCGGGAAGGCGGACAGCGCCGGGCTGGACGCCGCCCGCAAGCTCCAGTCGGCGCTGCGCGCCGGTACCGGCGCCGCCGCCCGCGCCGAGGTGCGGATCTCCGACAACGCGACGGACTACTCGGCGGAGCGGATCCGGCTGCGGCTGGTCCGGCAGGCGGCGCAGTACCTCGGCGAGGCGCTCGGCAAGGCGTCCTGAGCCGGCCGGTGCGCGGCACTACGCTCGTCCGGTACCGAGAACGGCTGAGGGGATCCCAGATGCGGGCCGACAGGCGGCAGGACGCCCCGGCGCGGGTGCGCGCGGGGTTCGGGGGCGGGGTGGCGGCGGCCGTGCTGGCCGCCGGGCTGGTGGCGGGCGGCTGCTCGGCCGGTGGGGCGGGCCCGGACGCGGCCCCCGTCGACGGCGGGACGACGGGCTCCGCCACGCCGTCCGGTCCTGCCTCCGGTCCTGCCTCCGGTCACGCGTCCGGGTTGGCGTCCGCCCCGCCGGTCACCCCGCTGGAGTCGCTGCCCGCCGCCGTGCCGGCCGCGCTCGCCCCCTACTACGCGCAGGGCCTCGCCTGGCAGCCCTGCGACGACGGCTACGAGTGCACCACCTTCCGGGTGCCGCTGGACTACGACCACCCCGCCGACGGCGACCTCACCCTGGCCGCCGTCCGCGCCCCGGCCGTCCCCACGGGATCCGCCGGATCGGCCGGCTCCGGCGGCCGGCTCGGCTCGCTGCTGCTCAACCCCGGCGGCCCCGGCGGCTCGGCCGTCGAGTACGTCGAGGGCGCCGCCCGCACCTACGACGCCGAGCTGCGCGCCCGGTACGACCTGGTCGGCGTGGATCCGCGCGGGGTCGGCCGCAGCTCCCCGGTCACCTGCCTGAGCGGCGAGCGGATGGACGCGTACACCGCCGTCGACATCACCCCCGACGACCCGGCCGAGGTCGACGCCCTGGTGACCGCCGCCAAGGAGTTCGCCGAGGGCTGCCGCCAGGGGGCCGGCGCCCGGCTCGGCCACCTGAGCACCGTCGAGGCGGCGCGCGACCTCGACGTGCTGCGCGCCCTGCTCGGCGACGAGCGGCTCAACTACGTCGGCAAGTCCTACGGCACCTTCCTCGGCGCGACCTACGCGGGCCTGTTCCCCGGCCGTGCCGGGCGGATGGTGCTCGACGGCGCGATGGACCCGTCGCTCGACTCGCTGGCCGGGAACCGCACCCAGGCGGGCGGCTTCGAGACCGCCTGGACCGCCTTCGCCAAGGACTGCGCCGGACACCAGGACTGCCCGCTCGGCCGCACCGAGCAGCAGGCCGGCGAGCAGCTCGCCGCCCTGCTCGCGGCGATCGACGCCCACCCGCTGCCGACCGGCGACGCCGCCCGCCCGCTCAGCGAGGCGCAGGCGACCACCGGCGTCATCCAGGCCATGTACGCGGACTTCCTCTGGCCCCGGCTGCGCACCGCGCTCGCCGACGCCAGGGCCGGGGACGGTGCCGGCCTGCTCAAGCTCTCCGACGCCTACTACGGGCGGGAGCCGGACGGCTCCTACCCCAATCTGATGTTCGCCAACATGGCGGTCAACTGCCTCGACCTGCCCGCGCCGTTCAGCGGCCCGGAGGACGCCGCGCGGGCGGTACCGGAGTTCGAGCGGGCCTCGCCGCGGTTCGGCCGGGACATGGCCTGGATGGCGCTGACCTGCACCTACTGGCCGGTCCGGGCCACCGGCACGCCGCACACCGTCCGGGCCGCCGGCGCCACGCCGATCGTGGTCGTCGGCACCACCCGGGACCCGGCCACCCCCTACTCCTGGGCGCAGGCGCTCGCCGGCCAGCTGGAGTCCGGGCGGCTGCTGACCTACGACGGGGACGGCCACACCGCGTACGGCCGGCACGACGCCTGCCTCGACGGCGCGGTCAACCGCTACCTGCTGGGCGGCGAGGCCCCGGAGAACGGGAAGCGGTGCGGATCCTGAGCCTACGGCCGGTACGACGTTAGGATGAGCGCCCCCTCCCCGCTCTCCCCCCACCGGAGCCCACCGTGCTCGGAGTCAACGACCTGGCGACGTACGTCCTCGGCGCCCTCGTCATCGTCCTCCTCCCCGGCCCCAACTCCCTCTACGTGCTGTCCGTCGCCGCCCGCAAGGGCGTCCGCACCGGCTACCGCGCCGCCGCCGGCGTCTTCGTCGGCGACTTCACGCTCATCAGCCTGACCGCGCTGGGCGCAGCCTCCCTCCTGGAGGCCAACCCGGCCGTCTTCGCCGTGGTGAAGTTCGGCGGCGCCGCCTACCTGCTCTGGATAGGCATCGGCATGCTGCGCGCCGCCCGCAAGCTCTGGCTCGAACACCGCGCCGCCCCCGAGGCGGCCGCCGCGGAGGCCGCTCCCCAGGAATCCGCCGAGCGCCCGTTCCGCCGCGCCCTGGTGATCAGCCTGCTGAACCCCAAGGCCATCCTCTTCCTGCTCTCCTTCTTCACCCAGTTCGTCGACCCCTCCTACGGCCGCCCGGTGCTCTCCTTCACCCTCCTCGGCGGCATCCTGCAGACCTTCAGCTTCCTCTACCTCTCCCTGCTGATCTTCACGGGCACCTCCCTCGCCGGCGCCTTCCGCCGCCGCAAGCGCCTCTCCGCCGGCCTCACCAGCGGCGTCGCCGCCCTCTTCGCCGGCTTCGCCGCCAAGCTCGCCGTCTCCTCCACCTGACCCGCCACCCCCCCATCCCGTTACGGATCACCCGCCAACCTGTGTAGACTGGCCCGCGTTGCCACGACTTCCGGCAACGGTGCCGCCTTAGCTCAGTTGGCCAGAGCAACGCACTCGTAATGCGTAGGTCGCGGGTTCGAATCCCGCAGGCGGCTCGGTGAAGAACCCCAGGTCAGGACTCTGACCTGGGGTTCTTTGTGTTTGGGCGGTCGGGAGTGGGGGCGGGGGCGTATGGTCTGACTGGGGGTCAGGTTGTCGGCGGGGAGGGGTGGGGCGTGTATCACGCGATTGTTCGGCGGAATCTCCGGAGGTCGTTCGCCGAGGTGGGGCGGGGGAACTACGGGGCGATCGTGCGGCAGTTCGCTCCGGGGGCGGAGCACTGGTTCTCGGGGCGGCACGCGTTGTCCGGGGGGCGGCGCAGCGGGGAGGAGATCCAGCGGTGGTACGACCGGCTGGCGGAGGTCATGCCCGACCTGCGGTTCGAGCTGACGAAGGTGGTGGCCAAGGGGTGGCCGTGGGACACGGTGGCCTTCGCGGAGTGGGTCGACCACCTCACCGACCGTGAGGGCAACCGCTACTCCAACCAGGGGGTGCACGTGGTGCGGATCAAGTGGGGGCGCATCACCGAGCTGCACATCTACTGCGACACCGAGTTGCTGGAGAGGGTCCTGGAGAAGCTCGGGGGGCAGGGGGTCGGGGAGGCCGTCGCGGAGCCGGTCGGGGAGCCGGGGCCGTTCCGGGAGGCGCGCGTCGGGGGGTGACGCTGTCGGCCGGCTGTCAGCGGGGTCTGCGTCCAATGGGTGCGGAGTGCCGGCCGAGAGGGAGGAACGGCCCGATGTCGTTGGACGAGTGGGACGCCGTGGTGATCGGCTCGGGGCTGGGAGGGCTGGTGTGCGCCGCGTACCTCGCGGTGAGCGGCCGCCGGGTCCTGGTGCTGGAGCAGTACGACGTCGCGGGCGGGAACAGCCATGTGTTCCGCCGGCGGCGGGCCTACGAGTTCGACGTGGGCATCCACTACCTCGGGGACTGCGGTCCGGACGGGGTGCTGCCGGCGGTCTTCGCCGGTCTCGGGCTGTCCGGCCGGGTCCGCTACCGGGAGATGGACCGGAACGGCTTCGACCGGGTGGTGGTCCGGGGCGCCGAGCTGGACATGCCCGCGGACTGGGGCCGGTACCGGGCCCGGCTGAAGCAGGCGCTGCCGGAGGACGCCGCCGGCATCGACACCTTCGTCGACGTCTGCGCCGCGCTGGGCGGGGAGATCCGGTCCGCGATGCTGGGCGCCGAGGACCTCACCGTGGCCGACCTGCTGGTGCGGGCGCCGGTCTCGGTGGCGTGGGGGCGGCGGACGCTGGCCGAACTGTTCGACCACTGCGGCCTGTCACCGCGGGCCCGGACCGTGCTCGCCGCGCAGTCGCCCAACTACGGGCTGAGCCCGCGCCAGGCCACCGTCGCGATGCACGCCTCGGTCACCGACCACTATGTGCGCGGGGCCTCCTACCCGGTCGGCGGCGGCCAGCAGTTGGTGGCCTCGCTGGTGGAGGTGCTGGAGTCGCACGGGGGTGAACTGCGCACCCGGGCGCGGGTGGAGAAGGTCCTGGTGGAGGACGGGCGGGCCACCGGGGTCGGGCTCGCCGACGGGCGGACGGTCCGGGCCGGCCTGGTGGTCTCCAACGCCGACTACCGGCGCACCGTCCTGGACCTGGTCGGCGCCGAGCACTTCCCGCGCAAGCTCGTGACGAAGACCCGGGAGGCCGTCATGGGCCTGCCGTTCGCCACGCTCTACCTGGGACTGGACCGGGAGCTGCCGCGGCCCAACGAGGCCAACCTCTGGTGGTACCGGGGCGAGGACATCGACGACTACTACGCCGCCCTGGGACGCGGGGAGCTCGACCCGGTGCCGTTCCTGTTCATCTCCTTCGCCTCGCTGAAGGACCCCGGCTCGACCACCCTGTGCCCGCCGGGGCACGCCAACCTCCAGGTGATGACGCTCTGCCCGCCCGGCACCGAGTGGTGGGGCGTGGAGCAGGGGCCGGCCGCCGGCGGGCGCTACCGCCGGGACCCCGCGTACCAGGCGCGCAAGCGCAAACTCACCGAGGGCATGCTGGCGGCCGCCGAGGAGGCCCTGGGCCCGTTCCGGGAGCACATCACCCACCTGGAGACGGCCACCCCGCTCACCCACGAGCGGTACACCCGGTCCACCGGCGGCACGCCGTTCGGCCTGGCCGAGTGGGGCGCGACCGGCGCCCGGCCGGACACCCGCACCACCGTCGACGGCCTGTACGTCGTCGGGGCCAGCACCCGCTACGGAAGCGGGATCACCGGGGTCGCGGTCGGCGGGATCGCCTGCGCCGCGCAGATCCTGGAGCGCCGGCTGATCCACGAGGTGCACTCGGGCGCGGTCCTGGCCGATCCGGACCTGCTGCCGGAGCGCCCGGACGGCTGGGACCCGCTGGACGTCTCCCGGGGCACCGCCCGTCGCGGTGCCCGCGGCCTGCCCCGGCGGGGGTGACCGGGGAAGACGGAGGGGAACCCCGCGCCCGCGGACCGCGACCGGCGGACCGCGGGCGCGGTCGTGTTCCCGCCCCGTCCCGGCCAAGGGCCCCGTCCCGCCCCGTCCCGCCCCGGCCAAGGGCCCCGCCCCGTCCGCTGACCAGTGGGTACGTGGATCGGAGAGTGTTTGACACCCCTTCCCGGAATGGGAAAGGCTTGGCGGACAGGTTTGTCCGGAGACGCGAGGGGGGTGTGTGGCCTTGACCAGCGAGGAGCTTCTGGCGCTGCTCGCTGCCCTGGGACACGCACAGCGCCTCCGGGTGATCGCCGAGCTGTCCGGCGGCCGGATGTACGTGAGTGAACTGGCCAGGCGGCTGGGCGTGTCCCGGCCGCTTCTCTACATGCACCTGGAGCGCCTGGAGACGGCGGGCCTGGTCGTGGGCCGGCTGGAGCTGTCCCCGGACGGCAAGGCGCTCAAGTACTACGAGCTGGCCCCGTTCGACGTGCACCTCACCGCGGACACCGTCCTCGCGGCGCTCCGCGAGGACAGTCAGACATGAAGTGAAGAAGGGGACACGTACATGACCGGCGCCCTCATCGCCATCGCGATCGTCCTGATCGTCATCGGCGGCATCACCACGAGCACGGTCGCGTACTTCAGACTTCAGCGGCACCGCTCGGAGGCCGCGGCGATGGCCGAGTACCGGCGCCTCGCCGAGGAGGCCGTCGCCAACCAGCAGGCGCTGCACGGGAAGCTGGACGAGCTCAACAGCCGGGTGGAGTCGGTCGAGACGCTGCTGCGCAGCGTCGAGTAGCCCCGGGGCCTGCGACTTTCACGGGTCGCTGAATGACATGGTCCGGCCCGGTGGCGCTCCCTAGACTCACGAGTGTTCCCGCCGAGCCGGCCCGCTGTCCCGTGGGGCGGACCTGCCAGAGCAGCGCTCTGCCGGGTTCGAGCGTGGCACCGGCGTCCACCGGCCGTGGACGCCGAGGCGGCCCGGTCCGCCACCACGAGGGAGAGTGATCAGGCATGTTCGGCCCTGGCATCGACGTCAACCCCGAGACCTTCCCCCCGACGATCCGCTGCACGGCGGTGGGCACCGACCCGGCGGCCTGGGCCGCGCGCCACCGGGCCGACCTCGACGGGCTGCTGCGCGAGCACGGGGCGGTGCTGCTGCGCGGCTTCGGGGTCGAGGACGCCGAGGTCTTCGAGGCGGTGGCGGCCTCGCTGGTGGACCAGCTGTACGGGGACTACGGAGACCTGCCGCTGGAGAAGGACGCCGACCGGGTGTACGGGTCGACCCCGTACCCGGCGGAGCAGTCGATCCTCTTCCACCACGAGAGCTCGCACATGGCGCAGTGGCCGAGCCGGCAGTTCTTCTGCTGCCTGCGGCCCTCCGCCGAGGGCGGGGCCACCCCGATCGTGGACGGCCGCGCGGTCTACGCGGCGCTCCCCGACGACGTCCGCTCCCGCTTCGAGCGGCTCGGCATCCGCTACGTGCGCAACTTCATCACCGGCCTGGACATCGCCTGGCCGGACATGTTCGGGACGGACGACCGGGCCGAGGTCGAGGAGCGCTGCCGGGCCCAGGAGGTGGAGTGCGAGTGGCTGCCGGACGGCACCCTGCGCACCCGGCAGTGGGCGCCGGCCGTGGTGCACCACCCCGTGACCGGTGAGCCGGTCTTCTTCAACCAGCTGTTCCTGCACCACACGGCCTGCCTCGAACCCTCCATCCGCGAGCTGATGGTCTCGCTGTTCGGCGAGGACGAGGCGGCCTACCCGCGCAGCGCCTCGTACGGCGACGGCTCCCCGATCGACGACGCGACGGTGGCCATGCTGCGCGAGGTCTACGACGGGCTGGCCCGGCGCTTCCGGTGGGAGCGCGGCGACCTGGTCGTGATCGACAACATGCTCGTCTCGCACGCCCGGGACCCCTTCGTCGGCGACCGCAAGATCATCGTCGCGATGGGGGACATGGTGGTGCGCCGGGAGGCGGTCGCCGGCCGCCGGGCCGACTGAGCCCGAACCGTCGGGGGCGAGCGCCAGGAGCGGACCCCGGGAGCGAGCGCCGAGCCCGAACCGCCGGAACCGAACCGCCGGAACCGAACCGCCGAGACCGAACCGCAGACCCCGACGTCGCGGGGCCGGGGCGCGCTGCCCGGCCCCGCGACGCGTCTGCGCGGACCGATGACCGCCGAGCGAAGGAGGAGGAGCGGCGTGGCTCCGACAGCGGAACACCCCAGCCTGGTCCAGGGCGAGTCCCGGCCGGTCGTGGCCGGCTCGATCGTCGAACTGGTGCGCGGGCACGCCCGGCGCAGCCCCGACGCGCCCGCCGTCGAATCCGCCGGCAGCATCCTGACGTACGGTCAGCTCTGGCTCTGGGTGCGGGAGATCGCCGCGGCCCTGGACGAGGCCGGGGTCGGCCCCGGGGACCGCGTGCTGCTCCGGGCCGACCGGACGCCGGGCGTCGTCGCCGCCGCCCTGGCCGTGATGTCGCTGCGGGCCGCGTACGTCCCGGTCGACCCGACCCATCCGGCCGAGCGGATCGCCGCCGTGGTGGCCGGCTCCGCGCCGGTCGCGGCCGTCCACGACCGGGCCGGCGACGCCGGGCGGCCGCCCGGGGCGGACGTGCCCTCGATCGACGTGCACGGACTCGCCGGTGGACCCCTGCCGCCCGAGCGGCCGCTGCCGCGGCCGGAGGACATCGCCTACGTGGTCTTCACCTCCGGCTCGACGGGCACGCCGAAGGGCGTCATGGTCGAGCAGGGCGCGCTGGCCAACTACGTGTCCTGGTGCGGCTCGCTGGTCGGCCCGGGGACCGCCGACAGCCCGCTGTTCGCGAGCCTCGGCTACGACCTGGCGATGACCTCGCTCTGGGTCCCGCTCGCCCGGGGGCGCCGGGTGGTGACGGTGGCCGGGCTGTGGGACCAGGAGACGCTCTTCGGGGAGCGCGCCGAGCCGTACGGCTTCGTGAAGCTGACCCCCTCGCACGCGCGGTTCTTCGACGTCCTGGCGCAGCCGCCGCTCTACCGGCGGGCGACCCGGACGCTGATGTTCGGCGGCGAGGGCCTGGACCCGGCCCTGGTGCGCTCGATGGGGGAGCGGCTCGACGGGGTGCGGCTGGTCAACCACTACGGGCCGACCGAGACCACGATCGGCTGCTGCGCCCACGTCTTCGACAACACCCGGGTGCCGGCGCTGCCGACGGTGCCGATCGGCCGGCCGGCCTGGAACACCCGCGCCTACGTGGTGGACGAGCAGCTGCGCCCCGTCCCGGCCGGGACGGCGGGCGAGCTGGTGGTGGCCGGCCGGGCGGTCGCGGCGGGCTACCTGGGCGGGGCCGGGCAGGAGCGGTTCGTCGACGAGCGCGAACTCGGCGGCGCGGCCGGCCGGGCCTACCGGACCGGCGACGTGGTCGAACTGCTCCCGGAGGGCGCGCTGCTCTACCTGGGGCGCCGGGACGACCAGTTGAAGGTCAACGGGCACCGGGTGGAGCTCGGCGAGCTGCGGCACCACGTGCTGGCGGTGCCCGGGGTCGCCAACGCCGTCTTCGACGTCGTCCGCGGGCCGGTGGACAGCCTGGAGGTGTTCGTCCTGCCGAGCCCGGCGTACGCCCGCGACCCGGCCTTCGCCGCGGTGGTCCGGCAGGCGCTGGCCGACGTGCTGCCCTCCGCGCTGGCGCCCAACGAGGTGCACGTCGTGCCGGAGATCGTGTTCAACGCCAACGGCAAGGCCGACCCGGCGGCGACCCGGAAGCTGCTCGCGTCCTAGGCCCTGCTCCGGGCGGGCGGCGGGTTCAGGCCACCGTCAGTGCCGTGTCAGCGCTCCTCGACACGATGATCGGGACATGGCGGCACCACCCACGACGAGATCCGGAGTGCTCCGACGTGACGAACCCCTTTGACGACCCGGACGGCACGTTCCTGGTACTGGTGAACGACGAGGGCCAGTACTCCCTCTGGCCGGCGTTCGCCGAGCAGCCCCGGGGCTGGACGGTGGCCCTCGGGGAGGGTCCGCGGGACACCGCGCTGGCCTACGTCGAGGAGCACTGGAGCGACCTGCGCCCGCGTAGCCTGCGCGAGGCGTAGCGCGTGGACGCGATCCGGGCCGAAGGGGTCCGCAAACGGTACAAGCAGCACGAGGCGCTCAGCGGGGTCGACCTCGCGGTGCCCGCGGGGACGGTGCTCGGCCTGCTCGGCCCCAACGGGGCCGGGAAGACCACCACGGTGCGGGTGCTCGCCACCCTGCTCGAACCGGACGGCGGGCACGCGCGGGTGGCCGGGTACGACGTGGTCCGGCAACCGCGCGAGGTGCGCCGCCGGATCGGCCTGGCGGGCCAGTACGCGGCCGTGGACGAGCTGCTCACCGGGCGGGAGAACCTGGTCCTGATCGGCCGGCTGCTGCACCTCGGCCGCCGGGCGGCCCGGGAGCGGGCGGACCGGCTGCTGCAGGAGTTCGACCTGGTGGCCGCCGCCGACCGGCCGGTCCGCACGTACTCCGGCGGCATGCGGCGGCGGCTGGACCTCGCTTCCTGTCTGGTGTCGGCGCCCTCGGTGCTCTTCCTGGACGAGCCCACTACCGGCCTCGACCCGGTGAGCCGGATGGCGCTCTGGTCGGCGGTGCGGGAGCTGGTCGGCGACGGAGTGACCGTGCTCCTCACCACCCAGTACCTGGAGGAGGCGGACTTCCTCGCCGACCGGATCGCCGTGGTCTCGGGCGGCCGGGTGATCGCCGAGGGCGCCCCCGACGAACTCAAGCGCAAGACCGGGCCGGACCGGCTCCAGCTGGCGCTGGCCCGGCCGGACCAACTGCCCGCCGCGCTGGCCGCGGTGCGCCGGGCGACCGTCGGGGAGACGGCGGTGGACGAGGAGAAGCACGAGATCACCGTGCAGCTCGACCACGGCGTGGGCGACATCGCCGCGGTGTCCGTGGCGCTCCAGCAGGAGGGCATCGAGATCGCCGATTTCGCCCTCCGCCGGCCGACGCTCGACGACGTCTTCGTCACCCTGACCGGCCGATCGCTCTGACCGGCCGATCGCTCTGCCTGCCGATCGCTCCGACCGGCCGATCCGACCTGCCGATCGCTCCGACCGGCCGGCCTCGCCGATCACGCCGACCGGCCGAGCGGCCGGCCCGACGCAGTGACAGTCCGCCTGCGGTCCCGGTGACGTGCGCCGATCGGGCACGCGCTCCCGCGCAGGCCCGCGCCTCCGGGGGGAGACCGCAGATGCTCCGAATCCACTTCACCGCCGGAGACCTCGCCCGAGTACGGCTGAGCCCCACCGCCGGTCCCTACGCCGAGACGGTGTTCGCGCTCGGTCTGCTCGCCCGCGGCGGCGGGACGGCGTACGCGCGCTGGCGCCGGCAGGCCGCGTCCCGGATGCCCCAGTCCCGGATGCCCCACCTGGCGGCCCTGCCGCCCGCCGTCCCCGACGCGCTGCTGCGCGCGGGCCGCCCGCAGGGCCCGCCGGCCGGCCAGCTGCGCCGGGTGGAGGCCTGTCTGCCGGAGGTCTGGCGGATCGCGGTGGCGCCGTACTGGGACCGGCTGCTGGGCTTCCTGGAGGCCGAGTGCGACGCCCGCGGCCGGACCGTGATGGCCGGCGGGGTGGAGCAGCTGCTCGCCACCCTGCACCCCAGGATCCGCTGGTGCGCCCCGGTCCTGGAGATCCACGGCGCGCCGGACGAGGACGTCCGGCTCGACGGGAACGGCCTGGTGATCAGCCCGTCGGTGTTCCTCGGCCACCGGCCCGGCCAGCTGGTCGCCGACGAGCGCGAGGACGGCCGGCTGGTCCTGGCCGTCTCCGCCCCGCTGGACGCGGACCGGGCGGCCGACCTGTGGGGCGAGCGGGCGACGGGCCGGCAGTCGCTCGGCGCCCTGGTCGGCCAGACCCGGGCGGCCGCGCTGCGCGCCCTGCGGGCCAGCTGCACCACCAGCCAGCTCGCCGACCGGCTCGGCATCTCGGTCGCCGGGGCCAGCCAGCACACCGCGGTGCTGCGGCAGACCGGGCTGATCACCACCCGGCGGGTGCGCAACACCGTCTTCCACTCGGTGACCCCGCTGGGGGTGGCCCTGCTGGACGGGCGGACGGAGCGGCCGGCCAGGACCGGCACCGGGCGGTCCGCCGTGCGGCTCCACCGGGACCCGCACCCGGCGGCCGGCCCGCTCCCGGCGGTCCCGCCGGTCCGGCCCGGACGGGAGGCGGAGCGGTGAGCGGCCGTCAGGGCCCCGAGCGCGAAGTGCTCCGGGAGGGCGGGGACTTCCGGCTGATCTGCGTGCCGTTCGCCGGCGGGTCCACCCGCTCGTTCGCCCGGCTGGCCAAGCACTGCGACCCGGGCTGGCAGGTGGTCGGCGTCCAGCCGCCGCCGCACCCGCCGGAGCCGGAGCGCCCGGGCGGCGGGATCGACACGCTGGCCCGCTTCTACCTGGACCTGCTGGCCGGGGAGCTGCGCGGACCCGGCATCCTGTTCGGGCACAGCCTGGGGGCCGGGGTGGCGCACGCGATGGCCCGGCTGAGCGGGCCGGACTGGCCGGCCGGGCTGCATCTGGTGCTCTCGGCGCCGCCGGAGCCCGGCCGCAGCTCGGACGACCTGCTGTGCCTGGAGGACGGCCGGCTGTTCGCGGAGGCCGGCCGGCGCGGCATGCTGCTGGAGCTGGAGATCTCCGAGCGCTTCGCGGTCGGGTACATCGTCCCGGTGCTGCGCCGGGACCTCGCCTTCGTGGCGTCCGCCGGCTGGCGGCCCGGCCGGGTGGCGGCCCCCGTGCACCTGCTCGGCGGGACCGGGGACCGGGTCAGCCCGCCGGCGCTGCTGCGGCGGCTTGAGCCGCTGGTCGGGGCGCGCAGCCTGCGGCTGCTGGAGGGCGGCCACATGTTCCCCCTCGACCACCCGGCGCGCACCGCCGCGGCCCTGGCCGAGATCGCCCGGCACTCGCTCACGGTGTCCTGACGACCAGACGGCCCCCGCCTCCCGGCCCCCGGTTCCCCGGATCCGACGGTCCGGTGACCAGGGGAACGGGGAACGGGGGCCCGGGCGCTCAGTCGGGGCTGCCCGCCGCCTCGGCGGGGCGGCCGCGCAGGATGAGCGCGGTGCACAGCAGGGTCGTCCCGAGGGTCAGCAGCAGCGCCGTGCCGGTCACGGTCGGCAGGATCCAGAGCGGCCCCCGCGGCAGCGGCGAGCCGAGCACGCTCAGGCTGAGCGGCATCAGGGTGGCCGCCGCGACCACCAGCCCGAGCAGGATGCCGGAGCCGGCCACCAGCACGCCCTCCACCGCCATCATCCGCAGGATCTGCCGTCGCCCGGCGCCGATCAGCCGCTGGAGCATGAACTCCCGCCGCCGCTCGTTGGTGGCCAGTACCTGGGTGTTCACCAGCGCGATGGTGGCGTAGCCGATCACCATGGCGACCACCAGGAACGACATCCAGGTCTGGGTGTCGGTCTGCTCGGCGCGGCCGGCCTCGACGGCGGCCTTGGTGGCCACCTGGAGCCCGGGGTGCTCGGCCCCGAGCGCGGCGAGCGCGGCGCGCAGCCGGCCGGTGTCGGTGCCCGGCGCGGCGCTCACCAGGATCTGCTGCACGGTGCCCCGGTCGGTGTGCGGGGCCAGCAGGGCGGCGGGCACCAGCGCGGTCTCGTAGCCGCGCCGGGCGTCGACGGTGGCCACCACCCGCAGGGTGACCGGGGTGCCGTCGCCCAGCCGCATCGGCACCAGGTCGCCGACCCGGTGGCCGCCGGTCCCGGTCGGCAGCGCCACCGTGTCGCCGGTCAGCGCGCCGAGGTCGCCCTCCTTCGCCCGGTAGGAGGTGGTCCCGGCCACCCCGGCGGCGGTGACGCCCTGGAGCAGCACCTCGGTGGGCTCCGGGGCGTCGTCGTCATCGGCCTTCCGGCCGCCGGCCGGCTCCGGGGGGACGAGGAAGCCCGCGCTGGACAGCTGTGCGGAGGCCGCCGCGACCCCGGGCGTCCGGGTGACGGTGTCCACCAGGGAGAGCGGCAGCCCGCCGGTGGCCGAGGCGACCACGAGGTCGGCCCGGAGGTTGTCCTCGAACGCCTCCTGGGCCCCGGCGCTCTGGGTGGTCTGGAGGTAGATCATCGCCGTGGCCAGCCCGGAGGCGAGCATCACCGGCAGGACGGCGGACGCCGTCCGGGTCGCCCGGGCGCGGGTGTTCAGCGCGGCGAGCCGGCCGGCCAGCCCGGTGACCGCGCGCAGCGGGAGCCGGAGCACGGTGGCGGCCGCCTTGGTGAGGCCGGGGCCGAGGAGCCCGAAGCCGGCCGTCCAGAGCATCGCGCCCGGGATCGCGGTGCTCCCGGCCTGCGGGCCCGCCATGGTGGCGGTGACCAGGCCGAGCGCGGCGCCGCCGGCGAGGAAGAGCACCGCGAACACCAGCCGGGTCCAGCTGAACCAGCGGCTCTGCAGGGTCGCCTCGGCGAGCGCCTCGGTGGGCCGGGTGCGGGAGGCGGCGCGGGAGGCGATGAACGCCGCGCCGAGGGCGGCGATCAGCGCGACGCCCGCGCCGGCGGCCTGCGGGACCCAGCCGGCCCGGAAGGCGACGCTCTCCGGCACCACCCCGGCGGAGGAGAAGGCGTCGAGCAGCCGGCGGCCGACCCAGGGGCCGGGCCAGGCGGCGAGCGCGGTGGCGGCCACCGCCAGGAACAGCGTCTCGCCGAGCACCAGGCGGCGCAGCTGGCCGGGGGTGCTGCCGATGGCGCGCAGCAGGGCCAGTTCGCGGCGCCGCTGCTGGACGGACAGGCCCAGGGTGCCGGCCACCACGAAGACGGCCACCGACGCGGACAGGCCGCCGAACACCGCGGAGAGGGTGATCAGGGTCTGGCCGCGGCTCACCACCTCGGGGTCCTCGGCCCGGCCGCGGTCGTCGCCGGCGAGCACGGTGACCGGTCCGCCGGAGCCGGCCAGCGCGGCGGCGACGGCCTTGCGGACCGGGCCGGCCGCGGTGCCGGGGGCGGTGAGGACGCCGATCGAGTCCACCCGGCCGGGGCGGCCGACGGCCCGGCCGGCGTCGGCGTCGGGGACGAAGAGGGTGCTGTCGGCGGCGGGCCCGTCGACCAGGCCGGTGACCCGGTGGACGGTCGGCTCGCCGTGGACCACCAGCCGGACCTCGTCGCCGGGCCGCAGCCCGGCGGCCGCGGCGAGCCGGGTGCCCAGCGCGACGCCGCCGGACTCCTGGGGGGCGGAGCCCTCGGCCAGGTGGTAGGGCGCGAGGCGGGCCGCCGACCAGTTGAGGCCGGTCGCCTCCGGGCCGGGCGCACCGCCGGCGCGCAGCAGCGCGGTGTCGAAGGACAGCACGGGGACGGTCCCGGTGACCCCGGGCACCGCCTCGATCCCGGCGGCGAGGGCGGCGTCCACCCGGATCCGCTCCGGGAAGGTGTCGCGGCGGGTGCCGGCGTACGCCTGGTCGCCGGTGACCACGATCGGCGCGGCGGCGAGCCGCTGGGGCGGCGCGGCGTTGTGGATGCCGGTCTCCATCAGGGAGCCGCAGCCCATGACCAGCGCGGCGCCGAGGAAGAGGGCGACGAAGGAGCCGATGAACCCGCCCTTGTGGAAGCGCAGGGTCTGCAGTGCGAGCCTGATCATCGGCGGGCTCCGCGCGGCGTGCCCTGCGCCCAGGCGCCGAGCTGGGTCATCCGGTCGGCCACCTCGTCGGCGGTCGGCTGCTCCAGGGTGCCGACGATCCGGCCGTCGGCCAGGAAGATCACCCGGTCGGCGTGGGAGGCGGCGACCGGGTCGTGGGTGACCATGGCCACGGTCTGGCCGGCCCACTGGACGGCCTCCCGCAGCAGGCCGAGCACCTCGCGGGCGGTGTGGGTGTCCAGGGCGCCGGTCGGTTCGTCGCCGAAGACCACGGCGGGCCTGGTGACCAGGGCGCGGGCGATGGCGACGCGCTGCTGCTGGCCGCCGGAGAGCTCGCCGGGGCGGTTGCGCCGGCGGTCGGCCAGGCCCACCCGCTCGATCACCTCGTCGACCTCGCGCTTGTCCGGGCGGCGGCCGGCCAGCCGCAGCGGCAGCGTGACGTTGTCGACCACGTCGAGGGCGGGCAGCAGGTTGAAGGCCTGGAAGACGAAGCCGATCCGCTCCCGCCGCAGCCTGGTCAGCTCGCGTTCGCCGAGTTCGGTCAGCTCCACGCCGTCCAGCCGCACCGAGCCGGAGGTCGGCCGGTCGAGCCCGGCGGCGCAGTGCAGGAAGGTGCTCTTGCCCGAGCCGGACGGGCCCATCACCGCGGTGAAGCTGCCCCGGGGCAGGCCGACGGTGACGCCTTCGAGGGCGGCCACGGTGTTCTTGGAACCGCGGTAGATCTTGCGGACGTCGTCGAGCCGCACCACGGCCTCCGGGTGCGGAGTCGGTGTCCCGTTCATCTGTGCTGCCCCTTCCGGGCGGTGTCGGGCGTGGTACGGGTTCAGCCGTGGCGCAGGCGCGCCAGCGGGCCCGGTTCGGCGAGGACGCGCCTGGCCGCGGCGAGCGGATCGGTGGGCGGGCGGAGCAGGGTCCGGGCGACCAGCAGGTGCAGCCGGGCGGCCGCGACCAGGGGCCGGCTCCAGAGCGCGGCGAGCAGCAGGCAGAGCACGGCGGCGCCGAGCGCGGCCGGCCAGGTGTCGAGCCAGAGCGCCGGGCCGTCGGCGGACGGGCCGATCCGCACGCCGGGGGCGACGGTCCCGTCGGCGTGGGTGCTGTCGACGGCCCGGAACCAGAGCGGCAGCGAGACCCCGGCGAGCAGGACCAGCCAGACCAGCAGGGCGGCGGCGTCGAGCAGCAGCAGCGGGGGGAAGAGCAGCACCAGGTAGGCGCAGTCGCGGCCGACGGCGGCGTCGCCCAGCCGGGTGCGGAGCCTGGCGGTGAGGTCGAGCCCGGCGGAGTCCCGGTAGCGGTAGGGGATCGGGTCGGCGACCAGGACGGCGCGCCCGCGCTCCACCTGGGCGCAGCAGCGCAGGACCCAGGCGGAGCCGGAGACCAGCAGCACGGTGAAGCTGAACAGGCTGAGCACGGCGCCGGCCAGGACGGCGAGCAGGGAGACGGCGAACAGGCCGGGGGCGGCCACCAGGTAGCCGGCGAGGTAGCCGGCGGCCCGCCAGGGGGCGGCGGAGAACAGCGTCGACAGCGGGCCCGCTCCGCCGTCCAGCCGGTCGCCGAGCAGCCGGGGGTCGTCCGGCGCGGGGCGGTGCGGCGGCCGGCCGGGGCGGCTCACTCGACGCTCCGCAGCAGGGTCTCGACGGCCTCCAGCCGGTCGTGGAGCTCGCTCAGCCGGCCGTGCAGGACCTCCTGGCCGGCGACGGCCTCCTCGGCGAGGCGCCGGTACTCGGCCATCGCCACGGCGTCCGCGCGGTGCCGTTGGAGGCGGAAGAAGGCGACCGTCCCGGTGGTGATGCCGAGGGTGATGATCAGTACCAGGGTGATGGCGATGGTGGCGCCGGTCATGTGCTCTTCCCCTTCCCGTCCGACTGGTCCTCGCGGAGCGCCGCGAGGACGGTGTCCGCGGTGAGGTGCACGTCGAACGGGGCCAGCTCGTAGTACTTGAGCGCCTTGCCGTCCGGGGACAGCTCCAGCCGGCCCACGACCAGGCCCGCCGTCTCCAGGCGCTCCAGGTGCATGTAGAGCAGCGGCCGGGACACGCCCAGCCGCCTGGCCAGTTCACTCACGTACATCCGGCCGCCGGACAGCTCGGCGATCACCCGGAGGCGCTGTGCGTGTCCCAGGGCAGCGAGCAGCGCCAGAAGCTCCTCGCTGGTCATCCGCAACCACCCCAAGCTCCCACCTGTAATGTGGAACTTACATATGGCGCAGGTGACTGTCAATGACGGCCGGGAGCGCCCGCCCCGGGTCCGGCGGCCGGGCGGCGCGAAGGCCCGGCTCGTCACTCCGAGCCGGGCCTCCTGCGGGTGACCGGTCGTCAGATCGCCGACCAGGAACGGAACTGGCGCAGACCGTAGAGCAGCGGGGGGCGGGGGTCCCGGTCGGTGATCCGCCGGACCCCGCCGAAGACGGTGACGTGGTCGCCGACCCGCTGGGTGAGGGCCACCTCGCAGTCGGCCACCGTGCCGGCGTCCCGCACCAGGTGCGGTCCGGCCGAGTCCGGCGCCGACTCCCAGTCGATCAGGTCGAAGCGGTCGGGGTTGCCGGAGGCGAACAGCCGGGCGGTCTCCCGGGCGCTCTCGTGCAGCAGGTTGACCGCGAAGGCGCCGCTCTTGACGATCGCCTCCAGGGTCGGGCTGCCGACTCTCAGGCAGACCAGCAGGGTGGGGGGTTCGAGGGTGACGCTGCACATCGAGGAGCAGGTCATCCCGCGCGGCACACCGTCCAGGTAGGTGGTGGTGACCGCCACGCCGGTCGGGAAGCCGCTCATCATCGTCCGGAACTCGTCGGCCGTCACCCCGGCCTCGGAGCGCAGGGTGGAGTCGGTCATCGCGCACCGCTTTCCTGGTCGACGGGACGGAGGGCGGGGACGGGGACGGCGGTGACGGCGGCGGGCCCGGTCTGGACGGCGGGGGCGCGACGGTCCACCAGGTTGAGCAGCGGCCCGGTCATCATCGTGGTCGCCACCGCCATGGCGATCAGCGCCAGCACCATCGGCGGGGTGAGGATCCCGGCGCTGAAGCCGGCCTGGATCACGATCAGCTCGGTCAGGCCGCGGGTGTTCATCAGCACGCCGATCCGGCGCGCGGTGTGCGGGCCCTCGCCGCCGAGCCGGGCCCCGAGGTAGCCGCCCAGCCCCTTGCCGAGGCAGCCGAGCAGCACGGTCACCAGGATCAGCGACCACGAGGCGGTGGAGAAGGCCCGGTTGAGCACGGTGATCCCGGTGGCCGCGAAGAAGGTCGGCACCAGCAGCCGGCCGGCCTTCGACACCGAGGTGACCGCCCGGGCCCACGGGGCGGCGTCGTCCCCGGGGATCGCCAGGCCGACCGCGGCCGCCCCGAGGATCGCGGTCATCCCGAGTTCCTCCACGGTGAAGGCCACCGCCAGCGCCGCCGCGCCGAGCACGATCGCGGCGGGCACCGGCAGCCGCCGGCACAGGTCCTGCGCGATCCGGGTGCGCAGGGTGTACCGGACGAGGAGCGCGCACCCGCCGCCGAACAGCAGCGCCAGGGCGGAGCGCAGGGACTCGGCCGGGTCGCCGGCGCCCAGGCCGATCGCGGCCGTCAGCAGCAGCCAGCCGAGGGCGTCGATGACGATCGCCGAGGCGAGGGCCAGCCGCCCGGCGGTGGTCTCGCTCAGGCCCCGGTCGGCCAGGATGCGGGCCAGCACGGGCACCGCGGTGATGGACATCGTCACCGCGGTCATCAGCAGGAAGGCGGGCAGCGGGGCGCTGCCCCGGGCCGCCTCGTCGCCGGTGACCAGCACCCAGCCGGCCAGCAGCAGCCCGGTCACCAGCGGCGGCCCGAGGGATCCCGCCGAGACCCACGCGGTGGCGCGGCGGGGCGGCCGGTTGGGGCCGATCCGCAGCTTGTGGGCCAGGCCGACCAGGAAGAGCACCAGGCCGGCCTCGGCGACCAGCTTGACGTCGTCGAGCACCACCGGCGGCAGGGCCGCGTCGAAGGCGCGGTCACCGAGCAGGGCGAGCGCGGCCGGTCCGGCCAGCAGCCCCGCCAGGATCTCCCCGATGACGCCGGGCTGGCGCAACCGCTCGGCGGCGCTCCTGCCCAGCTTGGCGATCAGCAGGACCACGGCCAGCGCGGCGGCCAGGTGTGCGATGCGGATCAGGAGCCCGAGGGCGTCCATGCCGGTCCTTCCCTTCCGGTCGGAGCGGCGCCGGTCAGCGCATCTGGGCGGCGAAGTAGTCGTAGGCCTTGGGCAGGGTCCGGGTCAGCCGCTCGGTCTTCTCCCGGATGAGCCGGAACTCGTGCTCCGCGGCGGCCGGGTCGGACAGTGCCAGCGCGGGCGAGGGCTTCAGCTCGATGCCGCCGGTGCCGAGCAGGATGCACATGTAGGAGTAGGCCGGCAGCCCGTGGTAGTGCGGGAAGACCGTCTCGGAGTCCGGCAGCTGGGTCTTCCAGCGCTCGATCCGCTCGGCCAGCGCGTCCGGGATGCTCCGGGTCTTGGTGTCCCGCCAGTACTGGTTGTCGGCCCGCTTGGCGCCGACGTAGTGCAGCACCAGGAACTCCCGCACGCCGTCCATGACGTTGGCGACGGCGCTGTTGTAGAGCTCCCGGTGGGTCGGGTTCCAGTCCTCCGCCGGGAAGTTCTTCACCAGCTGCTCGATCGCGTGGTGGATGAAGAAGATGCCGGTCGACTCCAGGGGCTCGACGAACCCGCTGGCCAGGCCGACCGCCACGCAGTTGCGGACCCAGGAGTTGCGGCTGCGCCCGATCCGCATCCGGATGTGGTTGGCCGGGACGTCCGCCGCGGCGGGTCCGACGAACTCGCGCAGGGTCCGCTCGGCCTCCTCGGGGGAGAGGTAGTCCTTGGCGTAGACGTAGCCGGTGCCCACCCGGCCCATCAGCGGGATGGTCCAGATCCAGCCGGCGTCCTGGGCGGTGGCGGTGGTGCAGGGGCGGATGCCCCGGCGCTCCATGTCCATCGGCACCTGGAGGGCGACCGCGCTGTCGTTCGGCAGGGTGTCCTGGTAGGAGATGAACGGCTCCTCCAGGGCCTTGTTCAGCAGCACGCCGCGGAAGCCGGTGCAGTCGACGAACAGGTCGCCGGTGAGGTCGCCGTGCTCGCGGGTGCGGACCCCGGTGATCCAGCCGCGGTCGTCCAGCTGGACCTCCTGGACGTCGTCGACGACGTGGGTGACGCCGCGGTCGACCGAGTACTTGGTCAGGTACTTGGCCAGCAGCGCGGCCTCGAAGTGGTAGGCGTAGGGGAACTGCGTCTTGCCCTGGTGCTCGGACATGGTGAGTCCGTGCATCTCGCCGGCCTTCTCGTCGAACGGCTGGTCGATCAGGGTGCCGTCGAGCATCCGGGGGCTGAGGCCGGCGTCGATGACCGACGCCATCACGAAGCAGTCCTTGTCGAAGCGGTCGGTCGGCCCGTTCTGCAGCCACCAGTCGGTCAGCGGGAAGCCGTTGACCGACCGCATCTGCTCGAACGGGTGGTAGAAGTAGTGGCCGGGCTCGCGCCAGTTCTCGAAGCGGACGGCCAGCTTGTAGGTGGCGTTGCAGGCCGGCATCCAGTCCTTCTCCTTGAGCCCGAGGAACTCGAAGAAGTGCCGGATATCGCTGAAGGTGGCCTCGCCGACGCCCACCGTGCCGACGTTCCCGGATTCCACCAGGGTGATGTCGATGCGCTCGCCGAAAGCCGCCTTGAGATAGGAGGCGGTCATCCAGCCGGCGGTTCCGCCGCCGACGATCACAACCTTGTTGAGCATGGCTGAATCCTTTCGCTGGAGCTGGCTTCGAATATCCCTGTGGTGGCGCCACCGAAAATGAAGCCTAGGTTCGGCGGCAATTACCGGCTACGTTTTTCAGGCATCCGTGAAACTCGCAGGTCGACCGGGGGGTCGGCCGTCGGCCGGGCCGGGCGTCAGCGTGGTGTCAGTGCCGCTGGCCAGGATGGCGCCGTCGGCGGTGCCGGACGGCACTCGAGCTGCAATGGAGTTCTGCATGACACAGCGCATGACCCGGCAAGGACAGGTGCCGCCGTTCGCGGTGATCCCCGGCGAGCAGGTCCACCGTGTGCTGTCCGGCCAGGAGAAGCGGACGGTCGAATTGGTGGAGGCGGCCTACCGGCTGCACGGCGAAGGCGCCACCGTGAATCCCCCGTCGTATTTCCTGCGATTCCCCGACCGGCCCTCCTCGCGTATCATCGCGCTGCCCGCGTCGATCGGCGGGGATTCGCCGGTGGACGGGCTCAAGTGGATTTCCAGCTTCCCCGGGAACGTGGCGGCCGGAATCCCCCGGGCGTCCGCGGTGCTGATCCTCAACGACCCGGCGACCGGCTATCCGCTGGCCTGTCTGGAGAGCTCGATCGTCAGCGCGGCGCGGACGGCCGCGTCGGCGGCGCTGGCGGCCGACCGGCTCACCCGGGAGCGGGAGCGCCCCCGGCGGGTGGGCTTCATCGGGGCCGGGCTGATCGCCCGCTACATCCACACCCATCTGGCCGCCACCGGCTGGGAGTTCGACGAGGTGGGCGTGCACGACCTGTCCGCCGGGCACGCGGACGGCTTCCGCTCCTACCTGGACCGCTCCGGGGCGGCCGGCCGGATCACCGTGCACGAGCGGGCCGAGGACCTGGTCCGCGGCTCGGACCTCGTGGTGCTGGCCACCGTCGCCTCCGCCCCGCACCTCACCGACCCGGGCTGGTTCGACCACCACCCGGTGGTCCTCAACGTCTCGCTGCGCGACCTGGCCCCCGAGGTCCTGCTGACCGCGGTGAACGTGCTGGACGACGTCGAGCACTGCCTGAAGGCCGACACCTCCCCGCACCTGGCCGAACAGCTCACCGGCGGACGGGACTTCGTCGACGGGACGCTGTACGACGTGCTGACCGGCGGCCTGCGGGTGCCGGCCGGGCGGACGGTGGTCTTCTCGCCCTTCGGCCTGGGGATCCTGGACCTGGCCCTCGGCCGGTACGTCCTGGACGAGGTGCGCCGCGAGGGCGGGCTGCAGGTGGTCGAGGGGTTCTTCCACGAGGTCGACCGGTACGGGCACGCCGCCGCGGCCGGCTCCTGAGGCGGGGTGGCGATGCCCGTCATCTCCGCACCGGAGGACTTCCACGTCGACGACCTCTTCGTGGACCTGCGTCCGTCCCTGGGGGCCCCGCTCTACCTGAAGTGCGAGGCGTTCAACTTCGCCGGCTCGATCAAGCTCAAGGCCGCCGCGGCGATGGTGGCCGACGCCGAGGACCGCGGCGCGCTCCGCCCCGGTTCGGTGCTGGTGGAGTCCTCCTCCGGGAACCTCGGTGTCGCCCTCAGCCTGATCGCGGCCGGCAAGGGCTACCGCTTCCTCTGCGTGACCGACACCCGGTGCAACCCGGCCACCCGCCGGATGATGGAGGCGATGGGCGCCGAGGTGCACACGGTCACCGAGCCCGCCCCGGCGGGCGGCTTCCTCGGTGCCCGGCTGGCCCACGTCCGGTGGCTCTGCGAGCGGGACGACCGGTACCTGTGGCTGAACCAGTACCGCAACGAGTACAACTGGATCGCCCACCACCGGACCACCGCGCCGTCCATCGCCAAGCAGTTCCCCGACCTCGACGTGCTGTTCGTCGGCGCCGGGACGACCGGCACCCTGATGGGCTGCGCGCGCTACTTCAAGGAGTCCGGCCGCCCGGTGACCGTGGTGGCGGTGGACTCGGTCGGCTCGGTCATCTTCGACGCCCCGGCCGGGCCGCGGATGATCCCGGGGCTCGGCGCCGGTGTCCGGCCGCCGCTGCTCGACCGGTCGTTCGTCGACGACGTCGTGCACGTCCCGGAGATCGAGGCGGTCCGGGTCTCGCACCGGCTGGCCGCCCGCGGGCTGCTGTTCGGCGGCTCGACCGGCACGGTGCTCGCCGGCGCGCTCGGCTGGCTGGCCGACCACCGGGGGGACGAGCCGACCGTGGCGGTGGCGATCGCGCCCGACCTGGGCGAGCGCTACCTCGACAACGTCTACCTGACCTCGTGGGTCAACGAGGTCTACGGCCCCCACGCCCTGGAGCTCGACACGACCGCCCGGGGCTGATCCGGTGACCCCGGGCGACGGCCCGGGCACGGCAGGTCACGCCGATCGCGACCCCCGTCCTCCCCCGGAGGCGGGGGTCGCGGCCTGTCCGGCGTCGAAATCCCGTTCGGACGGCCAAAGTTCGCCGTTCTGGCCGGAGTCCGTCTTTCAGTTGACCCCTCAGCCCAACACCCGTCATTCTCGACTTACACATGATGGACGTGACGATCGGTAAGGAGCATGGGCCAGTGAAGAAGCAGCCGATCACCGTGAGGGTGGCGAGCTGGAGTGCGCTGCACCCCGGACGGGCCATCGCCGGTTGGTTCGCGTTCGTCGTGCTGTGCCTCGGCGTCGGCATCGCGGCCGGGACCAACAATGCGGTGGCCAAGGACTACTGGGTGGGCGAGTCCGGCCGCGCGGACAGGATCGCGGCCTCGGCCGGCCTCCAGCACAAGCCGGCCGAGCAGGTGATGATCTCCGCCAAGTCCGGCTCGCTGGACAAGGCCGAGGCCGACGCCGTGGCGGCGGACATCGCCGCGCGGATGGGCAGGCTGGCGGAGGTCGAGCAGGTGGCCGCCCCGGTGCGGTCCGGCGACGGCCGGATGGTGATGGTCGAGGTCACCATGAAGGGCCCCGAGCTGGAGGCCAAGAAGAACGTCGAGCCGCTGCAGGAGCAGACGGCGCAGGTGCAGCGGGCCAACCCCGACCTGGTGGTCGAGGAGACCGGCAGCGGGTCGGTCAGCAAGGGGCTCAACGACCAGCGCAGCTCGGACCTCGCGGCGTCCGAGGCGATCACCTTCCCGGTCACCCTGGTCACCCTGGCCGTGGTGTTCGGTTCGGTGCTCATGGTCGGCGTCCCGCTGCTGCTGGCGGTCTCCTCGATCATGGCGGCGATGGGCCTGTCGATGGTGGTCTCGCACGTCATGCCGGACGCCGGGGTGGGCAACAACGTCATCCTGCTGATCGGCATGGCGGTCGGCGTCGACTACGCGCTCTTCTACCTCAAGCGCGAGCGCGAGGAGCAGAAGAACAGCGGCGGCAGGCTGAGCCCGGAGGCCGTGGTCGGCATCGCCGCGGCGACCTCGGGCCGGGCGGTGATGGTCTCCGGCGTCGCGGTGATCGTCTCGACCGCCACGCTGTACCTGGCCACCGACATCATCTTCTCCTCGCTGGCCACCGGTGCCATCGTCGTCGTCCTGGTCGCCATGGCGAGTTCGATGACCGCGCTGCCGGCCCTGCTGGTGAAGACCGGTCACCGGGCCGAGCGCCGGGCGGCCCGCCGGGCGGCCAGGGACGCCGCGCGCGGCAAGGCGCCGAGGACGGCCGCGCCGCGCAAGGCGGAGCTGGGCAAGGTGTGGACCGCCGTCCTGCGGCCGGCCAGCGAGCGTCCGGGCCTGACCCTGCTGGTCTCCGGGCTGGCGATGCTCCTGCTGGCGCTGCCGGCCTTCGGGATGGAGCTGCGGGTGCTGAACCGGGACACCCACTCCCGGCAGATCCCGGCGATGCAGACCTACGACCGGCTGAACGACGCCTTCCCGCACCTGCGGGTCCAGCACACCGTGGTGGTGAGCGCGGAACCCGGCGAGGCCGGCGCGGTCGCCGCGGCGCTCCAGGACCTCGGCCGGAAGGCCCAGGCCGACCCGGTGTTCGCCCAGGGGGTGCAGCCGGAGCTGAGGACCTCGCAGGACAAGCGGGTCAGCCGGCTCACCCTGGCGGTGCCGTTCCGGCAGAGCTCGCACGAGGCGGCCGCCTCGCTGGACCACCTCCGCGACGACTACGTGCCCGCGACGCTCGGCAAGCTGGCCGGCGCCGAGTACGGGGTGACCGGGGACTCGGCCCGCGACGCGGACTACCTCACCCACCAGAACGACAAGCTGCCGCTGGTGGTCGGCTTCCTGCTGCTGCTGACCTTCCTGATGACGGCGGTGGTGTTCCGCTCGGTGGTCATCGGCCTGGTCGGCATCGCGCTGAACCTGCTCTCGGTCGGCGGCTCGCTCGGCCTGCTGGTGATCTTCTTCCAGTGGGGCCTGGCCTCCACCCTGTTCGGGTTCGACTCCAGTGCCACCAACGCGATCGGCTCCCGGGTGCCGCTCTTCCTCTTCGTGATCCTCTTCGGCCTGTCGATGGACTACCAGGTCTTCGTGGTCAGCCGGATCCGGGAGGCCGTCCTGGCCGGGATGCCCACGCGGCAGGCGGTCATCGACGGCATCGCCCGCTCGGCCAAGGTCGTGACCAGTGCCGCCGTCGTCATGGTGACGGTCTTCGCCAGCTTCATGTTCCTGCACCTCGCGGAGATGAAGCAGATCGGCTTCAGCCTCGCGGTCGCGGTGCTGCTGGACGCCTTCATCATCCGGGTGATGATCCTGCCGGCCGCGCTGACCCTGCTCGGGCGGCTGAGCTGGTGGCCGACCCGCACCCCCGAGCAGGGCGGCCCGCTCCAGCCGGCCGCGGGCCCGGCGACCGTGGGAACAGGTGTCTGACAACCCTGCCGCAGACCGGCGTCGGATCGGGACCCCCGCCCGGTCCGGCGCCTCCCCGCGTTCCCTGCCCGGCCATACCATTCCGTATGACATGCACCGGCGAGATGGTATTTCCCGGGACCTGACAGATTCGGCACGATGGGCCAAAGCCTACGTCGACGGGGGTCCTTGCCGTGGAAATACTACTGCTCGGTTCTCTTTCCTTGTCCGTCGGGAATCGCCGGTGGGCGGTCGCGTCGAAGCGGGTCGGCGCGGTGCTGACCCTCCTGGCGACCGCACCGGGATCGGTGGTGACTTTTGACCGGCTCATCGACGAGTTGTGGGCGGAGCAGCGCATCGCCAATGCCAGAAACGCGTTGCAGGCGAATATCGGCCGACTTCGCAAGCTGCTTCAGTCGGTGACCGGGGAGGACGAGCTGGTGCGCACGGTCGCCAACGGCTATCTGCTGGACGTCCCGGCCGAGGCGGTGGACGCCCACCGCTTCCTCGCGCTGGCGGAGGCCGGCGCGGACCTGCTCGGCCGTTGCCCGGCCGACGCGGTGGTGGTGCTCGAAAGGGCACTCGCGCTGTGGCGCGGTCCCGCCCTCCAGGACGCGGTGAACTCCTGCGAGGGCATGCACTGCCGGATCCAGGCCGCCCATCTGGAGGAGCGCCGGGTCACCGCCTACGAGGACCTCACCGAGGCGCGTCTGCATCTCCGTCAGAAACGGGTGTCCATAGCGGAGTTGAGAGAGAAGTCGGTGGAGTACCCGGAGCGCGAGCGGCTGAGCGAGCTGCTGATGCTCGCGCTCTACCAGGAGGGCCGGCAGACCGAGGCGCTGGACGTCTTCCACGGCGCCCGCCGGCGACTGGTCAGCGATCTGGGCCTGGAACCGGGCCGCGCGATGCACCGGGTCTACCAGGCGATCCTGGAGCAGGACGCGGTGCTGGGTGAACCCCGCCGGGCACTGGGGGTCCATGCCGGCTAGTGCGCCGGGCGGGTCCCGGCCGGGCGCCGCCGTGGCAAGTGCCGCGCGGCATAAAAAAGTCCACCAAGATCGGGTAACGTCTCTTGGTGGACGATGCAGGTATGCCCTGCTAGCATCGTGAATGCTCTTGCCGGTGTGCAGGAGGATTTCTCGGAATTTCATTTCTGGCGGTTGGCGGGGGCCGGCCGTGTCATTTTTGGGAGATTCCGACCGGCTAGGGGGGCAGTGTGAATGTCGAGCTTCGCCATGCCAGAGTCGTCGCGGCAATATCGGCCACTCAAAGCATATCCAAGGCTGCGGTCGAGCTCAAGATTCCACAGCCTTCACTCACCGCGCAGCTGCGAAGAATCGAAAAAGCCATGGGCGGCGAACTCTTCGTCCGGTCGCGCTCGGGAGTCGTTCCGACCATTCTGGGCGAGCGACTCATACCCATGATGCTGGACCTCGTGGAGCGCGCCGACGCGTTGATCGCCGAGGCCTCCGCCACGGGGCAGGACACCCTGTACTTCGGGAACGCCGAGTGGACTCCGCCGACGCTCCGCGGCGCGCTGCAGGCCGCGCTCCCCGGGACCCAGGTGTGGACCGAGACGGTCGGACCGGACGCCGCCGTCGCCGCCCTGCGCCGCGGCACGCTGACCGCCGCGCTGGTGCCGGGCGCCGGCGTCGGCGCCGGGCTCCCGGACGCCGGGGCGGACCCCGTGCTGTCCCGGCTCGTGGTGGTGCGCGAACCCGTCTGGGTGGCCCTGCCGAAGGGGCATCCGATGGCCGCGCGGCCGGTGCTGGGTACCACCGAACTCGCCTCCCTCACCTGGGTCCGCTTCACCCGTGACCACTGGTTCCACCGGGTCGAGTCGGCGCTGTTCGAGAGCTTCGGCTCCGGACCCGAGCTGCTGCACCGCGTCGCCAGCCACGCCGAGGCGATGAGCTGGGTCAGTGACGGCGGGGCGGCCGCCCTGGCGACCCCGACCGGGGCCACCAGCGATGTCCGCCTGGTGCCGATCGCGGGCACCCGGTGGACGGAGATGCAGCTGATGTGGCGCAGCGGTCTGCTCGGCCGGGCCACCGTGGACCGGCTCGCCGGGACGGTCCGGCAATACTACTGCGAGTACGCCCGATCCATCCCCCGCTACTGGGCCTGGATCGCCGAACACCCGTCGGAATTCACCGAATTGAGCGGGTATCTGGCCGGCCCCGTCAGCGGCCGGTCAGCGGTGGATCAGAGCCCTGTCAGCTCGCTCGACCAGCATGGCCGGCATGACCCTGAACACCGACGTTGAGCGTCGCGCCCAGATCAAGGAACTCGTCTGCGACATCCTGGAGATCGACCCGGACGAGGTGACCGACACCAGCCGCTTCAAGGAGGACCACGACGCCGACTCGATGGGCGCCATCGAGATCCTCTCCCAGCTCGAGCGTGCCTTCGGCATCGACATCGACCAGGCCGAACTCTCCCGCATGGTCGACCTGAACGGCGTGGCCGCCGTGGTGGAAGACGCACTGGCCGCCAAGGCGTAGACCGGGTCTCGGACGGGAGTGCACGTGCACGACAACGAGCAACGGCCACGCCGCGTCGTGATCACCGGCCTCGGCGTGGTCACCAGTATCGGCCTCGGCGTCCAGGCCTTCCTGGACGGTCTGCGGGCCGGCCGGAGCGGGGTCAAGCCGATCACCGCCTTCGACACGACGGGATTCGCCCACGCCAACGGGTGCGAGGTCGACGACTTCGACCCGGCGCAGTGGATCCACCGGACCGACCCGGACGAGCTGGGGCGCGCCACCCAGTTCTCCGTGGCCGCCGCCAACATGGCGGTGGCCGACAGCGGGTTGAGCGCGGAGGAGCTCCGGCGCCGCCGGGCGCTGGTCTCGGTCGGCACCACCGACGCGGAGTCCCGCGACCTGGACGGCCTGGTCGCCCAGCAGTTGGAGCACGGCCCCGAGTCGTGGGCGCCCGAGGTGGTCCGGCGGACCCAGGCGGGCGGGCTGTCGCTCGGCATCGTCCGGGAACTCGGGCTGACCGACGTCGAGGCGCTGACCATCCCGACCGCCTGCTCGGCCGGGAACTACGCCATCGGCAGCGGCTTCGACGCCATCCGCCACGGCGACGCCGAGATCGCCCTGTGCGGCGGGGCCGACGCGGTCTGCCGCAAGACCTTCTCCGGCTTCTACCGGCTCGGCACCATCGCGCCGGACGCCTGCCGGCCGTTCGACAAGGACCGCCGGGGCATCCTCACCGGTGAGGGGGCCGGCATCCTGCTGATGGAGAGCCTGGAGTCGGCGCGGGCCCGCGGCGCGCGGATCTACGCCGAGGTGCTCGGGTACGGGCTGAACTGCGACGCGCACCACCCGGTCGCGCCGGACCGGGACAGCCTGGCCCGCTGCATGGAGATCGCCCACCGCAACGCCGGGATCAAGCCGGAGGACATCGACTTCATCTCCGCGCACGGCACCGGCACCAAGGCCAACGACGTGACCGAGGCCGGCGCCATCCGGCAGGTGTTCAGCACGCCGCCGCCGGTGGTCTCGATCAAGTCGATGATCGGGCACTCGATGGGCGCGGCCAGCGCGCTGGCCTCGGCCGCCTGTGCGCTGGCGATCGTCGAGGGCTTCATCCCGCCCACCATCAACCACCGTGAGACCGACCCGGAGTGCGGCGTGGACTGCGTGCCCAACGAGGCGAGGGCCGCCGAGCTGAACATGGTCCAGAACAACGCGCTCGCCTTCGGGGGGAACAACGCCGTGCTGATCCTCGGCCGTTACCGGGAGGCGTCGTGACCACCGCGCAGCAGACCGCCGGCGGGCCATCGGCGGACCGGACGCCGGACCGGACGGGACTGGTCTTCACCGCCTGGTCGGCGGTCTCCCCGTACGGCGTGGGCAGCGAGCCGTACCGCGAGGGCGTGCTGGCCGGCCGGCCGGCGGTCCGCGCGCTGGACGGCGAGCAGCACCCGGGCCCGTTCCGGGAGGCCGGCCTGATCCCGGACTTCAGCGCCGCGAAGTACGTCGGCCGCAAGGGCACCCGCAGCATGGACCGGGTGACGGCCATCACCGTCACCGCCGTCGGCCGGCTGCTGGCGGACTGCGGACCGGAACTGACGGAGCGTCCGGAACAGATCGGGCTGGTGCTCGGGACCGGCTCCGGCAGCGTCCAGAGCACCATGGACTTCACCAAGGGCTCGTTCACCGGCGAGCGGCCCTACCACGTGGAGCCGGCCCACTTCCCGAACGCCATCATGAACCGGGCGGCCGGGCAGAGCGCCATCTGGCACGGCCTCAAGGGGCCCAACACCACGGTCACCGGCGGCCGGCTGGCCGGGCTGCTCGCGCTCAGCTACGCGGCCCGGCTGCACCGCGGCGGCCACTGCGCCCGGGTGCTGTGCGGCGCCGCCGAGGAGTACTCGGAGCAGCGGGCCTGGCTGGAGTGGCACGGCCGGGTGGGCGAGGACCGCACGACCGCGCTGGGGGAGGGCGCCTCGGTCTGCCTGCTGGAGCGCGCTCAGGACGCGCTCGAGTCCGGGCGGACCCCGCTGGCCCGGCTGCTCGGCACCGGGTTCCGGTCCTTCGCCGAGCGCGGTGACGCCCGCGGGGCGCTCGCCGCCTGCGTCCGCGACGCGCTCGACCGGGCCGGCGTCCGGCCCGGGGATGTCGTCCTGATCGCCCCGCTCGGCGCGGGCGACGGCCTCGACACCGTCGAGGAGCAGGCGCTGGCCGAGGTGCTCGGCCCCGGGGCGGGGCCGGAGTGGATCCGCTGCCGTCCGCTGCTCGGCGACACCGCCGGCGCGGCCACCGGTCTCCAACTGGCCGCCGTCCTGGCCAGGGCGGAGCTCGGCGGGCTCGCCCCGGACGGCGTCGCGCTGGTCACCGGCATCGAGCGGGACGGCCTGGTCGGCTGTGCGGTCGTGGGCGGGTGGGCACGGTGACCGGGACCGCGCACGGGGCGGAGCCCCGCAGGGTGGCCCTGGTGACCGGCGGCTCCCGGGGGATCGGCGCCGCGGTGGTGGACCGGCTGGCCCGCGACGGCTACGACGTCGCGTTCTGCTACCGGGCCGACGAGGACGCGGCCGGGGCCGTCGCCGAGGCGGCGCGGAAGCACGGCGCCGCCGTGCTGGCCCGCCGGGTCGACGTCTCCTCGCACGGCGAGGTCCGGGACCTGGTCCGGGGCGTGGAGAAGGAGCTGGGCCCGCTGCACGCGGTGGTGTCCTGCGCCGGCATCGTCCGCGACAACCCGCTGGTGCTGCTGTCCGAGGCCGACTGGGACGCGGTGCTGCGGACCAACCTCGACGGCACCTACCACGTCTGCAAGGCCGCGGTGTTCGCGATGATGAAGCGTCGCGCCGGCTCGGTGGTCACCCTCTCGTCGGTGGCCGGCGTGTACGGGAACGCCACCCAGTCCAACTACTCGGCCTCCAAGGCCGGGCTGATCGGATTCACCAAGGCGGTGGCCAAGGAGGCCGGCCCGTACGGGATCCGGGCCAACGCGGTCGCGCCCGGGTTCATCGAGACCGACATGATCTCCGGGCTCACCGAGGGCTACGCCGGGAAGATGGCCGAGCGGATCCCGCTGGGCCGGTTCGGCCGCGCCGACGAGGTCGCCGACCTGGTCTCCTTCCTGGTCTCCGAGCGCGCCTCCTACATCACCGGCCAGGTGTTCGGCGTCGACGGCGGCCTCGTCGTCTGAGGCCGCGCGACCTGATTCGTCCAGACATCGAAAGGAGGGCTTCCGGCATGGCCAAGCACAAGATTCCGCGCTTCTACTTCTCCCTGCGCAGCCCGTACTCCTGGCTGCTCCACCGGGAACTGACCACCCGGCTGCCGGACGTGGCCGAGGCGGTCGAGTGGGTGCCGTTCTGCGAGCCGGACGCGAAGACCACGCAGATGCTCGCCGAGTACGGCGGCGAGTACGTGGTCGGCGAGATGACCCGGGCCAAGAACATGTACATCCTCCAGGACATCGGCCGGCTCGCCAAGGCCCGCGGTCTGGACATGACCTGGCCGGTGGACCGGGACTCGGTCTGGGAGGTGCCGCACCTGGGCTACCTGGTGGCCGAGGCCAAGGGCCGGGGCCGGGCGTACATCGCGGCCTGCTACCAGGCGCGCTTCCTGGAGGGCCGGGACATCTGCGACCCGAAGGTGGTCGGGGAGATCGGCGCCTCGCTGGGCATCGACCCCGACCTGGTCGCCGGGGCCGTCGACGACCCGGGGCTGCGGGCCGAGGGGACCAGGCTGCTGGCGCAGGCCGGTGAGGACGGGGTGTTCGGCGTGCCGTTCTTCGTCCACGGGTTCACCCGCTTCTGGGGCCTGGACCGGCTCGACGACTTCGCCGCCTACCTGCGGGGCAAGGGCGTCACGGTCACCGCGGCCACCACGCCGCAGCCGCACAACGGCGCGGTGCGCCTCGGCCCGTCGATCGACGACGGCCACGCCGGCGGCTGCGGCTGACCGGCCGCCGCCGCGCACGCACGACGGGCAACACCGCCGGGGCGCCGTGAGGCGCCCCGGCACCGGTTCTGCGTCAGTTGCAGGTCAGCGAGGTGTCAGCGGGCGCGACAAGCATCGTCCCTACCGCCGGTGACCTTGTCGAGGGGATTGCTATGGATCACGTTCGGACGACCGGTCTGCCACTCACCGCCGGCCAGCAGGACATCTGGTTCGACGAGAAGATCACCGGCGGGGGTGCCGGCTACAACACGGCGATCTTCTGGGACGTCAGGGGACCGCTGGACCGCGACCTCTTCCTGACCGCGCTCCACCGGCTCGTCGAGGAGTCGGAGTGCCTGCGCACCCGGTACTTCGAGGTGGACGGCGAGCCCCGGCAGAGCGTCGAGCCGCTGCCCGAGCCGCCGCTGACGATCACCGATGTGAGCGGCGCCGAGGATCCGTTCGAGGCCGCCCGGGACGGCATCCGGGCCGACATGGCGATCGCGTTCGACGTCGCCTCCGGCGAGCCGCTGTTCCGGCTGGGCGTCTACCTGCTGGGCCCCGACCGTCTCGTCTTCTGCCTGAACAACCACCACCTGGCCTCCGACGGCTTCAGCTACGTCATCTACTGGCAGCGGCTGTCGGCCGTCTACGCGAGCCTGCTCACCGGCGGGGACCTGGAGGAGGGCCGGTTCGCGCCGCTGCGGACCCTCATCGACGCGGAGGCGGCCTACGCCGACCACAAGCACCACGCGCGCGACACCGCGTACTGGGAGCAGCGGCTGGCCGGGGCCCCCGAGCCGATCACCCTCTCCCGCCGTGACGCCGAGCCCACCCAGGGCTTCCTGCGCGAGCAGACCGTGCTGCCGGAGGCGATCGCCGAGCGGATGCGGGCGATCGCCTGGGACATCCGGGCCACCTGGCAGAGCGTGGTCGTGGCGGCGGTCGCCGCGTACACCCAGCGCGTCACCGGTGCCCGGGACGTGCTGCTCTCGCTGCCGGTCACCGCCCGCGTCGGCGGCACCATGCAGGTGATCCCCGGCATGGTGGTCAACTACGTGCCGCTGCGGCTGGCCGTCGAGCCCGGGCTGACCCGTGGCGGGCTGCTGGCGGCCGCGTACAAGGAGCTGGCCGGCGGGCTGAAGCACCAGCGGCTGCGGGTCAGCCGGATCCGCCGGGGCATGGGGCTGTCCAGTGACGACCGGCGGGCCTTCGGGCCGTTCGTCAACATGATGCCGCAGATCGAGAAGCTGTCGATCGGGCCGTGCGAGGCGGTCATGCACAACCTCTCCACCGGCCTCGTCGACGACTTCGAGTTCACCCTGGCCGACAAGGGCGAGGCGGGCATCGCCCTCGACCTGAGCGGCAACGAGAGCCGCTACGACCGCGACGAGCTGCGCGACCACCTGGCCCGCTTCCTGGCCTTCCTGGAGCGGTTCGTCACCGCCGACCCGGACACCCCGCTCGCCGACCTCGACCTGCTCGCCCCCGGCGAGCAGGAGGCCGTGACCGCCGCGCTGACCGGGCCGGTCCGCGAGGAGCCGCACCTCGGCGTGGTCGAGCGGGTCCGGCGCAACGCCCGGCTGCGTCCGGAGGCGGTCGCGGTCACCGACGACGCCGGCGACCTCGGCTACGCGGCCCTGGTCGGCCGGGCCGCCGCCGTCTCCCGGCTGCTCGCCCCGGGGGAGGGCGTGGTGGCCGTCCTGACCGAGCCCGGACGCGACTTCGTGGTCGCCGAGATCGGCGTGCTCGGCACCCGCCGGGCGTTCCTGCCGCTCGACCCGCGCGCCCCGCTGGCCCGGCTGGCCGGCCTGCTCGCCGACAGCGGCGCCACCGCCGTGCTCGCCGACCGGGCCAACCTCGGCCTCGCCGAGCGGGCCGCCGCCGGGGCCGGCCGGCCGGTGGCCGTGCACGAGCTGGACGGCGCGACGGCCGAGCCCGACGCCGGGCCGGCCGCCGAGGACCCGCGCGAACTGGCCTACGTGATCTACACCTCGGGCTCCACCGGCCGCCCCAAGGGCGCGCTGGTGCACCGCGGCGGCCTGGTGAACCACCTGCTGGCCAAGGTCGAGGACCTCGGGCTCGACCGGGACGCGGCGGTGGTCCACAGCGCCCCGGTGACCTTCGACGTGACGGTCTGGCAGACCCTGGCCGCGCTGGTCGCCGGGGGCCGGGTCCGCCCGGTGCACCGGGACGCCCAGGCCGATCCGGACGTCCTGTTCGGCACCGTCGCCGCCGAGCGGCTGACCGTGCTGGAGCTGGTCCCCTCGCTGCTGCGGGCCACCCTGGACGCCTGGGACGCCGCCGGCGCGGCCCCCGCCCTGCCCTCGCTGCGCGTCCTGGTCTCCAACGGCGAGGCGCTGCCGGCCGACCTGTGCGCGCGCTGGGCCGCGTACCACCCGGCGGTCCCGGTGGCCAATGTGTACGGGCCCACCGAGTGCTCCGACGACGTCACCCACGAGGTCCCGCCGGCCGGCCGGACCGTCGACTCGGTCACCGTGCCGATCGGCCGGCCGGTGCGCAACACCACGCTGCACGTGCTCGGCGACGACCTGCGGCCGGTGCCGCGCGGCGTGCCGGGCGAGCTGTACATCGGCGGGGCGGGTGTCGGCCGGGGCTACCTCGGCGACCCGGGCCGCACCGCGGCGGTCTTCGTCGCCGACCCGTTCGCGGGCGGCGGGGCCCGGATGTACCGCACCGGCGACCGGGTGGTGCTCCGGGGCGACGGACGGCTGGAGTTCCTGGGGCGCGAGGACCACCAGCTGAAGATCCGCGGCCAGCGGATCGAGCCCGGCGAGGTCGAGACGGCGCTGCGGTCGCTGCCCGGGGTGGCGGACGCGGTGGTGCTCGGGGTGCCGGACCGCTCCGGCCACCAGCGGCTGGTCGGCTACCTGGCCCCCGAGGCCGCCGCCGGGGCCACCGCGCCGGACCCCGCGGCGCTCCGCGCCGAGCTGGCCGGATTGCTGCCCGGACACCTGGTGCCGGCCGTCCTGCTGGTGCTGCCCGAACTGCCGCTGACCGCGCACGGCAAGGTGGACCGCAAGGCGCTGCCCGCACCCGGGTCCGAGCGGACGGAGCACGGCCGGCAGCCGGCCGGCCCGCACGAGGACCTGCTCTGCCGGGTGCTGGCGGAGGCGCTCGGCCTGCCCCGGATCGGTCCGGACGACAACTTCTTCGCCCTCGGCGGCGACTCCATCACCGTCATCCAGGTGGTCAGCCGGGCCCGTAAGGCCGGGCTGGCCGTCACCCCCCGGGACGTCTTCCGGCACCGGACCCCGGCGGGCATCGCCGCCGCGGTGCGGCCGGCCGAGCCCGCCGGCCCCGGCGCCGCGGCCCCCGAGGAGGACGGCGTCGGCGTCGTCGAGCTCACCCCGGTGATCGACCAGCTCCGCGAGGAACTCGGCCGGCTGCCCGTCCCCGTCCGGGAGTTCGCGCAGTACGCCACCGTCGCCCTGCCGGCCGGCGCGCGCACCGAGGACCTGCTGCGGGCGCTGCAGGCGGTGCTCGACCGGCACGACGCGCTGCGGATCCGGCTGACCGAGCCGGTGGCCGGCCTCTGGTCCGCCGAGGTGCGGGAGCCCGGCGCGGTCCGCGCCGAGCAGGTGCTCGCCGCCGCCGAGGACGGCCCGGACGCCCTGGCGGAGCAGCTCGCCGCCGCCCGGGCCCGGCTGCGCCCCGAGGAGGGGCTGCTCGTCCAGGCCGTCCGGCTGTCCGGCGCCGAGCACGGCGACCGGCTGCTGCTGGTGGTCCACCACCTCGCCGTGGACGGGGTGTCCTGGCGGATCCTGCTGCCCGACCTGGCGGCCGCCTGGAGCGCCGCCGCCACGGGCGCCGAGGTGCGGCTCGACCCGGTGGGGACGTCCTTCCGGCGCTGGTCCAAGCTGCTCTCCGACGAGGCCAGGACCGCCCGAAGGGTCGCCGAACTGCCCTTCTGGGTCGAGCAGTTGACCGCCGACCGGGCCCCGGTCGCCGGCCGCCCCGCCGACCCCGCGCGGGATCTGCACGGCAGCGCGGGCCGGCTGCGCGTCGAGCTGCCCGCCGGCCGGACCGCCGAGGTGCTGACCCGGGTGCCCGCCGTCTTCCACGCCGAGGCCAACGAGGTGCTGCTGACCGCGCTGGCGCTGGCCGTCGGCGACTGGCACCGCCGGCACGGCCGCGACGGCCGGCGCACCCTGGTCGAACTGGAGGGCCACGGCCGCGAGGACGTCTTCCCCGACGTGGACCTCTCGCGGACGGTCGGCTGGTTCACCAGCGTCCTGCCGGTCGCCCTCGACCTCGGCGCGCCGGACCGCACCGCCGGCACCGGCGGCGCGTCCCACGGGACGGCCCTCAAGCGGATCAAGGAGCAGCTGCGCGCGCTGCCCGACCACGGCCTCGGCTACGGCCTGCTGCGCCACCTCAACCCGCAGAGCGCCGCCGTGCTCTCCCGGCTCGGCACCCCGGAGATCGGCTTCAACTACCTGGGCCGGTTCGGCGCCGGCACCGGCGGCGACTGGTCGATCGAGACCGGCGGCGCCGGTCTCACCGCCTCGCCGCAGACCCCGCTGCGGCACGCCGTCGAACTGGTCTCGCTGACCGAGGAGCGCCCGGAGGGGCCGGTCCTGGTCGCCGAATGGACCTGGGCCGACGCGCTGCTCACCGAGCAGGACGTCCGGGAGCTCGCCGAGGGCTGGTTCCACGCGCTGGAGGTGCTCGCGGACCACGCCGCCGAGCCCGGCGCCGGCGGTCGCACGCCCGCCGACTTCCCGCTGGTGTCCCTGACCCAGCAGGAGGTCGAGGCCTACGAGCGGGAGTCCGAGCGGCTGACCGACATCCTGCCGCTCTCCCCGCTGCAGCGGGGGCTGCTCTTCGCGGCCGAGTTCGACCGGCACGGCATGGACGCCTACACCCTCCAGGTGGTGATGGACTTCGGCGGCCCGCTGGACCGCGACGCGCTGCACGCCGCTGCCGCGGCCCTGCTCGCCCGCCACCCCGGCCTGCGCGCCGCGTTCCGCGGCCGCGACACCGGCGACCCGGTGCAGCTGGTCTCCGCCGCCGTCCCGCTGCCCTGGACCGACACCGACCTCACCGGCCTGCCGGCCGGCGACCGGGAGGCGGAGGTGTGCCGGCTCACCGACGAGGAGTGGCTGCGGCGCTTCGATGTCGAGCGGGCCCCGCTCACCCGGTTCACCGCCTACCGGCTCGGCGAGGACCGGCACCGGGTGGTCTGGACGGCGCACCACATGCTGGTGGACGGCTGGTCGCTGTCCGGCGTCCTGGCCCGCGAACTGGTCACCCTGTGGGCGAACGGCGCCGACCCCTCGGCCCTGCCGCCGGTGGTCCCGGCCCGCGGCTACCTGGAGTGGTCCGCCGCGCAGGACAAGGCGGCCGCCCGCGAGGCCTGGCAGAAGGAACTGGCGGGCATCGACGGGCCCACCAGGCTCGGCCCCGCCGACCGGGGGCAGGTCTCGGTGCTTCCCGGCACCTGGGAGAGCGAGCTCGACGAGCGGCTGACCGGCGCGCTGGGCGCCTGGGCGACCGGCCGCGGACTGACCATGAACACCGTGGTCCAGGGCGCCTGGGCGATCACGCTCGGCCGGCTGACCGGCCGGCGCGACGTCACCTTCGGCGCGGTCCACTCCGGCCGTCCCGCCGGGCTGCCCGAGGTCGACCGGATGGTCGGCGCCTTCCTGCACACCCTGCCGGTCCGGGTGAACCTGGACCCGGGGCTGGGCGCCGAGGCGATGCTGGCCGACCTCCAGGACCGCCGGCTCGGCCTGGAGCAGCACCACCACCTCGGCCTGGCCGAGGTGCAGCAGGCCGCCGGCATCGGCGAGCTCTTCGACACCGTGGTCAGCTACCACAACTACCCCGCCGGCGTGCTCGACGGCATCGCCGAGCGGATCCCCGGTCTGCGGCTGCTCGGCTGGGAGGCCCGGGTCGTCGCCGAGTACCCGCTGGCGCTGAGCGTCTTCCCGGGCGAGCGGATCCGGCTGGAGGCCCAGTACCGGCCCGACGTCTTCGGCCCCGACGAGGTCGCCTCGACCGTGCGCCGCTTCGTGCGGGTGCTGGAGTCGCTGGTCGCGGACCCGGCCACCCCGCTCGGCCGGCTGGAGACCCTGGAGGCCGGGGAGCGCGGCCGGCTGCTCGGCGACTGGTCCGGCGCCGGCAGCGCGCGGGAGCCGTCCGAGCGGCTGACCGCCGACCTCTTCGAGCGGTGGGCGGCCCGCACCCCCGACAAGACCGCCGTCGTGCTCGCCGACCGGGGGACCGGCTACGCGGAGCTGAACGGCCGGGCCAACCGGCTGGCCCGCCGGCTGGTGCGGCTCGGCGCCGGCCCCGAGCGGACCGTCGCGGTGATGCTGCCGCGCTCGGCCGACCTGGTGGCCGCCGCGCTCGCCGTGCTCAAGGCCGGCGCGACCTACCTGCCGGTGGACCCGGGCTACCCCGACGAGCGGATCGCCCACATGCTCGCGGACGCCGCTCCGGCCGTCCTGCTGACCGACGGCGCCACCGCGGCCCGGGCGGCCGACCGCGGCTGGCCGGCAGGGGAGCCCCTGCTGGTGGACGACCCGGCGACGGCCGCGCTGCCCGGCGGGGACCTCACCGACGCCGAGCGCCTCGCCCCGCTGCGCCCCGGGCACCCCGCGTACGTGATCTACACCTCGGGTTCCACCGGCCGGCCCAAGGGCGTGGTGGTCACCCACGCCGGCCTGCTGGCGATGGTCGACAGCCTGGTCGAGCGGTTCGGCCTGGACGAGGAGACCAGGGTCCTGCAGTTCGCCTCGGCCAGCTTCGACGCCTCGGTCTGGGAGTTCATGCTGGCCCTGCTCACCGGCGGCACCCTGGTGATCGCCGACGACGAGTGCCGCACGCCCGGCCGCCCGCTGGTCGAGCTCCTCGACCGGGCCCGGGTCAACCTGGCCGGCCTGCCGCCGGTGGTGGTCGGCGGACTGCCGGCCGGCAGCGTGCTGCCCGCCGACCTGCGGCTGGCGGTGGCCGGCGAGGCCGTCCCGTCCGAGGTGGTCGAGCGCTGGGCCGGCAAGGTCCGGCTGTTCAACGGCTACGGTCCGACCGAGGCCGTGGTCGCCTCCACCGTCAGCGGCCCGCTGGAGGGCTCCGGCCGGCCGCCGATCGGCCGGCCCACCACCGCGCACCGGGTCTACGTGCTGGACCACGACCTGGTGCCCGTCCCGGTCGGCGTGGTCGGCGAGCTGTACGTCGGCGGCGGCCTCGCCCGCGGCTACCTGGGGCGGCCCGCACTCACCGCGCAGCGCTTCGTCGCCGACCCGTTCGGGACCGCCGGCGACCGGCTCTACCGGACCGGCGACCTGGTCCGCTGGCTGCCGGACGGCCAGCTCGACTACCTGAGCCGGGCCGACGACCAGGTCCAGCTGCGCGGGTTCCGGATCGAGCTCGGCGAGGTCACCTCGGCGCTGCTGGCCCAGCCCGGGGTGGACCAGGCCGTGGTGACGGTCCGTGAGGACGACGGCGAGCGCCGGCTGGTCGCCCATGTGGTGGTCTCCGACCCCGCCGTGACCGCGACCCTGCGCGAGCGGCTGGCCGGCACGCTGCCCGACTACATGGTGCCCGCCGCGGTGGTCGAACTGGCGGAGCTGCCGCTGACCGCCCAGGGCAAACTGGACCGCAAGGCGCTGCCCGCCCCGGAACTCGGCGGCCGGGCCGGCGGCCGGGCCCCGCGCACGCCCACCGAGGAGATCCTCTGCGGCCTGTTCGCGGACGTCCTGGACGTCGAGCGGGTCTCCGTCGACGACGACTTCTTCGCGATCGGCGGGCACTCCCTGCTGGCCACCAAGCTGGTGAGCCGGGCGCGCACCGCCCTCGGGGTGGAACTCCCGATCCGGGCGCTGTTCGAGCAGAAGACGGTGGCCGCCCTGGCCGAGTACCTGGCCGGCGCGGCCTCGGCCCGCACCCCACTGGTCCGGACCGCCGGGGAGGGCGAGCCCCTGCTGTCCTTCTCGCAGCAGCGGCAGTGGTTCCTCAACCGCCGCGAGGGCGACAGCGGCGCCTACAACTCCCCGGTGGCGCTGCGGCTCTCCGGCCGGCTGAACGCCGAGGCGCTGCAGGCGGCCCTGGCCGACCTGACCGAGCGGCACGAGGTGCTGCGCACCGTGATCCCCGAGGTGGACGGCCTGCCGGTGCCGCGGGTGCTGGACGCCGCGGCCGGGGCGCCGGTGCTCAAGGCGCGCCGGACCACCGGGCCGACCCTGGCGGCCGACCTGGCCGCCGAGGCGGGCCGGGGCTTCGACCTCACCGCCGAACCGCCGCTGCGGGTCCGGCTGTTCGACCTCGGCCCGGACGAGCACGTGCTGCTGCTGGTCTTCCACCACATCGGCTTCGACGGCTGGTCGATGGCGCCGATGCTGCGCGACCTGGCCGACGCCTACCGGTCCCGGACCACCGGACGGCCCCCGCAGTGGCGGCCGCTGCCGGTGCAGTACGAGGACTTCGCGCGCTGGCAGCGCGACCTGCTCGGCTCGCCGGACGACCCGGACAGCCTGGTCACCCGGCAGCTCGACTACTGGCGGGACGCGCTGGCCGGGATCGCCGACCAGCTGGAACTGCCCACCGACCACCCGCGTCCGGCGGTGGCCGGCACCGCCGGCGACGAGGTGGTGTTCGACCTGGAGCCGGAGCTGTACGCCGGGCTGGTCGAGCTCGCCCGCACCACCGGCACCACCGAGTTCATGGTGCTGCAGGCCGCGTTCTCCACCCTGCTCGGCCGCCTCGGCGGTGTGACCGACGTCCCGCTGGGCATCACGGTCGCCGGGCGCACCGACGAGGCGCTCGACGACATGGTCGGGGTGTTCATCAACTCGCTGGTGCTGCGCAGCGACCTGAGCGGCGATCCGACCTTCCTGGAGCTGCTGGAGCGGCTGCGGGAGAGCGACCTGGCGGCCTTCTCCCACCAGGACGTGCCCTTCGACCAGGTCGTGGAGGCGGTCCGGCCGACCCGCTCGCCCGCCCGGCACCCGCTGTTCCAGGTGGTGCTGAGCATGCAGAACAACGAGGAGGGCCGGCTCGACCTGCCCGGGCTGCGGGCGTCCCTGGAGTTCATGCCCACCGACCAGGTCAAGGTCGACCTGGTGCTGCAGATCGTCCCCTGGCCGGAGACCGGCCTGATGCGCGGTCTGCTCGGCTACCGGACCGACCTGTTCGAGCGGAGCACCGTCGAGCGGATCACCGAGCGCTTCGTCCGGCTGCTGCACGCGGTGGCCGCCGACCCCGGGGCCCGGCTGAGCACGCTGCCGCTGCTCTCCGACGCCGAGCGCGATCAGGTGCTGCGGGAGTGGAACGACACCGGCCACGAGGTGCCGGAGCGCACGCTGCCCGAGCTGTTCGCGCGGCAGCTGGCGCGCACGCCCGGCGCGGTCGCCGTCACGGCCGGTCCGCACAGCCTCGGCTACGCCGAACTGGACGCCCGGGCCAACCGGTTGGCCCGCCGGCTGATCGCGGCCGGGGCCGGCCCGGAGCGGACCGTCGCGCTGGCCGTGCCCCGGCCGCTGGACCGGGCGACGGCCGCGCTCGCGGTGCTGAAGGCGGGCGCGGCGGTGCTGCCGGTGGAGGCGGACGAGCCGCCCGCCCGGATCAAGGCGCTGCTGGCCGACCTCGCGCCGGTCTGCCTGCTGACCACCTCGGGACTCGCCCCGCGCCTGCGCGCGCTGCGGCTGCCCGCGGTGGTGCTGGACGGCCCCGAGGTGCTCGCCCTGCCGGACGGCCCGCTGGGCGACGAGGAGCGCCCGGCGCCGCGCCCGGAACACGCGGCCTACCTGATCCGCACCGAGGGCGAGGACGGCCGCCCGGCCGCCCTGGTCGTCGAGCACCGCGCGGCGGCCCTGCGGGCGGTCTGGGAGGAGCACGCCGGGACGGCGGGCGACTGGTTCGCGCTGCTGACCGGGGGCGGTGCGCGGCCGGCCGAGCCGCTGCCCGCGGACTGGGTGACCCCGTCGCCCACCGACCACCGCGACGCGGCGTGGAACAGCCGGCGGTACGTGCTGGACGAGTGGCTGCGGCCGGTCCCGCCGGGCGTGGTCGGCGAGGTGTACGTGACCGGCGGCGCCCTGCCGCGCGGGTACGCCGGCCGGCCGGGCGACACCGCCCTGCGCTTCGTCGCGGACCCGTTCGGCCCGCCCGGCTCGGTGCTGCACCGCACCGGCGAGCGCGCCGCCTGGCACCGCTCCGGGGCGCTCCTGGCGCCGGGGGAGACGGTGGCCGGGGGAGCGGCCGAGGGCCCGGCGCGGGAGCAGGGCGCGCCCACCCCGGAGGAGGAGGCGCTCTGCGCCGTCGTCGCCGAGGTGCTCGGGCGGCCCGGGTTCGGCGTCGGCCAGAACTTCTTCGACTCCGGCATGGACAGCATGAAGACGCTGCGGGTGGTCAGCCTGGCCCACAAGGCCGGGCTGCCGATCACCATCGCCGACGTCTTCGCCCACCAGACGGTCCGCGAGCTGGCCGGCTCGCTCGCGGCGCCCGCTCCCGCTCCGGAGCCCGAACCCGCTCCCGCGCCCGAGCCGGTGGCCGCCAAGGCCCCGGAACAGCGCGGCAGCACCGAGATCATGGCCCGGGCGATCGAGGAGATCGACGGGGAGGACGGGTCCGGCCCGTTCAGCCCGATGCTGCGGATCGCCCCCGGACGCGGCCGCCCGGCGGTGTTCTGCCTGCACAGCGGCGTCGGGTTCGCCCTGTCGTACCTGCCGCTGGCCCGGTACCTCGACCCCGCGTTCCCCGTCCACGGCGTCCAGGCGCCGTGCGTAGTCGGCGACGCCCCGCTGCCGGAGAGCATCGAGTCCGCCGCGGCCGGGTACGTCGAGGCGATCCGGGCGGTCCAGCCCGAGGGCCCCTACCACCTGCTCGGCTGGTCGCTCGGCGGCATCCTCGCCTACGAGGTCGCCGTCCAGCTGCGGGCGGCCGGCGCCGAGGTCGGCCTGCTGGCCAACCTGGACGCCTACCCGCGCGCCGGCCTGGCCGACGAGCGGGACGAACAGGCCATGCTCGGCTGGCTGCTGGAGGGCATCGGGCACCACCGCGAGGAGTTCGGCGACCGGGAGCTGACCATCGAGGACGTCTACGGGGCGCTGCGCCGTGACAACAGCCCGATGGCCCGGATGGGGGAGCACCGGATGGCCCGGATGGCCGCCCTGATGCGGCACCACCAGGGACTCGGCACCCGCTACCGGCCGCGCGGCTACGACGGGAGGATGACGATGTTCGTGGCGTCCCGGGCCACCGGCTGGGGCGGACCGGGCGGCGACCCGGCCGGGCTGTGGCGGCCGTTCTTCGACGGGCCGATGGACGTCCACCGGATCGACTGCACCCACGACGACATCCTCGGCCCGGAGCCGCTGGCCGTGGTCGGCCCGCTGATCGCCGCCGAACTGGAGCGGCTGCACCGCGAGTCCGGGGCGGGCGCATGAGCACCGTGCTCGCGGCCGGCGGCCCGACGGGCCTGCGGGCGGTCCTGGCCGAGGTGGGCGCGGTGGCCGGCCGCCGCCTGCGCCACCTCGGCCGGGCCCCCGGCCGGGTGATCGGCGTGGCACTCAGCCCGCTGGTGTCGATGGTGATGCTCGGCTACCTCTTCCGGGACGCCGTGACCCTGCCCGGCGGCGGCGACTACGCCGAGTACGTCTTCGCCGGCGGCGCCGTCCAGGTCGGCCTGGCCGTGGTCGGGCCGACCGCCGTGTCGGTGGCCGTGGACCTCAGGAGCGGACTGGTCGACCGGTTCCGCTCACTGCCGATCAGCCGGTCGGCGGTGCTCTTCGGACACACCCTGGCGGACCTGCTGGTCGGCGTGCTGGGGCTGGCGGTCGTCACGGCCGCCGGCCTGCTGCTCGGCTGGCGGCCGCGGGCCGGGATCCTGTCCGCGCTGGGCGGGTTCGGGCTGATCGTGGTCTTCGCCTACGTGATGCTCTGGGTCGGCGTGCTGCTCGCGACGACGCTGCGCGCGGTGGAGACGATCAGCGTGGTCACCCCCTTCATCGTCGTCGTGCTGCCCTTCCTGTCCAACGCCTTCCTCGCCCCGCAGGACATGCCGGCGGCGATCCGCCCGGTCGCGGAGTGGAACCCGGTCAGCGCGGTGATCGCGGCCTGCCGCGAGGCCTGGGGCAACCCGGCCCCGGCCGCCGGCGGCTTCCCGGCCGAGCACCCGGCCGTGGTGCTGGCCGTCTCGCTGGGCGTGCTGTTCACCATCTGCTCCGCGGTGAGCCTTCACCGCTACCGCACCGCGGGCTCCTGAGCCCGGGACTGGGAGTAAGCCATGACCACGCAGCGGCTCTCGGACGCGACCGGCACCGGTCCGCTCGCGCCCGACCCGGCGGACCTCGACCTCACCGACCCGCAGACCTTCCTCGACGTGGACCCGCACGCGATGTGGCGGCGCTTCCGCGCGGAGAGCCCGGTGCACTGGCACCCGGCCGCTCCCGGGCGGCCGGGCTTCTGGGTGGTCTCCCGGTACGAGGACCTGCTGACCGTCTACCGCGACAACCGGCGGTTCACCTCCGAGCGCGGCAACGTGCTGGCCACCCTGCTGCAGGGCGAGGACTCGGCCGCCGGGAAGATGCTCGCCGTCACCGACGGGCCGCGCCACCGCGACATCCGCAACCTGATGCTCAAGTCCTTCTCCCCGCGCGTCCTGGCGCCGGTGGTGGCCGGCGTCCACCGGCGGACCAGGGAGCTGATGGCCGAGGTGGTGGAGCGCGGGCCGCTGGACTTCGTCACCGACGTGGCGGACCACATCCCGATCAACACCATCGGCGACCTGATGGACGTGCCGGCCGCCGACCGCGCGCAGCTGGTCGAGTGGAACACCCGCACGCTCTCCCGGCACAGCTCCGCGGACAGCGAACTGGACGAGCTGCTGGCCCGCAACGAGATCCTGCTCTACTTCTCCGAGCTGGCCGCCGCGCGCCGCCGCGACCCCGGCGAGGACGTCATCAGCGCGCTGGTCACCGGCACCGTCGACGGCCGGCCGCTGACCGAGGAGGAGATCGTCCTCAACTGCTACAGCCTCATCCTCGGCGGCGACGAGTCCAGCCGGATGTCCTCCATCGGCGGACTGATCGCGCTCGCCGGGCACCCCGACCAGTGGCGGGCGCTGAAGGAGGGGACGGTCTCCGTCGACAGCGCCGTCGAGGAGGTGCTGCGCTGGACCACGCCCGCCATGCACTTCGGCCGCCGGGCGCTGGAGGACGTCCCGCTGGGCGACCGGGTGATCCGGACCGGCGACGTGGTCACCCTGTGGAACAGTTCGGCCAACTTCGACGAGGATGCCTTCGCCGACCCGTTCGCCTTCGACCTCGCCCGCACCCCCAACAAGCACGTCGCCTTCGGCCACGGCCCGCACTTCTGCCTCGGGGCGTTCCTCGGCCGGGTCCATGTGAACGCGGTGCTGGACGCGCTGCGCACGATGGCCGGCGGGATCGAGCTGCTCGGCCCGCCGACCCGGCTGTACTCCAACTTCGTCCACGGGTACAGCGGCCTGCCCGTCGAACTGACCGCCGAAGGAGACCGCTGACATGACGACCGACCAGGAGTACCGGGAGGAGCTGCGTACGGCCGGCGGGACCAGCATGGGCGTCCTGCACGCCGGGGCGGTCGCCGGGTCCGGGGCGCCGGGAGCGCCGGCGGGGCTGCGGCTGCGCGCCGAGGAGCTGCTCGCGGAGCACGGAGCGGTGATGGTGCACGGCCTCGGGATCGCGGACGCCGAGGAGTTCCACCGGTCCGTCGACCGCTTCGGGGACCGGCTGATCCGCAGCTACCGGGGCGGCAACACGCCGCGGGTGGCGGTCTCCGACCAGGCCGACCAGTGGCACCCGTCCAACCGGCCGGAGGGCGAGGGCCGCACACTGCTCTCGCTGATCGAGAGCGCCGACGACCTGCCGCACTGGGTCACCTACCGGGACGGCAGCCCGATCCCGGACGAGGACCTGGCGCGGTGCGGGCGGCCGCGCGGAGCAACCGGCTGTCGGTGCCCCGGCGCAGCGGCAGCCTGAGGTCGTCGACAACCTGCGGGTGCTGCACGGGCGCGAGGCGTACACCGACGCGCGCCGGGTGCTGGTCTCGATGACCTGAGCCCCTCCGGCCGGGGCTACTCCCCGGCAGCGGCGGCCGTCCAGCGCTTCAGCACGCCGGCGGCGGCCCCGGTGTCCACCGCCTCGGCGGCCCGCGCGTATCCGGCGGCGAGCCGCTCCGCCACCGGCCGCTCGCTCGGGGCGAGCGCGGCGAGCCCGGCCGCCGCCGACAGCAGGACGGCCTCGCGCACCGGCCCGGGCGCCCCGTCCAGCACCGCCCGGGCCACCGCGGCGTTGTGGACCCGGTCCCCGCCGCGCAGGTCCTCGGGCGACGCCGGCGCGATCCCGAGGTCGCGCGGATCGAAGGTCTCGGTCCGCACCTCCCCGCCGGCGACCGACCAGATGGTGGAGGTGGTGGTGACCGTGAGCTCGTCCATCCCGTCGTCGCCCCGGAAGACCAGGGCGCTCACCCCCCGGCGGGCCAGCACCCCGGCGAGCAGCGGGGCGGCCCGGCGGTCCGCGACGCCCACCGCCTGCGCGGCCGGCCGGGCCGGGTTGGCCAGCGGCCCCAGCAGGTTGAACACCGTCCGCACGCCCAACTCCCGCCGGGGCACCGAGGCGTGCCGCAGCGCCGGGTGGAACGCCGGCGCGAAGCAGAAGGTGATCCCGACCTCCTCGGCCAGTTCGGCGACCCGGGCGACCGGCAGGTCCAGCCCCACCCCCAGCTCCTCCAGGACGTCGGCCGAGCCGCAGGCGGAGGAGGCCGAGCGGTTCCCGTGCTTGACCACCCGGGCCCCGGCGCCCGCCGCCACCAGGGCCGACATGGTGGAGACGTTGACGCTGTCCGAGCCGTCACCGCCGGTCCCGACGATGTCCAGCGCGGGGCCGGGCACGTCGAGCGGCACCGCGTGCCGGTACATCGCCCGGACCAGCCCCTCCAGCTCCGCCACCGTCTCGCCCTTGATCCGCAGGCCGACCGCGAACGCGGCCACCCGGGCGGCGCCGGCGTTCCCGGACATCACCTCGTCCATGGCCCAGGAAGCCTCCTCCGCCGACAGGTCCCTGCCCTCCAGCAGGGCGCCGATCAGCTGCGGCCAGGTGGGGCGGGGAGGTACGGACGCCACGGGGATCCTCCTCGAACGGGACCGGACGGCAGCCCTGCCGTCCCTCTGCCGCCCAGTCTGCGCAGCCCCCGCCGACCGCTTCCAGACCAGTGCCCCACCGGCCGTACGGTCCACTTCGACTCGGAAAGGACGGCGTTGATGAGCCTGCAGATGGCCCTGGAGGTCGTCCGGAGCTCCCCGGACTCCCTGACCTCGCAGATCCAGCGCTTCATCAAGGAGGAGATCGCCGCGGGCGTCCTGCACCCCGGCACCCGGCTGCCGTCCAGCCGGCGGCTGGCCGGCGACCTGGACGTCTCGCGCAGCGTGGTGGTCGAGGCCTACGGCCAACTCGTCGCCGAGGGCTACCTGGAGGCCGCCCAGGGCTCCGGCACCCGGGTCGTCGAGCACCTGTCCCGGCAGGACACGGTGGTGCCCACCCTGCTGGACGAGGGCTGGATCCCGGCCGTCCGCTGGGACCTGCGCACCGGCGCGCGGAACACCCCCGCCTTCCCCCGCCAGGAGTGGCTGGCCTGCTACCAGCGCGCCCTCCAGGCGGCCGGCCCGGAGAGCCACGCCTACCCGCCGCTGGCCGGCATGGGCGAGCTGCGGCTCGAACTCGCCCGCTACCTGGGCCGGGTGCGCGGGGTGCGGGCCGACCCCGCCGACCTGCTGGTGGTGTCCGGCTTCGCCCAGGCGCTCGGGCTGCTCTGCGGCGTCCTGCCGCAGCTGGGCGTCACCGAGGTCGCGGTGGAGGACCCGGGCCACCCCGGGCAGCGGCAGTTCGTCCGGGAGAGCGGGCTGCGGCCGGTGCCGGTCCCGGTGGACGAGGAGGGCATCGACGTCGGGGCGCTGGCCCGCACCGGGGTCCGGGCGGTCGTGGTCACCCCGGCCCACCAGTTCCCCACCGGCGTCGGCCTCTCCCCGGAGCGCCGCGCCGCCCTGGTCGGCTGGGCGCGCGAGGTGGACGGCTGGGTGGTCGAGGACGACTACGACGGCAGCCTCTGGTACGAGCGCGGCGGCCGGCCGCTCGCCCTGCAGCGCCTCGACCCGGAGCGGGTGGTCTACGCGGGCACCGCGAGCAAGACGCTCGCCCCCGGGCTGCGGCTGGGCTGGGTGGCCGCCCCGCCGCGCCTGCTCGGCCCGCTGCTGCGCCACCGCGCCCGGCACGACCTCGGCACCGAGAGCCTCACCCAGCTGGCCTTCGCCGAACTGCTGCGCAGCGGGCTCTTCGACCGGCACCTGCGGCGGCTGACCGCCCTGGGCAGGAGCCGTCGGGAGGCCCTGACCGAGGCGGTCCGCCGCCATCTTCCCGGTACCACCGTGCTCGGTGTCCGGGCCGGCCTGCACGCCTACCTGCGGCTGCCCCCGGGCACCGACGAGGCGGAGGTGGTGGCCGGGGCGCTGCGCCGCTCGGTGCTGGTGCGCGGCGGGGCGGGCTTCCACGCCCGGTGGTCCTGGGACGCCCCGGCCCTGGTGGTGGGCCACGCCCACCTGCCGCGCTCGGCGATCACCGAGGCCGTCCGCCGGCTGGGATCGGTCGGTCCGTGGGCCGATCCGCCGGCGAGCCCGCGGCCAGGAAGTTCCGCAGCATCTGCAGGCCGCCGGTGGTCATGATGCTCTCCGGGTGGAACTGGACGCCCTCCAATGGCAGTTCGCGGTGCCGCAGGCCCATCAGATAGCCGTGGTCGGTCGCGGTGGCGGTGGCCTCCAGCTCGTCCGGCAGCGGTTCGGCGACGATGAGCGAGTGGTAACGGGCCACCTCCAGGGTGTTGCCCAGGCCCTGGAAGAGCCCCGCGCCGTCGTGCCGCACGGTGCTGGTCCGGCCGTGCATGACCTGGTCGGCGACCTCGACCCGGCCGCCGTGGGCGAGGGCGATCGCCTGGTGCCCGAGGCAGACGCCGAGCAGCGGGACCCGGCCGGCGAAGGTGTGCACCAGCTCGACGTGGCCGGAGTCGGCCGGGTGCCCGGGGCCCGGTCCGAGCACCACCGCGTCCGGTTCGAGGGCGGCCAGCTCCCCGGGCGCGCGGGTGAGCGAGCGGACCACCAGGGTGTCCGCGCCCAGCGTCCGCAGGTACTGGTCGATGATGTGGACGAAACTGTCGTACGCGTCGATCAGCAGGACCTTCACGCCGTCAACTCCTCTCCGGTGAGCGCCCAGTAGGCGGCCGCGAGCTTGGCCAGGGTCTCCTGCCACTCGGCCTCCGGCCGGGACTGCGCGACCATGCCGGCCGAGCTCTGGCTGGAGTAGACCGATCCGTCGTACTCGATGGTGCGGATGCACAGCGCCAGCTCGCTCCAGCCGCGGACGTCGACCAGGCCGACCGCGCCCGCGTAGCTGCCGCGCGGCTCCCGCTCCAGGGAGTCGATGATCTCGGTGGCCCGCTTCTTGGGCGCGCCGGACATGGTGCCGGCCGGGAAGGTGGCGCGGACCGCCTGCCAGACGTCGGTGCCCTCGGCGAGGGAGCCGCTGACCGTCGAGACCAGGTGGAAGACGTGCGAGAAGCTCTCCACGGCCATCAGCCGCTCCACCGGCCGGGTGCTGGGGCGGCAGACCCGGCCGAGGTCGTTGCGGCAGAGGTCCACCAGCATGATGTGCTCGGCCTGCTCCTTGACGCTCTCGCGCATCTCCTTGATGCGCTGGCGGTTCTCCGTCTCGTCCGGGCCGCGCCGGGTGGTGCCGGCGATCGGGCGCATGGTGATGTCGTCGCCCTCGATCCGCAGGAACAGCTCGGGGCTCGCGCCGATCAGCATCCGGTCGGCGCGGGGCATCAGGTACATGTACGGGGAGGGGTTGCGGTCGCGCAGCCGCCGGTAGACCTCGACCGGGGTCAACGCGGTCTCCACGTCGATGCGGTGGCCGATCTGGATCTGGTAGACGTCGCCGACCCGGATGTGCTCCAGGCAGCGTTCGGCCCACGCCAGGAAGGTCTCGCGGTCCACGCTGTCGCGCACGGCGAGCGGGGCGGGCGCCCGCGGGACGCCGGCCGGGCGGAGCCGGTCGGCCGCCGCCGTCCGGGCGAGCGCCGCGACGTCCGGCCGCGCGGCCGGGGGCGGCAGCTCGGCCCCCTCGGCGCGCAGGTGGTGGACCAGGCCGGTGACCAGGTCGTAGCGGACCACGTCCCGGAACAGCGTCAGCGTGACGTCCGGGCCGCGTGGCGCCTTGGTGCGGGGCGGCAGGGTCTCCATCAGCCAGCAGGACTCGTAGGCGAAGGTGGCGAGGAAGCCGAACGCGTAGCCGGTGTCCGGGAGTTCGGTGTCCACCCGGAACACCTCCCGGGCCAGCGCCAGCAGCCGCCAGAGCCGGTCGGGGTGGTCGAAGAACAGCCGGACGGTGCCCGGGGCGGGGGCGCGGGCGGCGGGGGTGAGCCCGAGTCCGGGGGCCGCGCGGAGCAGCACGGTGGCGAGGGCGGGCAGCCCGTCGATGTCCACGTACCCGTCGAACACCCGGAGTTCGGCCAGCCGGCCGTGGCCGACGGTGGCGGTGCGCAGGTCGTCGGCCGGGCCGGCCACGCTCTCGAAGAGGAAGACCTCCTGTTCCGGGAGGGTGCGGCGCAGCCCGGCGTAGAGGTCCAGGGGATCGTGCGACGGCAGTCCGGTCGCGGTGACCCGAACCGCGATCGGCGTCCAGTCCGGTGTGGCGGCCATGAAAGCTCCGTTCCGTCTCGGTGACCGGTGGACAGCAGAACAGGTCGCCGACGCGGGCGACCAGACCACTCCCGGGGCGCGGGTGCGGTCCACTCGGCGTCCGCTTGACCCCCGCCGGGGCGGTGGCTTCAAGTGGGATCCGCCGATGCTTTCGACCGTGGAACGGAGCTGCGTCGATGAACCAACAGCCCGACTGGCCGGACCCGTCGGCCCTGCGCGCGGTGACCGGCCGACTGGCCGCCGCGCCCCCGCCGGTGTTCGCCGCGGAGTGCGACCGGCTGCGCGACCGCCTCGCCGCGGTCGCCCGGGGCGAGGCCTTCCTGCTCCAGGGCGGGGACTGCGCGGAGACCTTCGGGTCGACCGGCGTCGAGGAGGTGCGCGGCAAGCTCAAGACCCTGCTGCAGATGGCGGTGATCCTGACGTACGCCGCCGCCGTGCCGGTGGTCAGGATCGGCCGGATGGCCGGGCAGTACGCCAAGCCCAGGTCCAGCCCGGTCGAGGAGCGGGACGGCGCCGTCCTGCCGTCCTACCGCGGCGACGCGGTGAACGGCCGGGAGTTCACCGCCGGGGCCCGCCGCCCGGACCCGGAGCGGATGTGGCGGATGTACGAGTCCTCGGTGACCACGCTCAACCTGGTGCGGGCCCTGACCGGCGGCGGCTTCGCGGACCTGCGCCAGGTGCACGACTGGAACCGGGGCTTCGTGGTGGGCTCCCCGGCCGGCGAGCGCTACGAGCGGCTCGCCGGCGAGATCGAGCACGCGCTGTCCTTCATGCAGGCCTGCGGCGCCGACACCCGGGGGCTGACCACCGCCGACTTCTTCGTCGGCCACGAGGGCCTGCTGCTGGACTACGAGGAGGCGCTGACCCGTGGCGACGAGTCCGGCCGGCGGTACGCCACCAGCGCCCACTTCCTGTGGATCGGGGAGCGGACCCGGGACCTCGACGGCGAGCACGTCGCCTACTTCGCCGGGATCGCCAACCCGATCGGGGTCAAGCTCGGCCCGACCGCGCACCCCGACGCGGTGCTCGGCCTGCTCGACCGGCTGGACCCGGACCGCGAACCGGGCCGGCTGACCTTCGTCGTCCGGGCGGGCGCGGACCGGGTCCGGGACGTCCTGCCGCCGCTGGTCGAGAAGGTCGCCTCGGAGGGGGCCCGGGTGGCCTGGGTCTGCGACCCGATGCACGGGAACACCTTCACCGCGCCGAGCGGGCACAAGACCCGGCGGTTCGACGCGGTGCTGGACGAGGTCGCCGGCTTCACCGAGGTCCATCACGCGCTGGGCACCCACCCGGGCGGCATCCACGTCGAACTCACCGGCGACGACGTCACCGAGTGCATCGGGGGCGGCTACGAGGTCCGGCCGGAGGACCTGCGCCACCGCTACGAGACCGCCTGCGACCCGCGGCTCAACCACGCCCAGTCGCTGGACCTCGCGTTCCGGGTCGCCGAGCTGTACCGGGCCGGCCGGACGGGCTGACGCCGTACCGGCCCGGCGCGGCCCGTCCGGGGCCGCCGGCTAGCGGCGCACGGGGGCCGCCGGACGGGCGCCGGGCCGTTCCCCGCCGGGCCGTTCCCCGGCGGGCCGCCCGTCGGCGCCGGCCGTCGCCGGGGTGCGCCGCAGCAGGACCGCGACCAGGGCGGCGCCCGCCAGGGCGGCGATCCCGGCGGCCAGCAGGGTCTGGTCCAGGGCGGTCGCGAAGGCCCTCCGCACCAGCTCCCCGGACAGGCCGGCCGGCGGGCGGCCCGCGCTCAGGGCGGAGGCGGCGGCGTCCGGATCGGCGGCGGCCGGGTGCCCGGCCACGGCGTCGCGCAGCCCCCGGTGCAGCACGAGGCCGAACACCGCGATGCCGAAGGCCTGGCCGAGCTGGCGGAAGGTGTTGAGGGCGCCGCCCGCCATGCCGCCGCGCTCCGGCGGGACGGCCGCCATCGCGCCGGACGCCAGGATCGGGCTGACCGCGCCGACCCCGAGGCCGGTCAGGGTGAGGCCGGGCAGCAGCGCGAGCCGGCCCGAGGATCCGTCCAGCACGGCCTGGAGCAGCCCGCCCAGGCCGATCACGGCCAGGCCGCCGGCCAGCGGCACCGCCGTCGGCAGGCCGGCGAGCCGGCGGCCCGCCAGCGCGGAGACGGTGAACGCGGTGACGCTCATCGGCAGCAGGCTGAGCCCGGTGGCCATCGGCCCGAGGCCGAGCACCGACTGCAGCCACAGCGAGGTGTACGGCAGCGCGGAGAACGCGGCCGCGGAGTAGACGGCGCCGCACAGCAGCACCCCGGTGAAGGCCGGGCGGCGCAGCAGCGCGAGGTCCAGCAGCGGTGCCGGGCTGCGGCGTTCGACCAGCAGGAACACGGTGAGCGCGACGGCGGCGGCCGCGCCCGCGCCGAGCACGGCGGGCGAGGTCCAGCCGTCCGATCCGCCGCGGATCAGCGCCAGGACGGCCGCCCCGGCCGCGACGGTGAAGGCCGCGGCGCCGGGCAGGTCGAGCCGGCGGGCGCGGGGGTCGCGGGACTCCGTCAGCGTGCGGCGGGCCAGGACGCCGCCGGCCAGCGCCAGCGGAAGGTTCACCAGGAAGACCGAGCGCCAGCCCAGGTACTCGGTGAGCAGGCCGCCGGCCACCGGCCCGACGGCGGAGGCCGCGCCGCTGACGGCGCCCCAGACCCCGAACGCCACCGCCCGGTCGCGGCCCCGGTAGGCGAGGTTGAGCAGCGCCATCGCGGTGGCGGACATCGCCGCGCCGCCGGCCGCCTGGACGATCCGCGCCACCACCAGGGTGGCGCCGTCCGGGGCGAGCCCGCAGGCCAGCGAGGCCAGCGCGAACACCGCCAGGCCCGCCGTGTACACCCGGCGGCGGCCCGCCCGGTCGGCCAGCGCGCCGAGGCCGAGCAGCAGCGCGGCCAGGGCGAGCGCGTAGCCGTCCAGCACCCACTGCAGGCCGTCGAAGCCCATGTCCAGCCCGGCGCCGATGTCCGGCAGCGCCACGATCACGATGCTGACGTCGGTCAGCAGCATGAACACCCCGAGGCTGACCGCGACCAGCGGTCCCCACTTGCGCATCCCCGTCGTCCCCGTTCCCTCGATCCGCGCCGGCCGCTTCGGCGGACGCCCCGTCACCTTCGGTCCGGGGCGGGCCGCCGCGCCGCCCGGCGACGGCTTTCCGGCGGATCTCGACACGCCCTACCATCCCGGTGGTGGAAACCCTGACGCTGGACGGGCTGGACCGGGCGCTGCTGCACGCCCTGCAGGTGGACGGCCGGGCGCCGTTCCGGCGGATCGCCGAGGTGCTCGGGGTGTCCGACCAGACGGTGGCCCGCCGCTACCAGCGGCTGCGCGCCGCCGGGGTGCTGCGGGTGGTGGGGCGGACCAACGCCCGGCTGCTCGGTCAGGTCGACTGGCTCACCCGGATCCGCTGCGTGCCGGACGCCGCGGCGTCGATCGCCGAGGCGCTGGCCCGGCGGCCGGACACCTCCTGGGTGAGCCTGCTGTCCGGCGGCGAGATCGTCTGCAACGCCCGGGCGCAGGTCCGGCCGGAGCGCGAGGAGCTGCTGCTCGGCCGGCTGCCGAGGACCCCGCGGGTGCTGTCGGTCGCGGCGCACTACCTGCTGCGCACCTACGTCGGCGGGCGGGTGGCGTGGGCCGGGCGGACCTCGGCGCTGAGCGCCGGGCAGGTGGACCGGCTCCGGGCGGCGGCGTCGGCGGCGCCCCGTCCGGCGGGCGGCGGGCGGGTGGCTCCGGTGGCCCCGGTGGTCCCGCCGGTGCCGGACGAGCTGGACCGCGCGCTGCTGGCGGAGCTCGCGGTGGACGCGCGGACGCCGCTGGCCGGGCTGGCGGCCCGGACCGGGAACCCGGAGACGACGGTGCGCCGCCGGCTGGCCGCGCTGATCGCCGACGGGCTGCTCTTCTTCGACGTGGACGTGGACCCCCGGCCGCTCGGCTACGAGATCGAGGCGTTCTGCTGGCTGACGGTGGCCCCGGGGCGGCTGGCGGCGGTCGGCCGGGCGATGGCGGACCATCCGGAGGTGGGCTTCGTGGCGGCGACCACCGGCCCGACCAACCTGGTGGCCGGGCTGGTCTGCCGGGACACCGAGGCGTTCTACGACTACCTGACGGAGCGGCTGGGGGCGCTGGAGGGGGTCGGCGCGCTGGAGACGGCGCCGGTGGTCCGAAGCGTCAAGCGTGCCGGAATGATGATTCCTTAATCGAATAACCTGCAATAACGGGTCGATGGCTGGATATCCGTGACTCCGAGCGGATGATCCGCCTGGAGATCATCAGACAAATCGAGAATTCCATGATTTCCCGTGAAAATGCCTCGCCAGGTGTTCCGGGCGGCCTTAGTATCTGAACGAACACTTTCGGTGATCGTTCGACCGTGGACCGCGAAGGGGGTCGTGATGGGGGAGTGGCCTCGAACTGCCGTGCGTCATGCGGCCTACCCGTTCCTGCTGGTCACCCTGGTGGTGATATCGGCCGCGACCCTGCGGCTGCGCTGGGACCTCGGCCGGGCGAACCAGCTCTTCCTGCTCGGGACGATCGGGTACATGGCGCTGCTCGAACAGTTGATTCCATACGAACCGGAATGGGCCCCGAATGTCCGCGAATGGGGCTGGTACGGCGTCTATTTCGCGCTGACGATGGTCGGCGGCGCCCTCTCCCAGGTGCCCGTTTCCGCCCTCGTCGGGTGGGCGGCGCCGGCGCACGGGGCGCTGCCGCTCTGGGCGGAGATCCCGGCCGCGCTGCTGCTCGGCTCGCTGGCCAACTACCTGGTCCACCGCTGGTGCCACACCAGTCCGAGGCTCTGGCGGCTGCACGGGGTGCACCACGTGCCCGACAAGGTGAACGTCGGCAACAACGGGGTCAACCACCTGCTGGACGTCGTACTCACCCAGGGCTGCGTCCAGTTCGCGCTGGCGCTGGCCGGCTTCTCGGAGCCGGCCGTGTTCGTGGTGGGCCTGTTCGTCGTCGCCCAGGGCTACTTCGTGCACGCCAACATCGACGTCCGGCTCGGCGCGCTCAACCATGTGCTGGCCGGTCCCGAGCAGCACCGGCTGCACCACAGCACCGACCTGGCGGAGGCCGGCCACTACGGCTCCGACCTCTCGGTGTGGGACCACGCCTTCGGCAGCTTCACCTGGCGGCCGGGGCGCCGTCCGGCCGCGGTGGGGCTGGCCGATCCGGGCGGCTTCCCCGCCACCCGCCGGGTGGTCGCCAGCCACGTCCAGGCCTGGCACCGCCCCGCCCGGGCCGAGGGCTCCCCGACCGGCTCGACCTGACCCACCCGTCCCTGGCCCGCCCGTCCCTGACGCTCCTGTCCCCGACGCACCCGATCCTGACGCACCCGATCCGCCCCGCAGCTCCGCCGACCGCCCTCCCACCGACGGCTCGTCCCTTCGGCCGACCCGGTGTCCGGCCTGCCCGGCACCGGCGCACGGCCCCGTGTCCCCCGGCGCGCGCGGCACTCCCGCACCCCGCCCGCGCGCGCGAACGCAGCGACCCAAGGACTCGACTCGCATGACGGATTCCCGCTTCGTCACCTCCCCGGAACCCTCCGAACGACCCGCACCGGCCGGCCCGTCCGCCGCCGGGCGGGAGAAGATCGCGATCATCGGGATCGGCCTCCGCCTGCCCGGCGGGGCCTGCGACCACCGGTCGTTCTGGCAGAACCTGGTCGACGGCAAGGACTGCATCACCCCCACCCCGCGCAGCCGCTACGACGTCGCCACCCTCGGCAGCCGCGACCGGGCCAAGCCCGGCCGGCTGGTCGGCGGCCGCGGCGGCTACATCGACGGCTTCGACGAGTTCGACCCGGCGTTCTTCGGCATCAGCGGCCGCGAGGCCGACCACATGGACCCGCAGCAGCGGAAGCTGCTGGAGGTGGCCTGGGAGGCGCTGGAGGACGGCGGGCAGAAGCCGGCCGAGCTGGCCGGCCGGGACGTGGGCGTCTACGTCGGCGCCTTCACCCTGGACTACAAGATCGTCCAGTTCTCCGACCTGTCCTTCGAGACACTCGCCGCGCACACCGCCACCGGCACCATGATGACGATGGTGTCGAACCGCATCTCGCACTGCTTCGACTTCCGCGGCCCCAGCGTCTCCATCGACACCGCCTGCTCCTCCTCCCTGGTCGCCGTCCACCTCGCCGCGCAGAGCCTGCAGCGCGGCGAGACCGACCTGGCCCTGGCCGGCGGCACCCTGCTGCACATCGCCCCGCAGTACACCATCGCCGAGACCAAGGGCGGCTTCCTCTCCCCGCAGGGCCGCTCGCGCACCTTCGACGCCGCCGCCGACGGCTACGTCCGGGCCGAGGGCGTCGCCGTGGTCGCGCTCAAGCGGCTCTCCGACGCCCTGCGCGACGGCGACCCGGTGCACGCCGTCGTCATCGGCAGCGGCGTCAACCAGGACGGCCGCACCAACGGCATCACCGTGCCCAACCCGGACGCCCAGGTCGCGCTGATCGAGCGGGTCTGCGCCGAGGCCGGGATCACCCCCGGCAGCCTCCAGTACGTCGAGGCGCACGGCACCTCCACCCCGGTCGGCGACCCGATCGAGGCCAACGCGCTGGCCCGGGCGCTCGCCGTCGGCCGCCGTCCCGGCGACGCCTGCTACGTCGGCTCGGTCAAGACCAACATCGGGCACACCGAGTCCGCCTCCGGCCTGGCCGGGCTGATCAAGTCCGCGCTGGCCCTCAAGCACCGGACCATCCCGCCGCACATCAACCTGGAGACGCTCAACCCGGCGATCGACCCGGCCACCCTGCCGTACGGGATCCCCACCGAGCCGACCCCCTGGCCGGCCCACGACGGACCGGCCCGCGCCGGGGTCAACTCCTTCGGCTTCGGCGGCACCAACGCGCACGTCCTGCTGGAGGCCGCGCCGGAGTCCGCGCCCGCCGCCGATGCCGACGCCGAGGCCGCGCACACCACCGAGCCGGCCGCCGCCGACCTGCCGGCCTGGACGGTGCTGCCGCTCACCGCCCGGGAGGCCGCCGCGCTGCCCGAACTGGCCGCCGGCGTCCGGGCCGAGCTGGCCGGCGTCCGCGGCGGCAGCCCGGCCCGCCCGGCCGACCTCGGCCACACCCTGGCCCACCGCCGCCAGCGCCACGACGCCCGGCTCTCGATCGTCTACGACGCCCGCGAGCACGCCGCCCGCGCGTCGCTGGACGAGGCGCTCGCCGCCCTGCTGCGCGGCGAACCGCACCCCCGGGTGCTCACCGACCACCGCCGCGAGGCCCGGCACCGCCGGCTGGCCTGGGTCTTCACCGGAATGGGCCCGCAGTGGTGGGCGATGGGCCGCCAACTGTTCGCCACCGAGCCGGTCTACCGGGAGGCCGTCGAGCAGTGCGCCGAGCACCTCGCCGACCTCACCGGCTGGTCGCTGACCGAGGAGCTCGCCGCCGGCGAGGCGGCGTCCCGGATGGCCGAGACCTGGCTCGCCCAGCCCGCCAACTTCGCCGTCCAGATCGGCCTCGCCGCGCTCTGGCGCAGCCGGGGCGTCCGGCCGGACGCGATCGTCGGCCACTCCACCGGCGAGGTCGCCGCCTTCCACGAGGCCGGCGTCTACGACCTCGCCGACGCGGTCAAGGTGGTGGTCCACCGCAGCCGCCTCCAGCAGAAGCTCGCCGGCACCGGCGGCATGCTCGCCGTGGCGCTCACCGAGGCCGAGGCGCTGCGCCGGCTGCGCCCGTACGGGGACGCCGTCTCGGTCGCCGCCGTCAACAGCCCCGGCTCGCTGACCCTCGCGGGGGACGAGGCGGCACTGGCCGAGATCGCCGCCGCGCTCACCGCCGAGCAGGTCTTCGCCCGGCCGCTGACCGTCGAAGTCCCGTACCACAGCGCCCGGATGGAGCTGATCAAGGACGAGCTGCTGGAGTCGCTGGCCGACCTCAAGGCCCGTCCGGCGCAGGTCCCGCTCTACCTGACCGGCCGCGAGGGCACCGCGCACGGCACCGAACTCGACGCCGGGTACTGGTGGCACAACGTCCGCGACAGCGTCCGCTTCCGGCAGGCCGTGGAGCGGCTGGCCGACGACGGCTACGGCGTGTTCCTGGAGATCGGCCCGCACCCGGTGCTCGGCCGCTCGATCCAGGAGACCGTCGAGGCCCACCCGGGCACGGCGGACCGGCCCGAGGTGCGGGTCCTGCCCTCGATCCGCCGCCAGGAGGACGAGCGGGCCGTCTTCACCGCCTCGCTGGCCGCGCTGCACAACCTCGGGGTCGCGGTCGACTGGTCGGTGCTCCAGCCGGCCGGGCGGATCGTCCCGCTGCCGCGCTACCCGTTCCGGCGCGACCGGCACTGGGTGGAGCCGCGGCCGGTCGAGCAGGTCCGGCGCGGGCGGCTCGACCACCCGCTGCTCGGCCGCCGGCTGCCCGGGGCCGAACCGGCCTGGGAGGCCCGGCTGGACGCCGAGGCCCTGCCCTACCTGGAGGACCACCGGATCCAGGGCGATGTGCTGTTCCCGGCCGCCGGCTACCTGGAGATGGCCGTCCAGGCGGTCCGCGCGCTCACCGGCGGGACGGACGCCGCGCTGGCCGACATCGAGCTGCGCAAGGCGCTGTTCCTGCCGGACGAGGAGAGCCGCGCGGTCCGGCTCACCCTCTCCGCCGAGCACGGCTCGTTCACCGTCGCCACCGGCGAGGGCGCCGAGCGCACCGTGCACACGGTCGGCACCGTCCGCCCCGCCCAGCGCCGCCGGCCCGGCCGGCCGCTGGACGTCGAGGCGGTGCGCGGACGGGCCCTGCGCCGGCTCGCCGGCCCCGACTGCTACGCCGGACTCGCCGCGCTGGGCTACCACTACGGTCCCGCCTTCCAGGGCATCGAGGAGGTCTGGATCGGGCCCGGCGAGGCACTGGCCCGGATCCGTCCGACGGCGCCGGTCGCCGGACAGGGCGAGCACCACCAGGTGCACCCGGTGGTGATGGACGCCTTCTTCCAGACCCTGCTGACGCCCCAGCTGCTGGAGGGCCGCCCCGGGGGCGCGGGCATCCGGCTGCCGGTGGCGATCGCCGAGGTCCGGCTGGACGCGGTCGGCGAGCGCCCGCTCTGGGTGCACGCCACCGTCACCCGGGACGCCGGGAGCGAACTCGTCGGCGACCTCGCGGTGCACGACGAGCGCGGCGCGCCGCTCGGCGGGATCACCGGCTTCCGGGCCGCCGACGTCGAGCAGGCCGCCACCGCCGTCGGCCTCGGCACCATCGACGGCTGGCTCGCCGAACCGGTCTGGACGGAGCTGCCGGCCGCCGCCGACACCACCGACACCACCGACACCACCGACACACCCGACACCACCGGCCTGTCGGCCGAACACCCGGACCACTGGCTGCTGTTCGCCGACCGGGGCGGCGTCGCCGACGCCCTGGCCGAGCGGATCGCCGCGCGCGGCGGCAGCTGCCTGCTGGTCCGCCCCGGCACCGGCTACCGGCCCGCCGACGGCGACCGCCCGGCCACCGTCGACCCCGGCTCGGCCGGGGACCTCGCCCGGCTGCTCGCCGACCGCCGGGCCGCGGGCGCCCCCGACCCGGCCGCCGTGGTCCACCTGTGGAACCTCGACCGCCCCGGGCTGGCCGGGGCCGACCACGCCACCGTCGCCGGGCACACCGCCGCGGGTGCCTACAGCCTGGTCGCGCTGGCCGCGCTGCTGGCCGCCGAACTGCCCGGCTGCCGGCTCCACGTGGTCACCCGCTCCGCCCAGTGCACCGCCCCCGGCGAGCTCGTTGAACCGCTCGCCGCCCCGGCCTGGGGCATCACCCGGGTGCTGCGCCATCAGGAACTCCCCGCCCACCGGGGCAAACTGATCGACCTCGGCCCGGTCGCGGAGGCCGTGGAGGCCGGGGCAGCCGCGCCCGGGGCGGCCGAGGCCGAGGCCCTGCTGCGGGAGTTCGCGCTCGCGGACGAGGACGAGATCGCCCTGCGCGGCGCCCGCCGGCTGACCAGCCGGCTGCGGACCGCCGAGGGACTGAGCCGTCCGCTCGCGCCCCGGCTGCGCGCGGACGCGGCGTACCTGGTGACCGGGGCGTTCGGGGCGCTCGGCCGGCTGCTCTGCCGCACCCTGGTCAAGCGCGGCGCCCGCCGGCTGATCCTGGTCGGCCGCAGCCCGCTGCCGCCGCGCGAGCGGTGGCGCGACCTCGACCCGGCGAGCCCGGCCGGGCAGCGGGCGGCGTTCCTGCGCGAGCTGGAGGCGCTCGGCGCCGAGCCCGTCCCGGCGCCGCTGGACGTCACCGACGAGGCCGCGCTGGCCGGCTGGCTGGCCGAGTACCGGCGGCTGGAGCGGCCGCCGATCCGGGGCGTCTTCCACCTCGCCGGTCAAGTCAGGGACACCCTGGTCGGCGAGCTGGACCGGCCGACCTTCGAGACCGTCTACGGGCCCAAGGTGCTCGGCGCCTTCGCCCTGCACCGGCAGCTGGCCGGCGAACCGCTCGACCACTTCGTGCTGTTCGCCTCGATCGCCTCGTTGCTGACCACCTCAGGACAGACCAACTACGCCGCCGGCAACGCCTTCCTGGACGCGCTGGCCCACCACCGCCGGGCCCTCGGCCTGCCCGCGCTCAGCCTCGACTGGGGGCCGTGGGCCACCGGCATGATCGAGGAGCTCGGCCTGATCGACCACTACCGGCACAGCCGGGGCATGAGCTCGCTCGCCCCGGAGACCGGGATGGCCGTGCTGGAACGAGTGCTCGGCCAGGACCGCGCCCAGCTGCTGGTCGCCACCGTCGTCGACTGGCCGGTGTTCCTCTCCTGGTACCCGGCGCCGCCGCCGCTGGTCGCCGAACTCGCCGCCGCCGCCCGGGAGACCGCCCCGGCGGCCGGGCGGGCCGGACTGCTGGACGCGCTGCGGGCGGCCGGCGAGGAGGAGCGGCGGACGCTGCTCACCGAGCGGTTCACCGTGCTGGCCGCCACCGTGCTGAAGGCGCCGGCCGAGCAGATCGACCCCGCCGCCGGCCTCGGCGGCCTCGGCCTGGACTCGCTGCTCGCGATGGAACTGCGGGCCCGTCTGAGCGGCGAACTCGGCGTCACCCTCCCGGTGGTGGCGCTGCTCGGCAACACCCCGGTGGCCGAGCTGGTCGCCCGGCTGCACGAGTCGCTGGCCGAGCTGCTGGACGAGGGCCCGGACGGCCCGGGCGCGGCCGAGGTCGAGCGGTACGAGGACGCCTCGGCCTACCCGCTGACCCAGAACCAGAAGGCGCTCTGGTTCCTCAAGCAGCTCAACCCGGACGGCTTCGCCTACAACATCGGCGGCGCGGTCGAGGTCCGGGTGGAGCTGGAGCCCGAGCTGATGGCCCTGGCGTTCCGCACCATGGTGGAACGCCACCCGAGCCTGCGGGCCAACTTCGTGCTGGACGCCGGCCGGGCCGTGCAGCGGATCTCCGCCGCGGTGGAGCCGGACTTCGGGGTCTTCGACGTCGAGGGCCTGCCCTGGGACGACATCCACGCGATGATCGTCCGCGAGTACCGCAGGCCGTACGACCTGGAGCGGGACCCGCTGGTGCGGTTCCGGCTGTTCCGGCGCGGACCGGCCCGCTGGGTGATCATGAAGGCCGTCCACCACATCATCTCGGACGCGATCTCCACCTTCACCTTCATCGAGGAACTGCTCGCCGTCTACGAGGGGCTGCGCCGCGGCCGGGTGCCCGAGCTGCCCCCGGTGGCCGCCCGCTACCTGGACTTCCTCAACCGGCAGAACGCCTTCCTGGCCGGCCGCGAGGCGCCGAGGATGCTGGAGTACTGGCGCTCGCACCTGCCCGCCGAGGTGCCGATCCTCAGCCTGCCCACCGACAGGCCGCGCCCGCCGGTGCAGACCCACAACGGCGCCTCCGAGTTCTTCGTGCTGGACGAGGAGCTCAGCGCCCGGGTGCACGCGCTGGCCCGCGAGCACAACGTCACCGTCTTCATGGTGCTGCTCAGCGCCTACTACCTGCTGCTGCACGCCTACGCGGGCCAGGACGACATCATCGTCGGCAGCCCGGTGACCGGCCGCACCGACGAGGAGTTCGCCGGCGTCTACGGCTACTTCGTCAACCCGCTTCCGCTGCACGTCTCGCTGGCCGGCGCCCCGACCGTCGCCGAGCTGCTGGACCGGGTCCGGACCACCGTCCTCGGCGGGCTGGACCACCAGGAGTACCCGTTCGTGCTGCTGGTGGAGAAGCTCGGGCTGCAGCACGACCCGAGCCGCTCGGCGGTCTTCCAGGCGATGTTCATCCTGCTCCACCACAAGGTGGCCACCGAGAAGTACGGCTACCACCTGGAGTACATCGAACTCCCCGAGGAGGAGGGGCAGTTCGACCTCACCCTGTCCGCCTACGAGGACGAGGCCGAGCACCGCTTCCACTGCGTCTTCAAGTACAACACCGACCTCTTCCTGCCCTCGACGATGGCCCGGATGGCCGGCCACTACGTCAACCTGGTCGACGCGCTGACCACGGCCGGTCCGGAGCGGGCCGCCACCGGCCTCGAACTGCTCGGTCGCGAGGAGCGCGCGGTGGTGCTCCGGCAGTGGAGCGGCGCCGACCGCCGGGTGCCCTTCCCGGAGCCGGTGCACGAGCTGGTGCTGCGCGCGGCGGCGGCCGACCCGGCGGCGCCCGCGGTGGCGGCGCCGGCCGAGTCCGGCCCGGCCGCCCGGCTGTCCTACGGCGAGCTGGCCGAGCGCTCCCGGCGGGCTGCCGCCCGGCTGCGCGCGCTGGGCGCCGGGCCGGGCACCGTGGTGGCGCTCTGCCTGCCGAAGTCGCCGGAGCTGATCACCGCCCTGCTCGCGGTGCTCCGCACCGGCGCCGCCTACCTGCCGCTGGACCCGGGCCACCCGGTGGACCGGCTGGCCTACATGGTCGGGCACGCGGGCGCCGCACTGCTGGTCGGCGACGACGCCGAGCGCCTCGGCACGCTGCCCGCCCGGCTGGTCACCACGGCTGAACTCGAAGCGGGTGACGAGGAGTTCACCGACGCCGCGGTGCGCCCCGACGACCCGGCGTACGTCATCTACACCTCCGGCTCCACCGGCCGGCCCAAGGCGGTGCGGGTCTCCCACGGCAACCTCGCCTCGGCCTACCGGGCCTGGCACGCCGAGTACCGGCTGGACACCGACGCCCGGGTCCACCTCCAGATGGCCAGCCCGTCCTTCGACGTGTTCACCGGCGACGTGGTCCGCGCCCTCTGCTCGGGCGGCGCCCTGGTGCTGATCGGCCGGGAGCTGCTGTTCAACACCGCCCGGCTGTACGAGGTGATGCGCACCGAGCGGGTGGACGCCGCGGAGTTCGTCCCGGCGGTCGTCCGCACCGTTCTGGACCACTGCGAACGCACCGGGCAGGACCTGTCGTTCATGCGGCTGCTGGTGGTCGGCTCGGACGTCTGGAAGGTCGAGGAGTACCAGCGGCTGGGCGCCCTCGGCGGGCCCCGCACCCGGCTGGTCAACTCCTACGGCCTGACCGAGACCACCATCGACAGCGCGTACTTCGAGGGTCCGGCGGACGCCCTGGAGCCCAGCCGGATGGTCCCGATCGGGCGGCCGTTCCCGAACAGCGCCTTCTACCTGCTCGACCCGCAGAACCGCCCGGTGCCGCCCGGCGTCACCGGGGAGCTGTGGATCGGCGGCTCCGGCGTCTCGCTCGGCTACCTCGGCGACGAGGAGCAGACCGCCCGCCGGTTCGCCACCCTGCCGCTCGGCGGCGCCGACGGCACCGAGCCCGTCCGGCTCTACCGCACCGGGGACCTCGCCCGCTGGGACACCGAGGGCGGGGTGCACCTGCTCGGCCGGGCCGATTCGCAGATCAAGGTCCGCGGCCACCGGATCGAGCTGGGCGAGATCGAGACCCAGCTCGCCGACTGGCCGGAGCTGGCGCGGGCGGTGGTCACCGTCCGGCCGGACCGCGACGGCGAGCACGTGCTCTGCGCCTACTGCGTGCCGGCTCCCGGGCGGTCCTTCGACCACCGGGAACTCCGCCGCCACCTGGCCGGCTACCTGCCGACCTTCATGATCCCGACGCACTTCGTCGAGCTGGCCGCGCTGCCGCTCACCGCCAACGGCAAGGTGGACACGGCCGCGCTGCCCGAGCCCCGCACCGACGCCGCGGAGGCCGCCGAGCCGCCGGTCACCCTCTACGAGGTCCGGATGGCCGAGCACTGGCGCGCGCTGCTCGGCATCGAGGAGCCCGGCCTCCAGCACGACTTCTTCGAGTCGGGCGGCTCCTCGATCAAGCTGATCGAGCTGATCCACGGGCTGCAGGCCGAGTTCAACATCAGCATCCCGGTCAGCCGGCTCTTCAAGGTCACCACCCTGCACGGGATGGCCAAGACCGTGGAGCACATCATCACCGGCCGGATCGAGGGCGCCCAGCCCTACCTCTGGTTCAACCAGGAGCAGCAGCAGACGCTGTTCTGCTTCCCGCCGGCCGGCGGCCACGGGCTGGTGTACCGGCAGTTCGCGGCGCACCTGCCGGAGTACCGGATGGTCGCCTTCAACTACGTGGCCGGGGACGACAAGGTCGACCGGTACGCGGACCTCGTCGAGGCGCTGCAGCCGGAGGGCCCGTGCGCCCTGCTCGGCTACTCGCTCGGCGGCAACCTCGCCTTCGAGGTGGCCAAGGAGCTGGAGCGGCGCGGCCGGGCGGTGCCCAATGTGGTGATCATGGACTCGCACCGCATCCCGGAGTCCTTCGACCTCGGCGACGAGCACCTGCAGGCCTTCGAGCGGGAGCTGGCCGAGCACCTCCAGCGGCACACCGGCTCGGCCGCGGTCGCCCAGGAGACCCGCGAGCAGGCCCGGGACTACCTGCGGTTCTGCAGCCGTACGCCCAACCTCGGGGTGGTCACCGCCGCGCTCAGCGTGATCTCCGACGACGAGAAGGTGGCGCTGTACGAGGCCGGGCAGCACGGCGCCTGGCACGGCAGCTCGGCCACCCGGACGGCGGTCTTCAAGGGTTTCGGCCCGCACGCCGAGATGCTCGACCGCGAGTTCATCGCCCACAACGCCGGGCTCGCCCGGTCGATCCTCACCGGAGCCGCCCCCCATGCGTCCTGAGACGGTCCGGGGCCGCGCCCCGAGCCTGCCCGCCCCCGCACGAGAGACGGATCCGCCCATGCTCCGCCAGCACCCGCCGCTGACCTACCCCTTCGAGCCGAACGGCCTCGAACTCGACCCCCGATACGCCGAGTTGCGCGAGCAGCCGCTGGTCAGGATCCGGATGCCGTACGGCGACGGCGCCTGGCTGGTCACCCGGTACGAGGACGTCCGGACGGTGCTCGGCGACCCGCGGTTCAGCCTGGCCGCCGCGATGGGCGAGGACCAGCCGCGGATGCGCCCGGTGGCCCGTACCGGCGCCGGCCTGTTCTCCACCGAGCCCCCCGAGCACACCCGGCTGCGCTCGCTGGTGGCCAAGGAGTTCAGCGCCCGCCGGGTCGAGCGGCTGCGGCTGCGGGCCCGGGAACTGGCCGACGAGCTGCTCGACGGCATCCTCGCCAAGGGCCAACCCGCCGAGTTGGTCGAGGACTTCGCGATCCCGATGCCCACCACCATCATCTGCGAGGTGCTCGGCGTCCCGGCCGAGGACCACCGGATGCTCTGGCGCTGGGCGGAGACGGTGCTCTCCGCCGTCACCCCCGGCGAGGTGCTGGCCGTCGACGGGCAGGCGTTCATCGACTACATGGCCGGGGTGCTGGAGCTGCGCGGCCGCGAGCCCGGCGAGGACCTGCTCACCACGCTGGTCCGGGCCTGCCGCGAGCAGCGGCTGATCAGCGAGGAGGAGTTGCTCTCCATCGCCTGCGACCTGCTGATCGCCGGGTTCGTCTCCACCACCAACCAGATCGGCAACTTCTTCCACCAACTGCTGGTGAACCCCGGGGAGCCGGCGCGGCTGCGGGAGCACCCCGAGCTGATCCCGAAGGCCGTGGAGGAGCTGATGCGCTACGTGCCGCTGCTCACCGGCTTCAGCCTGCCCCGGTACGCCACCGGGGACGTCGAGCTGGGCGGGGTGGTGATCCGGGCCGGCGAGGCGGTGATGATCGCCACCGCGGCCGCCAACCGGGACCCGGAGGTGTTCGACGAGCCGGAGCGGCTGGTGCTGGACCGGCCGGCCAACCCGCACATCGGCTTCGGCCACGGCGTGCACTACTGCATCGGCGCGCACCTCGCCCGGCTGGAGCTCCAGGTGGCGATCGAGCGGGTGCTGACCCGGCTGCCGGGCCTGCGGCTGGCCGTCCCCGAGCGCGAACTGCGCTGGAAGGAGGACGCGATGGTGAACGGCCTGCAGGCGCTCCCGATCGCCTGGTGAGCAGCCGTCACACCCACGAACGCCACGGCACGGCACGGCACGGCAAGGCAGCGCAAGGCACGGCTAGGCACGGCTAGCCAAGGACGACGAGGAAGGCCAGGAATGGCACGGCAGACAGACACCGCGCGCCGGCGGGAGTCGATGATCATCGTCGGCGGCGGGCTCGGCGGCCTGTCCACCGGGTGCTACGCCCGGATGAACGGCTACCGCACCAGGATCTTCGAGATGCACGAGATCCCCGGCGGCTCCTGCACCGGCTGGGACCGCAGCGACTTCACCTTCGACTGGTGCGTCAGCTGGCTGCTCGGCAACGGCCCGGGCAACGAGATGTACCAGATCTGGCTCGAACTGGGCGCGCTCCAGGGCAAGGAGATGCGGCACTTCGACGTGTTCAACATCGTCCGGGCCCAGGACGGCCGGGCGGTCTACTTCTACTCCGACCCGGACCGGCTGGAGTCGCACCTGCTCGGCCTCTCGCCGGCCGACGCGGCGCCGATCCGGGAGTTCTGCGCGGGCATCCGGACCTTCCGCAAGGCGCTCGCGGCGTACCCGTTCCTCAAGCCGGTCGGGCTGATGGGCCGGCTGGAGCGCTGGCGGATGCTGGCCTCCTTCACGCCGTACTTCAACACCATCCGCAAGTCGATCGCGGTGCTGATGACGGACTTCTCGCAGCGCTTCCGCGACCCGCTGCTGCGTGAGGCGTTCAACTTCATCCTCTACGAGAAGCACCCGGCCTTCCCGGTGCTGCCGTTCTACTTCCAGCTCGCCTCGCACGCCAACCACGCCGCCGGAGTGCCGGAGGGCGGTTCGCTCGCGCTGGCCCGGTCGATCGAGGAGCGCTACCGCGGGCTCGGCGGCGAGATCACCTACAACGCCAAGGTCGAGGAGATCCTGGTCGAGCGGGACCGCGCGGTGGGCGTGCGGCTCAGCGACGGCCGGGAGTTCCGCGCCGACATCGTGGTCTCCGCCGCCGACGGCCACACCACGGTGATGAAGCTGCTCAAGGGGCAGTACCTCAACGACACCTACCGCCGGCTCTACACCTCGCTGATCGACGAGCCGGGCCAGCTGTCGCCCGGCTACGTGGCGCTCTTCCTGGGCCTGCGCAAGCCCTTCCCGACGGGCGACCCGTGCACCACCTACCTGCTGGACGAGCGGCAGGCGGCCGAGCTGACCGGGATCCGCTGCCGGTCGATGAACGTCCAGTTCCGCACCCGGCACTACCCGGAGCTGGCGCCGGCCGACTCCACCGTGGTGTTCGCGACGTACTTCTCCGACATCGCCCCCTGGCGGGCGCTGCACGAGGGCCCGGAGCAGTCCTCCCGGATCCGGCGCGGCGAGGAGCTGCACACCCTGCCGGTCAAGCACGGCCGGGAGTACATGGCGGCCAAGCGGCGGGTCCGCAACGGCATCGTCGGCTTCCTGGACGAGCGCTTCCCCGGCTTCAAGGACGCGGTGGCCGTCGCCGACGTGTCCACCCCGCTCACCCAGGTCCGCTACACCGGCGTCTACGACGGCACCTTCCCCGGCTGGAACCCCTTCGTGGAGGGTGCCGAGACGGTGGAGGAGGAGATCAAGAAGAGCGGCCCGGTGCTGCCCGGGCTCTCGGACTTCTACCTCTCCGGGGTCTGGGCGACCATCGGCGGGCTGATCCGGGCGGCCGCCGCCGGGCGGCACGTCATGCAGTTCATCTGCCGGGACGACGGGCTGGAGTTCACCGCCGAGATCGACCGGAGCGCGCCGCCGCCGACGCACCTGGTCATCCCGGTCGGCCGGCCCGGCCCGGCCCGGCGGACGGTGCCGGCGGGTGCCGGTCAGGCGGCGCGGACCGAGGACAGCGAGAACGTGGAGACGGGAGCCCTGGCATGAGGATCGAGAAGTGGGTGGTGCGGGAGCACCTGGACGGTGTGCCCGACGTCAACCGGATCTACGAGAAGGTCGTCGAGGACGTCGCGATCGACCTGCGGCCGGACGAGATGCTCTTCCGGACCAGGTACGTCTCGGTGGACCCGTACCAGAACGGCCTGGCGCTGGAGACGCCGGTCGGCCACCACATGGGCGCCGACTCGATCATGGAGGTGGTCGAGGCCGGTCCGGAGGCGGCGTTCGCGGTCGGCGACCTGGTGCAGGGCTTCGGCGGCTGGCGCACCCATGTCGTCCACAACGGCGCCGAGGAGCTGTGGACGACCGGCACCTTCCCGATGGTCTTCCCGGCCTACCGCCGGCTGGACCCGTCCTGGTACGACGAGCGGCTGCCGCTGTCCACCGCGCTCGGCATCATGGGCGCGCCGGGGATGACCGCCTGGGGCACGCTCACCCGCTTCCTGGAGGTCCGCCCCGGCGACACCGTGGTGATCAGCGGCGCGTCCGGCTCGATCGGCACCCTGGTGGGCCAGTTGGCGAAGCGGGCCGGCGCCGGCCGGGTGGTCGGTACCACCGGCTCGCCGGGCAAGGCCGAGTACCTGCGCGAGCTGGGCTTCGACGAGGTGGTGCTCTACACCCAGGGCGACGACGCGGAGAAGGCCCGGCAGGCGCTGCTGCTCGCCGCGCCGGACGGCGTCGACCGGTACTTCGACAACCTGGGCGGGACCGTCACGGACGCGGTGTTCACCATGCTGAACGTGGACAGCCGGGTGGCGGTCTGCTGGCAGTGGGCGACCACGGTGAACGGCGAGCTGACCGGGCCGCGGCTGCTGCCGTACATCATGTTCCCGCGCACCACGATCCGCGGGATCTTCGCCCAGGAGTGGTTCACCGAACCGCTGCTGGCGCAGATGCACCGGGAGCTGGGCGGGCTGGTCGGCAGCGGGGAGATCCGCTACCACCAGACCGTGCACAAGGGGTTCGACGCGATCCCGCAGGCCTACCGGAGCCTCTACCTGGACCGGGAGGCCAACCGGGGCAAGGTGCTGGTCGAGGTCTGAGCGGGTGCCGGGCGGGTGGTTCCATCCGCCCGGCCCCTGGGAACCTCAGTCCTCGTCGAGGCCGTCGAAGGCACCGGCGTCGGAGCCGTCCGGGGTGCCGGTGAGGGCGTAGCCCTGGCGGCGTGCCTCGTAGCAGGCCACCGTGGCGGCGGCGGAGACGTTCAGCGAGCCGACCCGGCCCAGCTGCGGCACGAAGACCACCTGGTCGCAGAGGGCGAGCGCGTCGGCCGTCACCCCGCGGTCCTCGTGGCCGAGCACGAAGGCGACCGCCGGGGTCAGCTCGGCGGCGAACATCGGCACCGCCTCGTCCGCGAGCTCCAGCCCGACCACCTTGAAGCCGTCGGCCTTCGCGGCCGCGATCGCTTCGGCGACGGTGGGGAAGTGCTCCACCTTCAGGTACTTGTCGGTGCCCATCGCGGCCTTCTGCGCGCCGGAGGAGCGCACCGACGGGGTGTCACCGGTCAGGTAGAGCTTCTCCGCGCCCATCGCGGCGCCGGTCCGGACGACCGAGCCGACGTTGAACGGCGACTGGAGGTTCTCCAGGATCATCGCGAGCCGGAACTCGTTGCCACGCCGCCAGGAGCGGTGCAGCCGCTTCAGTTCGGTCCCGCGGAGCTGCTTCACGACGTCGTCCCTCGTCCACTCTCGGGGCCCTCGCCCGCCGCCGGGCGGGGCCGCGCTTCCAGAATCCGGAACCCGTTGACCGAGGTCAGCCGGGTGGTCGGCCAGCCCTGCTCGTTCAGCCACTTCTGCAGCGAGTCCGAGCCGAGGTGCTTCTGCACCACCAGGAAGGCGGAGCCGTCCGGGGTCAGCCGGCCGAGCCACTGCTCCAGCAGCCGGCGCAGCGCCGCCTTGCCGATCCGGATCGGCGGATTGGAGTAGATCGCCGCGAACCGCAGGTCGGCGGGGACCTCCTCGGGCAGCGCGGCCTCCACGTTTCCCAGCCCCAGCGACTCGGCGTTGTGCCGGACCAGTTCCAGGGCGCGGCCGTTGACGTCCACCGCCCAGACCGGGAGCCGCTTGCGGCGGCTCGCCCAGGTCAGCGCGATCGGGCCGTAGCCGCAGCCGACGTCCAGGATCGGGCCGCGGACCCGGGGCGGTGGCGCGTGCTCCAGCAGGATCCGGGTGCCCGGGTCCAGCCGGGTGCGGGAGAAGACGCCCGCGTCGGTGGTGAGCTCCAGGGTGAGGTCCGGCAGGGTGACCGTGATCGGCCTGCGCTCGCTGGCGACCTCGGGTGCACCGGTGAAGTAGTGCGAGCCGGACATGATTTCCCCGTCGTTCGTAAGGGCCTCGGGGCCACCGGGAGGTGTGGGTAAGCCCTGCTGGTACGGCTCCGATCGTACCCCGGTGGCCGGGAGGCCCGTTCTGCCCGCGGGGCGGCCCGGCCGGCCCGGCCGGTCAGCGGGCCCCGGGGGTCTTGCGGGTGGCGACGTTGATCCGGTTCCAGGCGTTGATGGTGTAGCAGAGCGAGATCAGCTGGGCCAGCTCCTGTTCCGGGAACAGCTCGGCGGCCCGCCCGTACACCTCGTCGGAGACGCCGCCGCCGATGTGGGTGATCTGCTCGGCCAGCGCGAGGGCGGCGCGGTCGCGCTCGCTGTAGACGCCCTCGGGGGCCTCCCGCCAGGCCGGCAGCAGGTAGATCCGCTCGTCGCTCTCGCCGGCCTTGCGGGCGTCCTTGACGTGCATGTCCAGGCAGTAGGCGCAGCCGTTGAGCTGGGAGGAGCGGATCTGCACCAGCTCGACGAGGGCCGGGTCGAGGCCCTCGCGGGCGGCGGCGTCCAGCGCGATCACCGCGCGGAAGACCTTGGGGGCGGTGCGGGCGTAGTCGAGGCGGGCGGGGTGCCGGGGGGCCTTCGCGTTCGTCGTCATGGCGACGACCCTAGGAACTGGGTGCACCCCGGGAGGGGTGCATTCCCGGCCGGTTTCGACGGGTCAATCCGGGTAGGAGGCAACACGCCGACCGGCCGGTGGCGCATCGCGCCCGGGCGGCGGCCGACGGATACTGCCAGTACCCCACCGGGCAGTCGCCATCGGGTCACAGGCCTTCGAGGAACGAGGACGGACGCCATGCCGCAGAACCACGAGGACTACCTGGACGAGGTCGACGAGGCCGCTGAGCCGGACGAGCAGACGGTGGAGGACGAGTACGACGAGCTGGCCGAGCGGCGCGCGCTCGGCGCGGACCCGGCCACCGATGTCGCGGACGTCGCCGAGCAGAGCCGGATCGTCCAGCTCGACGAGGACGAGTACCGCGAGTAGTCCCGCGCCGGGAGGGGTTCTCAGAGTGCCCCGCGGCGCTGCAGCCAGCTGAGCGCCGCCCAGCCCGGCAGCACCGGCAGGAGGAGGGTGAGCAGCCGGAAGAGGGTGACGGCGGCCACGGCCGCGCCGTGCGCCATCGAGGGGGCCAGCTCCAGGCCGGCGATCAGCGCGGCCTCCACGAAACCGGCCCCGCCCGGGGTCGGCGCGGCGTTGCCCGCCGCGTTGCCGACCAGGAACACCACGCCGACCATGGCGAAGTCCGCCTCCGATCCGACCGCCCGGATGCAGCAGTACAGGCAGCCGATCAATGTGAGCGACACCAGCAGCTGCCCGGCGAAGCCGACCGCCAGCCGCCCCGGGTTGCGCAGCAGCTCCACCAGCCGGGGCAGCACCTCGGCGGTCAGCGGGCGCAGCCGGGCCACCAGCCAGCGCCGGGCCGGCGGCACGGCGGACACCATGGCCAGCAGGGCGACCGCCACCGCGAGGCCGCCGACCACGAACGGCAGGGCGTCCCGCTCGGAGTCGCCGGTCTCGACGCCGGTCAGGTAGACGAAGGCGCCGACCTGGAGCAGGTGCAGCACCAGCCCGAGCAGCTGGCCGACGCCGACGCTGGACAGCGCCTGCGCGGTGGGGATGCCGGCCCGCTGGAGGAAGCGGGTGTTCAGCGCGACGCCGCCGACCCCGCCGGGGGAGACCAGTTTCAGGAAGGAGCCGGCGACCTGGGCGAGCACGGCGTTGCGGAAGTCCAGCCGCTCGGGGACGAAGCCGACGAAGCCCATCGCGCCCATCACGTGGCTGGCGGCCGCCGCGAGCAGGGCGAGGACCAGCCAGAACGGGTCGGCGTCGAGGACGGCGGCGACCGGGTTGCGGTCGGTGGCGAAGAACTGCGGCAGCAGCAGCCAGCCGGCCACCACGCCGCCGCCGACGGCGACCAGGGTGCGGGGGCGCAGCCGCTCCAGCCGGACCGGGCGGACGGGGGCCTGCGGGCGGCTGCGGAGGACCTCGGCGCGGATTTCCTCCAGCAGGTCGGGTGCGGGCGGTGCGGGTGCGGGCGCTCCGGGGGCCTCGGAGGGCGCGGGGGCCGCGGCCCGGCCGGCCTGCTTGAGGGCGTGCCGGGTTTCGCGGGCCAGCGCGATCGGCTGGAGCAGCGGCAGGGCGGCGGCGACCGCGTCCGGGCCGAGCACCGCCACCGCGGCCCGCACCGACCGCTCGGCCCCGGTGCGCAGCGCGAGCGTGGTGAGCAGCTGGGCGATGTCACTGCGCAGCACCAGCTCGCCCGCCGCGATGTCGCCGTCCGCGAGGCCCACCAGGTGCACCGCCCCCGCCGCGTCGACCAGCAGCGCGGAGGGCACCAGCGCGCGGTGCGCGATCGCCCGCCGCTGGAGCAGGGCCAGCTGCCCCCAGGCGTCGGCGAGCAGCGCGTCGGTGAGCTCCTCGTCGGCCAGCTCGTCCAGGGTGTGGCCGGGCAGCCGCTCGTAGGCGACCAGCGCGGTGTCCGGGCCGAGCTCGGCGGTGGCGGCGATCCGGTGGGTGCGGACCCCGGCGGCGACGGCGGCGTAGGAGACCAGGGCCTCGTGCTCCAGCCCGGTGCGCAGCGAGCGCAGCGCGCGCGGGTGCGGGGCGGTGCGCAGCCGCAGCCGCCGCCAGGCCCGCTGCACCAGGGCGGCGGTGACCGCCTGCCGGTCGAGCAGCTGGACGTCGAGCTCGGGGCGGCCGTCCTGCTGGCGGACCAGGTAGCGGTCCGGGCCGGCCGGGGTGGCGGCGGCGGGGCGCAGGCCGGCCTCGCGCAGGCTGTGCAGGAGCTGGGCGGGCCGGGGCCGCGGGTCCGGGGTACCGACCGCCCAGCGGGTGCCGTGGGCGGCCGTCCAGCCGATCAGCACCCCCAGCAGCAGGGCGGTCGGGGTGGCGGCCCCGGCGGCCAGCCCGGCCAGCGCGGAGAGGGTGAGGACGGCCCGTGGCACCCGCCGTTCGCGCGCCGCGGAGGCGGTGAGGAAGGCGAGGACCGGGGCGAGGTAGCCGTAGACCGGCTCGGTGCGGGCGAGCGGGTCGCCGGGCAGCGGCTGGGTGAGCGCGGAGACCAGCGAGAACGGCGCGGAACCGTCGATCCACAGGTCGACGGCGAGCGAGGCGCCGTAGGCCAGGGCGGCGGCCAGCACGCCGTCGGCGAGCTGCTGGAGGACGTGGCGCCGGTCGTTCGCGCAGCGGAGCAGGCGGCAGCCGGCCGAGACGCCGGGCAGGAGCAGCAGCGCGGCGGTGGTGAGGCCGGTGGCGATGCCGCCCAGCGGGTGCGGCACCAGCGCGGCGGCCGCGGCGACGTCCTCGGCGAGGCCGCTGGTGGTGGCGCGGGCGTAGTCGGCGCAGACCAGGGCCAGGGCGATCACGGCGAGGCCGGCGAGCAGCCGGATCAGTGCCGCCGGCTGCCGGATCCGGCCGGTGCCGGCTATGCCCGGGGACGGGGGGTCGCCCGTGCCACCGGTCGTGCCGACCACCGTGTTCCCCGTTGTATCCGCCACTGGGGCATGCTCCCACGAGCCCTCCGGGTGCGTGTCCCGGGGAGCGGGGCGGGCCCGGCGTCACTACTGTGCCTCCCATGAGCGCCTGCGAAGACCTCGCCGCCGCACCCCGGGACATCGCGCCCCTGCCGCCCGTGGACGGCTGCGCCGACTGCCTGGCCCAGGGGCGCCGGGACTGGGTGCACCTGCGGCTCTGCCTGGACTGCGGTCACATCGGCTGCTGCGACTTCTCGCCGCAGCGGCACGCCACCGCGCACTTCCACGACAGCTCGCACCCGGTGATCCGGTCCTACGAGCCGGGGGAGGACTGGCGGTGGTGTTTCGTCCACGAGCTCATGGGGTGACCGGGTTGACGTTCCGGCGGCCATGGGTTGAGGTGTAATCCCCGACCAATCGGGACATAACGCCCGTGCGGCCTCCGGCCGGGTACCGTCCGGCCGGCGGCCACCGAAGGGAGGCCGACGATGACCAAGCGAACAGCGGGAAGCTCCCCCAGGCTCCGCAGCGGTACCCAGGAGCTGCTGGAGCGCCGGGGCATGGCGACGACGCCGGACACGCTCCCGCCCCGGCTGCGCACCGGCACCCCGTCCGTCGCCGGCACCGGCGACGGGTCCGCCGGCGCCGCCGCCTTCCGGCACGGCGGCCGGGACGCGGCGAGCGCCGCCCCGCACTCCGCGCCCGCCCAGCACGCCGAGCTCAAGGGGCACCGGCACCGCGGTGCCGAGAAGCACAGCGCGCACTAGGTGCGTCGAGGTGCGTCCGGGTGCGTCGGCCGCCGGTCCTCGTCCTGACCGGCGTTCAGGACGGCGGCCGGGGGCGTGCGGTGGCGTTGTCGGTGCCCTGCGGTAGCTTTCGCGGTGATCGACGACAGCAGGTGAGCGGGGGCGCGGGCGATGACCGAGCTGATGACGGAGGAGCCGGTCGAGCTCCAGCTGGAGCGGTACCGGACGGAGCTGACCGGGTACTGCTACCGGATGCTCGGCTCGGTCTTCGAGGCCGAGGACGCGGTGCAGGACACCATGGTCCGGGCCTGGCGCGGGTACCGGGGCTTCGAGGGCCGCGCGGCGCTGCGCTCCTGGCTCTACCGGATCGCCACCAACGTCTGCCTGGACGCGCTGAACGGCCGCAACGCCCGGGCCCGGCCGATGGACCTGGCCGGCCCGTCCACCGTGGCCACCGCGAGCGACGCCCAGCTGCCCGAGGTCACCTGGATCGGTCCGGCGCCGGACGGCCGGGTGCTGTCCGGGACCGGGGACCCGGCCGAGGTGGCCGCGCAGCGCGAGTCGGTGCGGCTGGCCTTCGTCGCCGCGCTGCAGCGGCTGGCGCCCCGGCAGCGGGCGGTGCTGATCCTGCGCGAGGTGCTCGGCTGGCGGGCCGGCGAGGTCGCCGAACTGCTCGGCGTCACCGTCGCCTCGGTGAACAGCGCGCTCCAGCGGGCCCGGGCCGCGCTCGCCGCCGACCCGGCCGCGGCCCGACCGGCCCCGGCGCTGGACGAGGACCACCGGGCGCTGCTGGCCCGGTACGTCACCGCCTTCGAGGCGTACGACATGGACGGCCTGGCGGCGCTGCTGCACGAGGACGTCACGCTCAACATGCCGCCGTTCGCGCTCTGGCTGACCGGGCACGCGGACATCCGGGAGTGGATGCTCGGGCCCGGCGCCGGCTGCCGGGGCTCCCGGCTGCTGTGGGCGGAGGCCAACGGCAGCCCGGCGTTCGGCCAGTACCGGCCGAGCCCGGACGGCGGGCACGAGCCGTGGGCGCTGATCGTGCTGGAGGTGTCAGCGGGCCGGATCACCGGGCTCACCAACTTCCTGGACACGGACGTGCTGTTCCCGCTCTTCGGCCTGCCGCCCCGGCTGGCGGCCGGGGAGTAGCCGCGCGCCGTCCCGCTCGACGGGCAGGACGGCGGCCAGCCCGCTGAACACGAGCAGTTCGCGCAGCGGGCCGCTCGCGTTGCGCAGGACGAGGCGTACCCCGCGCCGGGCGGCGGCGAGCCGCAGCCGGGCCAGGGCGTCCACGACGGCCAGGTCGGGGGCGGTCAGGGCGCCCAGGTCACAGCTCAGCTCGCGGCTCAGGTCGTGGCTCAGCGGTCGGTCGGCGGGTGCTTCCGGTTCGGTCTTCACGGAGGGGAGACCGGTGCGACGGCCGGGCCTCATCGGCCCGCCGGAAAGTTCTCCGAAAAAACTCGCCGGAGAGCGATGAGTTTCCGACGCGCCTGCGGTCTACCCCTGGGAGAGCGCGGCACCGAGCGGCGCGCCAACGAACAGAGGGAACCACCACCATGACCGAGAACCTCGGCACCCTGTCCATCGTCCGCGAGCTGTCGGCCACCCCGGCGGAGGTCTTCCGGGCGTACGTCGAGCCCGAGCGGTTCGTCCGCTTCTGGGGCCCGGCCGGCACCCATGTGCCGCTGGACACCGTGACCATCGAGCCGGAGGTCGGCGGGCGCTTCGACAGCACGATGGTGATCGAGGCGACCGGCGAGCGCTACCCGCTGCGGGCCCGGTTCACCGCGATCCGCGAGGGCGAGCTGCTGGAGTTCTTCGAGGAGGGCGTCGGCCTCACCGGCCGGATCACCCTCACCGACCTCGGCGACGGCCGCACCCGGGTGCTCATGGAGCAGGAGGACGTGCCGGCGATGTTCCTGGGCCCGGAGGCGGAGGCCGGCCACAACTCCAGCTTCGACCGCCTGGTCGAGTACCTGGGCGCCCGGAGCTGACCGCTCCGGCGGCTGGCAGAGTGGGGCGCAGCCTTGTTCCCGCTCCCCAGGAGGCCCCGCCGTGTCGGTCGAGCCGTTGAAGTCCCGTGAAGAGTGGCTGGCCTCGCTGCCGCGGATCTACGCGGCGGCGGGGTGCGTCCTGCGGGACGCCTCCGGCCGGATCCTGCTGGTCAAGGCGGGCTACCGGGAGCACTGGCAGTTCCCCGGCGGCACGATCGACCTGGGGGAGGGGCCGGCCGAGTGCGCCGCCCGGGAACTGCTGGAGGAGACCGGCATCGTCCGGGCGGCCGGCGACCTGCTGGCCATCTCCTGGACCCACCCGTCGGATGAACTCGACCACCCGGCCGAGTACTTCCTCTTCGACTTCGGCACCGTCCCGGACGGCACCCCCGTGACCGTCCCGGCCGGCGAACTGGACGACCACCGCTGGGTCGACGACGAAGAAGCGCTCGAACTGCTCGGCCCGGCACGGTCGTTGCGGCTGCGCGCCGCGCTGGAGGCGAAGGCGGACGGGCGGGTGCGGATCGTCACCACCCAGGTGTCGGGCTTCTGAGCGGCCGAGGGTGTTCCGGGGCCGGGCCCGTCCCGCGCGGCCCCGGAACGGTCCGGTCAGTCCTGCTGGTTCCCGGTGCCCGACGCGGCGAACGCGGCGAGGATCTCGCTGATGAACCGCTCGATCTCCGCCTTCTCCACGCCGAGGCCGTTCAGCACCCCGGCGCCGTTCTCCAACTCCAGCAGGGCGAGCAGGATGTGCTCGGTGCCCACGTAGTTGTGGCCGAGCTTCAGCGCCTCCCGGAAGGTCAGCTCCAGCGCCTTCTTGCCCCGGGCGTCGTAGGGGATCAGCGCCGGCACCTCGGCGTCGGGGGCGGGCAGCGCGCCGGCGGCCGCCGCACGGAGCGCGTCCGGGGCGATGCCCTGGGCGGCGAGCGCCCGCACGGCGAGGCCGTCCGGCTCGACGAGCAGGCCGAGCAGCAGGTGCTCGGCGCCGATCTCGGCGTTGCCGGCCTGCCGGGCCTCCTCCTGCGAGGCCATCACCACGTGCCGGGCCCGGTCGGTGAACCGGCCGAAGCCCTGGCTGGGGTCGAGGTCGTTGGGGGTGGCCGGGTCCTTGGGGACGAAGCGCTTCTGGGCGGCCTGCTTGCTGACGCCCATGCTGCGGCCGATGTCGGTCCAGGAGGCACCGGAGCGGCGGGCCTGGTCGACGAAGTGGCCGATGAGGTGGTCGGCGAGTTCACCGAGGTGGTCGGCCGCGATGACGGCGTCGGAGAGCTGGTCGAGCGCGTCGGTGTGGAGCTTCTTGATCGCGTCGATCAGATCGTCGAGGCGCAGCGGAGTGGTCTTGGGAACGATCGGATTCTCCATAGCGTCAACCGTAGGTTGTCGACCCGGGATCGTCAACCATCGGTTGACGCTAGGTGCGCCGGGCTCCTACCGCTTCTCCCACACGTACGCCGCCGAGACCGGGTGGCTGCGGTACTTCTCCCACTTCGGCTTGAGCGCGATCCATGCCTCGTCCACCACCGCCTCCCGCATCTCGACCAGCGTCCAGCCCGCCGCCAGGCCGGCCGTGAGGTGGTCGGAGACCAGGTGGACGTGGGTGGTGATGGCGAGGTCGGAGCCGTCCGCACCGGTGAAGTGGGTCGGCATGCCGGCGGCCATGATGAAGTACGGGTGCAGCCCGACCAGGACGCAGCGCCCGCCGGGGCGGGCCAGCCGGAAGGCCTCGCGGTAGTACGGGCCGAGGTCGGCCAGGTGCTCGTCGATCAGCGAGGAGATCACCAGGTCGTACCGCCCGGCCGCAAGCCCCGTGGCGGCGACGTCGCCTTCCCTCAGGCTGTCGTGGGCGCCGCGCCGTTCGGCCCGCGCCAGCATCTCGGGGGTGAGGTCCACCCCGTCCAGCACCAGCCCCTCGGCGGCCCGGGCGCGCAGCCAGGCGCCGGTCCGCCCGGTGCCGCACCCGAGGTCGGCCGCCCGGCGGACCTCGGACCACGGCGGGGTGGCGAGTTGTTCGAGCACGGCGAGGTCCATCGTGTCCTCGACGGTCTGCTCATAGGTGTCCACCCAGCCGGCGTAGCCGGTCCGGACGTCCACGGTGGGGTAGTTGCGGGTGTCGAAATCGGAGAAGTCCACCATGCCCGGCAGTATTGAGCGCCGCCCCGGCCGGCCGCGAACGATTATCGGAGCGTCAGTTTGAACCCGTCGTGGCTGCGGTCGAAGCCGAGCGAGTCGTAGAACCGGTGCGCCCCGGCCCGCCGCTTGTCGCTGGTCAGCTGGACCAGCGCGCAGCCCCGCGCCCGGGCCCGCTCGATCACCCGGGCCATCAACTCCCGTCCCAGCCCGGCGCCCCGGCGGTCCGCCCGGATCCTGACCCCTTCGATCAGCGCCCGCTCCGCCCCGCCCCGTCCGAGCCCCGGGATGTACGTCGCCTGGAGGTAGCCGACCACCGTCCCGTCCCCGGCGTCGAGCACCAGCATCTCGTTGCGCGGATCGGCGTCGGTGTCGGCGAAGGCCCGGGCGTACGCCTCGCCCACCTCGACGGAGGCGGGATCGGTGACCCCGTCCTCGTCGGTGAGCAGCGCGATGATCGCCGGCAGGTCCCGGCGGGTGGCGGTACGAAGGATCACGCCCGGAGTCTGCCAGAGCGCGGGTCGGGCGCCGGAGCGGGAAGCCGGACTGGGAAGCCGGATCGGCGGACTTCCCACTCCGGCCACTCCGGGGCGTCCCGTCAGGAGGCCAGCAGCCGGGCGCGGACGGCGGCGAGGTCGCCGGGGGCGACGCCGGCGGCGAGGAGGTAGCGGGTGGGGTCGAAGCCGGCGAGGGTGGCGGTGAGGGCGGCTTCGGCGGTGGTGCCGGCCTCGGCGAGGACGGTGTCGATGCGGCGGTACGGGTCGGGCAGGCCGAGCATGCCGTAGAGCGGGCGGACGTTGGGGGCGCTCCGGAGGTAGTCGGCGACGATCTCGGCGGGCTCGACGTCGGCGAGGGCGAGCAGCAGGAGGGCGGCGAGGCCGGTGCGGTCGCGGCCGGCGCCGCAGTGGACGACCAGGCCGCCGGGGCGGGCGCCGGCGATCGTGGTGATCAGCTCGGCGGCGGCGTGCGGGCAGTGGTCGAGGTAGGGGCGCAGGGCGAGCGGGGTGCCGTCGAGGTGGCCGTAGCTCTGCCACCAGGCGGGGCCGGCGAGCGCGTCCAGCGGGACGCGGATCAGCTCGACGTCCTCGGGGAGCGGGAGGAGCGGCTTGTACTCCTCGATGTCGCGCAGGTCGACGACGGTGCGCACGCCGTGGTCGAGGAGGGCGTCCCAGCCCTCGGCGGTGAGGCGGTCCAGGTTGTCGGCGCGGACGATCGCGCCGCGGGTGGTGCGGGCGCCGGTGGTGGTGCGCAGTCCGCCCAGGTCGCGGACGTTGAGGCAGCCGTCCCAGACCAGGGTGCGGTCCTCGGTGGTGGTGGGTTGCGCGTCGGCCCGGCTCATCGGTTCCCCGTCTCCTCGACGAGGGGGTCCCGTTACCCCCTCGTTATATGTGGACTTCCGGTGGAGCGGGATGGTTCCTGGGATCTTCGGATGATCGGTGGGGTAGGGCCTCGATGGGCGGTCAGGCGGCGGCCTCGGCGCGCACCAGCTTCTCCATCGGCTGCGCGGCGGCCTGGCCGAGCACCGCGCCGGCGGCGATCGCGGTGATCAGCAGGACGGTGGAGAGCCACGCCATGGTGGCCACCGGCAGGGTGAAGGCGCCGGCCACCCGGGCGACGCACTCGGCGAGCAGCGCGGTGCCCCAGATGATGGAGAACAGGCGCTCGTGGCGGCGGAACGGGCGCGAGTCCGCCGCGAGCCGGTCCCAGGCGGCGTCGCGGGCGGCGTCGCCCTTGGTGAGGAAGGGGCGCAGCGCGGCGGACATCAGCGGACGGGCGGTCAGCGCCGAGCCCAGGACCGCCAGTGCCATGAAGCCGCTCAGCACGGCCTCCTTGGCGAGCATCAGCCGGGCGTCGCCGCTGACGGTGGTGAGCGCCAGGCCGACCAGGTTCACGCCGAGCATCAGGGCGGCGAAGCGGTTCGGCGTGCGCTCCCCGACCAGGCCGAGAACGGTGCGGGCGACCGGCAGGAGGCTGCTCCAGGCGAGGGCGGCGAACTCGCTCAGGCCGAGGCCGGCGTGGAGGAGGTAGAAGCCGGCGAGCGGGCCGGCGATGTCGACGGCCAGCGGGCGCAGGGCCTTGGCGAGCGGGTTCGGGGCCTTGGCGGCGGTGGCAGTGGCGGCGGTGGTGGCGGCGATCTGGCTCACGGTGGGTCCTCCCCGGACTGGCTGCTCGGTCGGCGGGCCGCTGCCCGCTCCGTCGTGCCTCCAGTTTTCCGAGCGGGGCCGCCCGCCCTGCAGTGCCGTCCGTTGCGGGATCCGTATGACAGGTGTCACGGCGCGCACCGTGACGGTGCCGTCGGGCCGGGGAGGGGTCACGGGGCGTCAGGGGTGGCCGAAGTCCCAGAGCGGCCGGTCGAGGGTGTCCACGCAGCGCACGACGGCGAAGAGCTCGTCCTCGGCCGCGAGGAAGCCGTGGGCGACGCCGCGCAGCACGGTGCGGGCGGCGGCGTCCGCCCGCGTCCAGGCACCGGTGAGGACGAGCGCCCCGTCGACCAGCTCGGCGCGCTGGACGCGGGCCACCGGGACGGCCAGCAGGGCGGCGTTCACCTGTTCCAGCTCGGCGGCGGAGAGGTAGGTCTCGCCGGTCGCGGTGCCGCGCTCGCGGTCGGCCCGGCGGCGCAGCTCGGGCAGCCCGTAGTGGCGCACGGCGGCCACCGAGTCGTCCAGGGCGACCCGCCAGCGCGGGCCGGGCAGCACCTCCCACCAGACGTCCTCGCCGACCGGCAGCAGCTCGCCGATCCGGGCCCGCCAGGACTCGACGCCGTAGACGGCGCGCGGGTCAGGGCGCGGGCCGGGGAAGGCCGCGGCGGCCCAGTCGGCGCGGCGGACCAGGCTCAGGTCGAAGGTGTAGCGGAGCCGGCCGCCGGCGCGCTGCTCGACCAGGCCGAGCAGCGCCCAGTGGGTCGGGTCGGGGAGGCTGAAGGTCCGCCGCCAGCCGGTGAGGCCCAGCAGGCGGAGGGCGGGCGCGAGGTGGTCGCGCAGGCCGCGCTCGAAGAGCTCGTGGGCGGCGGGGGTCATGGCGTTCCTGGGGGTGGGGGGAGCATCCGGCGGTGCCGGCGGCGCGCAGCGGAGGGGGAGGGGCGCAGAGGCGGCGGCCGGAATGAATCGTCACCTACAACGTAGGCGATATGCCCGTTTTGGTGCAGCATGCGAAGGTCAGGAGGTCTCAGGACCTTCGACCTGAAGGCTTTCTGGTTGCGGTGCCGCATCCTGGGCGCCGTCGGCCGGGCGGCCGCGCGGGCGGGGGAAAGCGGTCCGGGCCCGCCGGGGCGGGGCGTTCGCCCGGATGGCGGATGATGTGGCGGGTGCAGAGTGCAGAACGCCCCGGAGCGGGCACCGACAGCGCCGTCGGCCGGTCCGGACCGGTCCCGACGTCCGGCCGGCCGCCGGGCCCCGCCCCGGGCGGTGCGGCCGCCGCCCCCGCCGATCTGACCGAGGCCGTCCGGGCTGCGCAGGGCGGGGACGAGGAGGCCTTCCGGCTGCTGTTCCGCAGCGTCCAGCCGGGTCTGCTCCGCTATCTGCGGGTGCTGGTCGGGGGCCGGCCCGAGGACGCCCAGGACGCCGAGGACATCGCCTCCGAGGCCTGGTTGCAGATCGCCCGCGACCTGGGCTCCTTCACCGGCGACGGCGACGGCTTCCGGGGCTGGGCGGCGACCGTCGCGCGCAACCGGGCGCTGGACCACCTGCGGGCCCGCCGCCGCCGGCCGGTCACCGACCTGCCCTTCGAGTACCTGGCCGAGCTGGCCGGCGGGGACGACACCGCGGGCGCGGCGCTCACCTCCGTCGGCACCTCGGACGCGCTGGCGCTGATCTCCCGGCTGCCCCGGGACCAGGCCGAGGCGGTGCTGCTGCGGGTGGTGATGGAGCTGGACGCGGAGAGCGCCGCCCAGGTGCTCGGCAAGCGCTCCGGCAGCGTCCGGATGGCCGCGCACCGCGGACTGAAACGACTCGCCAAGCTGCTGGAGCAGTCCTTCCCGGCGAGCGCGGGGACCGGCAACGGCGGCCCCGGGATCCCGGCCGCGCGGGCCGGCGGTGAGACCGGGGGCCCGGTCGGCGGTCAGGCCGGGGGGCCGACCGGCGGCGGGGCGGTCCGGAAGGGGCTCGGACGGGCCGCGAAAAAAAATTCTGCGCAGGGTGTGACAGAACGCCGGGCCGCGACGCTGAAGGACATGAGATGAGCACCAACCGATCCCGTCGGATCGACCGTGACACCGCCGAGCAGCTGCTCGCCGGTGCCGTGGGCGGCCCGCCGGCCGGGCGGGACGCCTCGCTCACCGGCCCGGACGGCAGCACCGGGCACACGGGACCCCTCCCGTCCGGCGACCGGCCGGACGAGCGGATCGCCCGGGTGCTCGCCGCCGCCGCGGCGCCGGCGACGGGGGGCGAACTGGCCGGGGAGGAGGCGGCCCTGGCCGCGTTCCGGGAGGCCCGTCTCGCGCCCGTCCCCGCAGTACCCGCCGCACCCGCACCCGTCCGGAGACGTTCGATGGCAACCGCCGCGCTGACGAGGGCCTTCAGCACGAAGGCCGCGGTCGTCGTGCTCGGCGCCACCGCGCTCGGCGGGGTCGCGGTCGCCGGCACCAGCGGTCTGACCGGGCTGGGCGGCGGTTCGAGCGAGCCGCAGCGGCACCCGGCCGCCCCGGTGACGTCCGCCGCGTCGGCTGTCACGGAGACCCGCTCCGCTTCCCCGACGGCCGGCGGGAAGGCGGTGGCGCCGTCCACCACCGCTCCGTCCACCACCGCTCCGTCCGGCGGTCCGTCGAGCGCCCCGGCCGCCCCCGATCCGTCCGCCCCGGCCGACCGGCCGACGGCGTCGCAGCCGCCCGCCGCCACGCCGGGGGACGGGCGCGGTCCGTCGAACCCGACGGCCCACGCGGCGCTCTGCAAGGCGTTCTCCGACCGGGCGGGCAAGGGCGAGCGCCCCCGCACGCTGGTCGGCGACCCCCAGTTCGGCGGGCTGGTCGCCGCGGCCGGCGGACCGGACAAGGTGCAGGACTACTGCGCCCGGCTGCTGCGCGCCGCGGGCGAGGACGACCACCAGGGCGGTCCGACGCCGTCCCGCCCCGGTGCCGCGAGCCCCGGCAACGGCGCCGGCGGCAACGGCCCGGGCGCCAACAACGGCCAGGGGACCAACAACGGCCAGGGCGCCGGGAACTCCGGCGGCAACGGCCAGGGGACCAACGGTCAGGGGACCAATGGCCAGGGCGCCAACAGCTCCGGCAACGGCGGCACGGGCCGGGCGTCGAAGCCCGCCACCGCACCGCCCCCGCCGGCCGCGTCCGGCCAGCCGAGGACCGACCGGCCCGACGACACCTCGGGCGGTCCGAGGTGACCCACGATCTCCGGATGGGCGGCGAGCGACTCCCCCCGGGCCCGTCGCCCATCCGGACTGTTCCACCCGCACCACCGCAGTAGCCGCAGTACCCCGCTCCACCCGAGGACCCCGAGTGGCCGGCCGGCTCCCCCGTGCCAGCCGTCCACCCGGCCGGCCCCGGACGGACCGGCGGGCGCACCCCGGAACGCGCCCGCCGGTCCGTCCGGACCGGACCCCGCCGGCCCGCCCGCCCGCAGTCAGGGCGGGCCGGCACCCGCTCGACCAGTCCGACCCGGACCGATCGTGACCGTCGTCCCGTACGACCACGAGCCGGCGGTCGGGGATCCGCTGCCCGGTTCCCCGGCCGCCACACCCTTCCGGCCGGCGGCCCGCCCCTCAGGGCGGGCCGCCGCCGCCCGGGGAACGGTCGTCGCCGGGGGCTATCGTGCACAGGTGCACGAGGCGGTCCGGGACCCCGGGCAGGGCTTCTGAGGGGAGCGGTTCCAGGTGATCGGACGCGCGCTGAACGGGCGCTACGAACTCGTCGAGATACTCGGCGTCGGCGGCATGGCCACGGTCTGGCGCGGGGTGGACCACGTGCTGGGCCGCCAGGTGGCCGTCAAGGTCCTCAACGGGGGCCTCGCCGACGACCCGAGGTTCGCCGAGCGGTTCGGCCGTGAGGCGCAGCACGCCGCGATGCTGGTCCACCCGCGGATCGTGATGGTCTTCGACTCCGGGGTCGACCAGGGCTCGCCGTACATCGTGATGGAGCTGGTGCAGGGCCGTTCGCTGGCCGCGCTGCTGGCCCAGCGGCCGGGGCTGCCGGTCGAGCAGGCGGTCGGGATCGCGGCCGCGGTCTGCGAGGGGCTGGCCCACGCGCACGCGGCGGGCCTGGTGCACCGGGACATCAAGCCCGGCAACATCATGATCACCGACGACGGCGGGGTGAAGGTCGTCGACTTCGGCATCGCCCGGGCGGGCTCCTCGCACAACCTCACCCAGACCGCCTCGGTGCTCGGCACCGCCGCCTACCTGTCGCCCGAGCAGGCCACCGCGAGCCCGCTGGACGGCCGCACCGACCTCTACGCGGTCGGCTGCGTGCTGACCGAGATGCTCACCGGCGCGCCGCCGTTCACCGCCGAGACACCGGTGGCGATCGCCTACAAGCACGTCGGCGAGCAGCCGCTGCCGCCCTCCGCCCGGCGGCCCGGCCTGCCGCCCGCGCTGGACGCGGCGGTGCTGCGGCTGCTCGCCAAGCACCCGGCCGCCCGTCCGGCGGACGCGGCCGCGGCGCGGGCCGAACTGCTGGCCTGCGTCCCGGGCCTGGTGCCCGCCGATCCGACCGCCGAACTGCTCGCCGCCGCCCCGCTGCCGCCCGCCTTCCCCACCGCCCCGCTGCCGGACCAGCAGCACACCGCCCTGCTGCCGCCCCAGCCGGCGCCGCCCATGCCCCCGGCGGCCACCTCGGTGATGGCGCCGATCCCGGCAGGCCCGCCGCCGCTGCCGGAACCGGAACGGGAGAGCCGTCGCAAGCCGATCGTCTTCGGCGCCCTCGGGCTGGCCGGCGTCGCCGGCGCCGCGGTGCTCGCGCTCACCGCCTTCGAGGACCCGGCCACCCCCGTCGCCGCCGCGCCGTCCACCCGCCCCACCACGACCGCGCCCGCCACCCCGTCGGCCACCCCGACGCCGACGCCGACGCCCACCCCGACCGCGACCACCCCGTCCGCGAAGCCGACCCCGACCGCCCCCGCCACCACCCCGGCCCCGCACGACCCGGCCCCGCTGGTGAAGATCAACGCCCTGCGGGGGAACATCGCGCAGACCCCGGTGGAGAAGGAGCGCGCCCGCCAGGTCGAGCTGCTGCGCACCCTCGACGAGGCCACCGCCCGCCTCAACGAGGGCCGCCCCGACGACGCCGCCGCCAAGCTGAAGAGCGCCCAGCGGACCGTCCGCGACCTCGCCAAGAAGCACGCCATCGACGGCCCGACCTACCAGAGCTGGAACTCCCAGCTCTCCTCCCTCGTCACCTCCCTCAACGCGGTCGCCGACGAGGAGGACTGACACCGTCATGGGCTCGTACCACGAGGTCTTCGTCGAGTGCGCCGACGGCGTCCCGCACGAGCGGCTGCTGGCGGACGTCGGGGCCGCCTGCGGCGCGGCCCTGCTCCCGGTCGAGGCCGACCACAGCGACTGGGGCGTGAAGGTCGGCGGGACGGCGTTCTGGCTGTCGTTCTCCCACGCGTTCGAGGAGGACGCCGGCATCCCCTTCGAGCGCTATGACGCCTACCTCGACGTGAAGGACTCCGACGGCGACCTGGTCCGCCAGGAGGCCACGGCGCGGCGCGTCTACGACGCCCTCGCCGCCACCGGCCGCTACCGGCTCGCCCTGACGCACGACCTCCAGCGCCTGATCGCGGCGACGGACCTCCCGCGCGCCACCTGACCCCGGTCAGGCGCCGAGGAAGCGCTGGAGCTGTTCCAGGACGTAGTTGGCGCCGGTGTAGCCGATGCCCTGGAACCAGAGCCGGTCGTCGACGGGGAAGGCGCGGTGCGCCTTGACGGCCTCCAGGGACCGCCAGGCGGGGCTCGCCAGGGTGGCGGTGAGGCCGTTGCGGGCCGGGTCGCCGTAGCCCGCGTAGAGGAGCAGGTCGGCGTCGGCCCTGGCGAGCTGGTCGGGCGGGAGCTCCTGGTCGGACTGGTCGGTGTTCTGGGCGTCCGGCCGGCCGAGGCCGGCGTCGGTGAGCACCGAGCCCGGGAAGTTCTGCCGGCCGTACAGCCGGATGCCGCCGCCCTCCACGAAGCGGAGCAGGCCGACCTTCCGCCCGCCCACCCTGGCGTTCGCCAGCGCCGTCACCACCTGGTTGACGTGCCGCTGGTACGAGCCCGCGAACGCCGACGCCGCGTCCTGGCGGCTGAGTGCCTGGGCGTGGACCTGCACGTTGGCCTTCCAGGGCGCGCCGGTGGTCTGGGTGAGCACGGTCGGGGCGATCGCCCGCAGCTCGTCGTAGCGGCCGCCGTCGCGGGTCTGGTTGGACAGGATGAGGTCGGGCCGCAGGGCGCGCACCGCGGCGAGGTCGGGGGCGCCGACCGGGCCGACGTAGGCGATCCGGTCCAGCCGGGAGGCGGGCCAGTAGTCCGGGAACGCCCGGTCCGCCGCGGACCGGGCGGCGCCGACCGGGGTGATGCCGAGGGTGAGCGCGGAGTCCAGCTCGGCGGTGTCCAGGACGACCACCCGCATCGGCGCGCCGGGCACGGTCACCGGGCCGGTGGCGGTGGCCACGGTGACCGGCGGCAGCGGGGTGGGGGCGGGGGTGTCGGCGGCCGCCGCGAGGCCGGCCGGCGGGGGCGCGGGGCTGCGGGTGGTGCAGCCGGTGAGCGCGGCGCCGCCGAGCCCGCCGAGCGAGGCCAGCAGGGTGCGGCGGGTGAGCGGGGACATCGGCACCTCGGACGGCGGGGGACGGTGAGCGCGGGGAAAGTGAACGCCGTCCGTCGATTATGTCCGAATTGGTGCATAAAGTTTTGCTATGTGCCCGGCTTGGCCACCCACGGCGCGCCCGGCACCACCAGCGGCGTCCCGGTCACCGGATCCGGCACCACCACCGACTCCAGCCCGAACACCTCGCGCACCAGCTCCGCCGTCACCACCTCGGCCGGCGGGCCCTGCGCGACGATCCGCCCGTCCCGCATCGCCACCAGGTGGTCCGCGTACCGGGCCGCCTGGTTGAGGTCGTGCAGCACCGCGACGATCGTCCGCCCGCGCTCCACGTTCAGCCGCCGCACCAGGTCCAGCACCTCCACCTGGTGCGCGATGTCCAGGAAGGTGGTCGGCTCGTCGAGCAGCAGGATGTCGGTGCCCTGGGCGAGCGCCATGGCGATCCACACCCGCTGCCGCTGCCCGCCGGACAGCTCGTCCACGCCGCGCTCGGCCAGCTCGGCCGTCGAGGTGCGCTCCAGCGCCTCCGCGACCGCCGCCTCGTCCTCCGCCGACCACTGCTGCCACCAGCTCTGGTGCGGCTGGCGGCCGCGCGACACCAGATCGGCCACCGCGATGCCCTCGGGGGCGGACGGCGACTGCGGCAGCAGGCCGATCCGCTGGGCGATCCGCTTGGTGGGGACGCGCGCCAGCTCCTCGCCGTCCAGCAGCACCGCGCCGCGGACCGGCTTCAGCAGCCGGCCGAGCGCGCGCAGCAGGGTGGACTTGCCGCAGGCGTTCGGCCCGACGATCACGGTGACCTGTCCGTCCGGGATCCGCAGCGAGAGCCGCTCGGCGACGGTGCGCGCCTCGTAGGCGAGGGTCAGCTCCCGCGCCTCCAGACGGTGGGCGGACACCGGCTCCGCGGTGTCGACGACAGCGGCGGACTCGGCGTCGGCGGGCATCGGGACCTCCACGACTCAGGAACCTCCTCGGCGGGAGCGGATCAGCAGCCACATCAGGTACGGCGCGCCGACCAGCCCGGTCACCACGCCGACCGGCAGCTCGGTGGGCGCCAGCAGCCGGCGGGCCAGCAGGTCGGCCAGCACGACGACCAGCGCGCCGGTGAGCGCCGAGCAGAACAGCGGGATCTGCGCCGAGCGGGCCAGTCGCAGGGCGATCTGCGGGGCCATCAGCGCGACGAAGTCCACCGGCCCGGCCGCGCCCGCCGCGCAGGAGGCGAGCACGACGCCGAGCAGCGCCATGCCGAGCCGGATCCGGTTCAGCCGCAGCCCGAGGCCGACGGCGGTGGCGTCGTCGAAGGAGATCGAGCGCTGCGCCCGGGCCGCCCACAGCGCCACCGGCAGGGCGGCCAGCAGCACCCAGGCGAGCCAGCCGGCCTGGTCGTAGCCGGCGCCGTTCAGGCTGCCGGTCATCCACACCTTGGCGGCCTGCGCCTGGAAGCCGTCGCCCTTGGTGAGGAACACCGAGGTCAGCGAGGAGAGCGCGACCGAGATGCCGATGCCGATCAGCACGAAGCGCTGGGCGTGCAGCCCGCGCCGCCAGGCCAGCAGGTACACCAGCAGGCCGGCCACCAGCCCTCCCGCGACGGCCGCGTACGGCACCTGGCCGGTGGAGTCGACCACGCCGTACGCCAGCAGCCCGACCACGGTGGCGGTGGCGCCCCAGGAGACGCCGACCACGTCGGGGCTGGCCAGCGGATTGCGGGCGACGGTCTGGATCAGCGCCCCGGCCAGCCCGAGCGCGGTGCCCACCAGCAGGCCGACCACCACCCGGGGCAGCCGGAACTCGCCGACCACCAGCTCGTGCGGGCTCGGCTGCCCGAACACCACCTTCAGCACCTCGCCGGGCGCCACGGTGGACTCGCCCAGGCAGAGCGAGGCGACGACCACGGCGGCCAGCGCCACCAGCAGGCCGAGCGCCGCCCAGGCCGAGCGCCGGTGCAGCAGGAAGGAGGCGCCCCGGGCGCGCACCACGGTGTAGCCGCGCAGCGGCACCGTCGAGGCGGTCATGCCGCCACCACCTTCCGGCGCCGGACCAGCGCGACCAGCACCGGCACACCGACCAGTGCGGTCATCACACCGGCCGGTACCTCGGAGGGCGGGAACAGCACCCGGCCCAGGGTGTCGGCGAGCAGCAGCAGCGCCGGGCCGAGCACGGCGGAGAGCGCGAGCACCCAGCGGTGGTCGGCGCCGGCCACCGCGCGGGCGGCGTGCGGCACGGCCAGGCCGACGAAGGCGACCGGTCCGGCCGCCGCGACCGCCGAGCCGGTCAGCACGGTGGCGCCGAGCGCGCCGACCGCCCGGACCAGGCCGGTCTTCGCGCCGAGTCCCTTGGCGGTGTCGTCGCCGAGCGCCAGCGCGTCCAGCCCGCGCGCCACCGCGAACACCAGCACCGTGCCGACGGCCAGGAACGGCAGCAGCTGCCAGGCGACGTCCGCGGTGCGGCCGGAGAGCGAGCCGACGTGCCAGAACCGGAACTGGTCCATCGCGGCGGCGTCGGTGGTGAGCACCAGGGTGTTGAGCGAGGCGATGAACGCGGACATCGCCGAGCCGGCCAGCGCCAGCTTGATCGGCGTGGCCCCGCCCCGGCCGCGCCCGGCCAGCCCGTACACCACCACGGTGGCGATCACCGCGCCGGCGAAGCCGAACCAGACGTACCCGGTGAGCGTGGTGATCCCGAACGCGGAGATCGCCAGCACCACGCCGGCCGCCGCGCCCTGGCTGACGCCGAGGATGCCGGGGTCGGCGATCGGGTTGCGGGTGATGCCCTGCATGACGGTGCCGGCCAGGCCGAGCGCCGCGCCGACCGCGAGGCCGACCACCGTGCGTGGCACCCGCAGCTCGCGGATCACGACGGCGTTGGTGGTGTCCCCGCCGTGCAGCAGGGCGTCGACGGTGTCGCCGAAGGGGATGTTCCGGCTGCCGACCGCCAGGCTCAGCAGCACCGCGGCGGCCAGCACGGCCAGCGCGGCGGCGAGCCACAGGATGCGGCGGCGCAGCAGGCGGGCTCTGCCGGGCGCGGTGGTGTCGGTCATGGCTCTCTCTCGCAGATAGCTCAGGCAAACCTAAGTTCCACCCGGAAGCCTGGGCAAATCGTTCCTTCGGGCAGGTCGCGCGACTCGGGCGGCCGGGCGGCCCGGGCCCGGTTGGATAGCCTGGCGGCATGCCCGCCACCTCGGACGCCCCGCTCACCGTCGGCTTCGACCTCGACATGACGCTGCTGGACACCCGGCCCGGCATCCGCGCCACCTATCTGGCGCTGTCGGCCGAGACCGGTACCGCCATCGACGCCGACCTGGTGGTCACCCGGCTCGGACCGCCGCTCGTCGACGAGCTGCGCAACTGGTTCCCGGCGGAGCGGCTGGAGGCGGTCGTGGACCGCTACCGCACGCTGTACCGGGACCACGCCTTCGCGCCGACCGTCGCCCTGCCCGGCGCGCACGCCGCCCTGGACGCGGTCCGGGCGCACGGCGGCCGGGTCGCGGTGATCACCGGCAAGTACGAGCCGAACGCCCGGCTCCATCTGGAGCACGCCGGCCTGCGGGCGGACGCGCTGGCCGGCGACCTGTGGGCGGAGACCAAGGGCGACGCGCTGCGCGAGCACGGCGCCACCGTCTACGTCGGCGACCACCTCGGCGACATCCGGGGCGCCCGGCACGCGGGCGCCGTCGCGGTGGCGGTGGCCACCGGCCCGTACGGCGCCGAGGACCTGCGGGCGGCGGGCGCGGACGTGGTGCTGCCCGACCTCACCGCCTTCCCGGCCTGGCTGGCCGGGCACCTCGGCAAGGCCGTCTAGCGCCCTCCAGCGGACCCTAGGCGTTCGCCCGGGAGCGGCGGCGCTGGGCCCGGGCGGAGAGCAGCAGGCCGGTGAGGGCGAGCAGGAAGCCCAGCGGCATCAGCATGCTCAGCCAGTATGCGGCCGTCGGCAGCGGCGTCAGGTGCAGGAACAGCGGGACGAAGGTGACGAGCGTGGCGAGCGCGCCGAGCCCGAAGACGATCGCTCCGGCCTTGACGAAGGCGTCGCCGCGGTCGGTGCTCTGGCTGCTCACGGAACTTGCTCCTCTGCGGCCGGGACGGCGGGTTCGGCTGCCGTCCCAGTCTCGCAGAGGCAGCCGGCGACCCGTCCCGCGCGGTGCCGCGCCGGCGCCGGGCGCGGGCGTCCGCGACCGCTTCGCGGACGAGCGGCTCCGTCACGTTGCGCAGTTTTCCGGGCGCTGGGAGTTTTGATCCCTGCTGGGCGGGGGTATGCAGGCTGTGCCGAGGGGTGCGATCAGTGCGCCCCGTTTCTCTCCGAGCGGGGGTGCGAGCCTGTGGACAGCGCCGAGCCGCGCCCCGGCGACTCCGGTTCCGGGTCGCCCGTGGCCGCCGGAGCTCCGTACGGATCCTGTGCGGAACGCGGATGAGACAGTGACGGACCGTTAGTCTGCTCCTTACAGCGTGCCAGCCGTACGCGCCCCCCGCGGGCGTGCCCCCGAGGCAGGACCGCTCTCCCACCACCCAGTGATCCCCGGCCAGGGCCGGGATCCCTCACACCCACATCGAGGACTGTTCGAGATGCCCACCGGCCAGGTCAAGTGGTTCAACGAGACGAAGGGCTTCGGCTTCCTGTCGCGCGACGACGGCGGCGACGTCTTCGTCCACACCAAGGCGCTGCCCGCCGGGATCACGTCGCTGAAGCCGGGCCAGCGGGTCGAGTTCGGCGTGGTCGCCGGGCACCGCGGCGACCAGGCGATGCAGGTCCAGCTGCTGGACGCGCTGCCGTCGGTGGCCGCCGCCCAGCGCAAGAGCCCGGACGACATGGCGGCGCTCGTCCAGGACCTCATCACCATGATGGACGCGGTGCTGCCGGGCCTCCAGCACGGCCGCTACCCGGCCAAGCCGGCCGGGCAGAAGCTCGCCGTGCTGCTGCGCGGGGTGGCCGACCAGTTCGACGTCTGACGGCCCCGGCGGGCGTCAGAAGTCCAGCGCACCCGGGCCGAGCGGAGGCACCAGCCCCTCCGCGGCGGCCCGGGTGAGCAGCGCGCGCACGGCCGCGTGCCCCTCCTCGCCGAGGGCCGCGGTGAACTCGTTCACGTAGAGGGCGATGTGCCGGTCCGCGACGGACGGGTCCATCTCCTGGGCGTGCTCCAGCACGTACCGGCGGCTGGCCTCCGGGTCGTCCCAGGCCTGCCGGACGGAGGCGCGGATCGCCTCGGTGAGCGCCCGCAGCCGCTCCGCGCCCAGCGAGCGCCGGGCGATGATCGCGCCCAGCGGGATCGGCAGGCCGGTCTGCCGCTCCCAGGCCTCGCCCATGTCGGCGAGGCAGCGCAGACCGTAGTCCTGGTAGGTGAACCGGGCCTCGTGGATGACCAGGCCGGCGTCCACCCGGCCGTCCCGGACGGCGGGCATGATCTCGTGGAACGGCAGCACCACGATCTCGCCCAGGCCGCCGGGCACCGCCCCGGCCGCCCAGAGCCGGAACAGCAGGTAGGCGGTGGACCGCTCGGAGGGGACGGCCACGGTCCGGCCGCTCAGGTCGTCGCCGCTCTGCGGGCGGGTCAGCACCAGCGGTCCGCAGCCGCGGCCGAGCGCGCCGCCGCACGGCAGCAGGGTGTACTCGTCCAGCACCCACGGCAGGGCGGCGTAGCTGACCTTGAGGACGTCCAGCTCGCCGCGCTCGGCCAGGCCGTTGGTGATGTCGATGTCGGCGAAGGTGACCTCGGGGGCGTCCGCGCCCGCGACCAGGCCGTGCGACCAGGCGTGGAAGACGAAGGTGTCGTTCGGGCAGGGCGAGTACGCGATGCTCAGCCGTTCAGCCACGGCCGGCCTCCTTCAGTAGCGCGGGGTGGGGCAGGGCGGCGAAGGCGCGCTCCAGCGCGGCCAGCGCCTCGCCGATCCGCCAGGCGGAGCGGTCGCGCGGGCCCACGGCGTTGGAGACGGTCCGCAGCTCGAAGGACGGCACGCCGTGCCGGGCGGCGGCCTCGGCGACCCCGAAGCCCTCCATCGCCTCGGCCACCGCGTCCGGGTGGCGGGCGATCAGGGCGGCGGCGCGCGCGGCGCCGCCGGTCACCGTCGAGACGGTGAGCACCGTCCCGGCGACCGCGCCCAGGGCCTCGGCGGCCAGCGCCACCGCGGTCGGCGCGGGGGTGTGCCGGACGGTCCCGAAGCCCAGCTCGGTGACGTCGGCGAAGCCGTCGGGGGTCTCGGCGCCCAGGTCGGCGGCGACGATGCCGGTGGCGACCACGGTCGCGCCGAGCGGCGCCCGGGGGGCGAAGCCGCCGGCGATCCCGGCCGAGAGCGCCAGGCCGTAGCGGTCGGCGGTGAGCGCGGTGGCGGCGGCCGCCGCGGCGGCGCCCGGGCCGACCCCGCCGGCCAGCACGTCCACCGTCACGCCCGAGGGGTGCGCGACGCGGTCCAGCGCGCCGCCCGGCAGCGCCACCCGCTCCTGGTGGGCCCGCGGGTCGGCGCCCAGGCCGCGCAGCACGGCGTCGGCCTCGGCCGGCACCGCGACGACGACGAGCAGCCGGGCCCGCGCGGGGTCCGACTGCTCGTCGGGGAGTCCTACCGTCACCGGACGACCGTCAGCTGTCCTGGGTGTTCAGCTGGAAGTACCACACCGCGTAGATCGCGTCCGGCGTCTTCGGGTCGGTCTCGACCACGGTGACCAGGGTCTTGCCCGAGGCGTTCAGCGCCTTGGTGGCCGGGACCGAGCCCGAGAAGGTGGCGTTGCGCGCGGCCGAGGCCAGGATGAACCGGCCGCCCTGGCCCTGCTGCCCGCCGTTGGTGTTGGCCCACCAGCCGCGGTCCGCCACCTCCGGGCTGACGCCGATGCCGATCCGGTCGCTGACGACCACGTCGGACGAGGGCAGGGTGCCGTCCTCCAGGGCCTTGCCGGCCTTGTCCTGGCACTCCTCCTGCTGCTGGTCGGTCAGCGGCTGGCCGTTGTTGAAGCAGAACGGGTCGGCGGCCTGCGAGGAGTTGCCGACCAGCAGGGTGGCGCGGTGGTCGCTGATCTCGTGCTGGTTCGACGCGTAGGCGATGGACCCGCCGACCGTGCCGGCGGCGATGACGACGACGGCGCCGAGGCCGGCGACTGCGCGGGTGCTGAGGCTCATGCGTCAGAGGCTACCGGGCTTTCGCGATCACGCTACGCGGGGGTCGGGAACCGCGTGTTGTCCACCGGGGCCCGGATCACGCCACCCGGGGCGCCGCCGGCCGGGTGCGCAGCCCCAGCCGCAGCAGCGAGTGGAGCGTCCAGAGCAGCACCGCGCCGAGCACGGCGGCGGCCACCGACAGGCCCAGCGCGCCGTTCAGCGGCAGCAGGATGCCGACCGCGCCGCCCGCCACCCAGGACAGCTGGAGCGCCGTCTCCGAGCGGGCGAAGGCGGAGGTCCGCACCGACTCGGGGACGTCCCGCTGGATCAGCGCGTCCAGCGACAGCTTGCCCAGCGAGGCCGCCAGACCGGCCGTCCCGGCGACCGCCACCACCGTCACCGTGCCGTACCAGAGCGCGGCGGCGGCCGTGGCGCAGCCGGCCAGCAGCAGCATCGCGGTGACCGTCAGCTCCGGGCCGCGGGGCCGCAGCCAGGAGCCGAGCACCGAACCGAGCGCGTTGCCCGTCCCGGCGGCCAGCGCCACCAGGCCGAGCGCGAGGGTCGGCCGCAGGCCGCCGACCGGGTCGTCGCGGAGCAGGAACGCCAGGAACAGCACCAGGAAGCCGACCAGCCAGCGCATCGCCGCCATCGCGCGCAGCGCCAGCACCACCGACGGGCCGACGGTGCGCAGCGAGGCCCTGGGCCGCTGCCCGGGGCCCGCCGGCTCGGCGGGCCCGGCGCCGCCGCGCCCGTGCAGCACCCCGAGGTGGTGGCCCGGCGGGTGCTCCTCGGCATGCAGCACGGCGCGCTGCTCGCCCTTGGCCGAGTCGACCTCGTGCGGCAGGTGGAAGGCCATCAGGGTGCCCGCCACGAACACCAGGAAGGCGCCGCGCAGCGGCCAGCCCGGCCCGATGAGGTGCAGCAGCCCGCCGACGCCGGCCGAGACCATGGTGGCCAGCAGCCCGGCCAGGGTGACCCGGGAGTTCGCCTTCACCAGGGAGAGCCGGCTGGGCAGCAGCCGGGGCACCACCACGCTGCGCACCACCCCGTACGCCTTGGAGGCGACCAGCACGCCGAGCGCCTCCGGGTAGAGCGCCAGCCCGCCGCCGGCCACCACGCCGGCCATCGTCCAGGCGAGCACCGCGCGGGCCAGCATCGACGTCGCCATCGCGGCCCGGCGGCCGTGCGGCAGGCGGTCCAGCAGCGGGCCGATCACCGGGGCCAGCAGGGCGAACGGCGCCATGGTGACCAGCAGGTAGAGCGCCACCCGGCCGCGGGCCTCGCCGGTGGGCACGGAGAAGAAGATGGTGGAGGCGAGCGCCACGGTGATCAGCATGTCGCCGAAGGCGTTCAGTGCGTGCAGCTCGATGAGCTTGGCCAGGCCCGACTCGCCGGCGCCCTCGGCGGCGGTGGCCCGGCGGATCCGGCGGCCGGTGCCGTGCACCACCTTGCCGGTGCGGGAGCCGGCCGCGGAGGCGGTGCGGACCAGGAAGTGCCGGTGCGGCTCCTCCGCGTCCTCCGCCTCGAACGTTCGGCCGGCCTCCGGCGCCCCGATCGTCTCGGCGGCCTCGGCGGATTCGACGGCCTCGGCGGCGGGCAGTGGCGACGGGTCCACCGACTGCGGTTCACCCGCAGCGTGGACCGGAGGCTGCTGTCGCGGCACCGCGTTCGCCTCGTCGGGGCCGCCGGCCTGCGAGGCGCGCAGTGCGTGCTGCGACGGGTTCTCGTCCGCCACAAGCCCATCCTGCCCCAGAATCATGACGACAACGCGGGATTCCGCTCCGCGCCGCGCGGCCGTGGGCCGGCGTTCCCGATCCGGACGTCCGCGAGCCACTCCGGACGCCCCGGACTGTGCCGGGTGGCCGACCGGCGGGTAGCCTGCCCAGGGTCCGCCCGAGGGCCCGACCGGCGCCGGCGGACCTGACGAGCGGCGCGGCCGGTATCCGCGGCGGCCCGCGGTCGCGCAGAATGGACAAGGGACACCGAGCCGCGACGGAACAGGCAACTCGCCGTGGGCGACAGAAGAACTGGGAGAGAATCGACGCCGTGAGTGCTGCGATGCGAAGCCGTACCCCTGATCGGCTCTGTGCCGAGGCCGTCGAACTCGCCCGTCAGGCCGCCGAGGACGCCGTCGGTGCCGAGACCGTCGGAGCGCACCTGGGTGTCCAGGCCGAGGCCGACCGTGTCGTCACCCACACCTTCGAGTGCCTGGACGCGGCCTACCGGGGCTGGCACTGGGCCGTCACCGTGGCCCGCGCCCCGCGCGCCAAGAACGTGACGCTGGACGAGGTCGTGCTGCTGCCCGGCGCCGACGCGATCCTCGCCCCGCAGTGGGTGCCGTGGAGCGAGCGGCTGCGCCCGGGCGACATGGGCCCCGGGGACCTGCTCCCCACCGACGCCGACGACCTGCGTCTGGAGCCGGGCTGGACCGGCGAGGACGAGCCCGCGCCGAACTCCGCGGTGGCCCAGGCCGCGCAGGAGGACGTGCTGGTCTCCGACCCCGACATCCAGCCGGCGCCGGTGCGCGCCCAGATCAGCGCCGTCGCCGACGAGCTGGGCATGGGCCGCAGCCGGGTGCTCTCCCGGCTCGGCATGCACCTGGCCGCCGACCGCTGGGAGAAGGCGCACGGCCCGCAGACGCCGATGGCGCAGTCCGCCCCGGCCTCCTGCGTCAGCTGCGGCTTCCTGATCCCGATCGGCGGCACGCTCGGCCAGGCCTTCGGCGTCTGCGGCAACGAGTTCGGCCCGGCCGACGGCCAGATCGTCTCCTTCGCGTACGGCTGCGGCGGGCACTCCGAGGCGGCCGTCATCCCGGCTCCGCCGGCGCCCGCCGAGCTGATCCTGGACGAGCTGGTGGTCGAGCCGCTGCCGCTGCACCCGGACCGGCTCTCCGGCTCGGTCGAGCCGGACGCCCCCACCGAGGAGCTCGGCCACTCCTGAGCCCCGTGGTCTCCCGGCGGCCCGTCCCCCAGCAGGTGGGGCGGGCCGCCGTCGTTCCCGCCCGCGCTCCCGGCGCACTCCCGGCGCGCTGCGGCCGGGGGCGTGTCCGGCGCAGTCCCTCCGGCAAGGAAGAATGCCCCCGTAGGGCACAACAGGGCGGCGGAAGGCGGCAGGTCCAGTGGAACCTCGGATCATCGGCAGCGGCACGGACGAGCACCACGCGGACCCCTTCGGCAGCGCCGAGCTGCGCCGCCGGGTGCTGGACGCCTGGGCCGCCTCCCCGGCCCGGTTCCGGGAGGACGCCAACGCCGAGGAGGAGCTGGCCCTCGGCGGTTACCGCGACCGGCTGGTCGTCGAGCTGGCGCAGAACGCCGCCGACGCCGCCGTCCGCGCCGGGCACGGCCCCGGACGGCTGCGGCTCACCCTGGCGGACGGCGTGCTGGCCGCCGCGAACACCGGCGCCCCGCTGGACGCCGCCGCCGTCGAGTCGCTGTCGACCCTGCGCGCCTCCTCCAAGCGCGGCGAGCGCGACACCACCGTCGGCCGGTTCGGCGTCGGCTTCGCCGCCGTCCTCGCGGTCACCGACGAGCCCGCCGTGCTCGGCTCGGCCGGCGGGGTGCGCTGGTCGCTCGCCGAGGCCCGGACGCTGGCCGAGGCGCAGCCCGCGCTCGCCGAGGAGCTGCGCCGCCGGGACGGCCACGTGCCGCTGCTGCGCCTGCCGTTCGCCGCCGAGGGCCCGGCGCCCGAGGGGTACGACACGGTGGTGGTGCTGCCGCTGCGCGACGCCGCCGCCGAGGACCTCACCCGCCGGCTGCTGGCCGGCATCGACGACGCGCTGCTGCTCACCCTGCCCGGCCTGGCCGAGGTGGTGGTGGAGACCTCGGAGGGCACCCGCACGCTGACCCGCTCGGCCGCCGAGCCGCGTCCGGACACTCGCGCCGGAGGGCCCGCCGGCGCCGAAAGGGAGGAGCGCGGGAGCGACGGAGGAGCGACGGAGCGACGACCGTCGGCGCCGGGTCAGGAGGGCCCGCAGGCGGGTCGAAACATCACCGAGGTGACGGTGACAGACGACGCGGGCGGGGGGCTGCGGCGCACCGTCTGGCAGACCGCCGAGGCGTCCGGCACGCTCGCCGCCGACCTGCTCGCCGACCGGCCCACCGAGGAGCGCGCCCGCCCGTACTGGACGGTGACCTGGGCGGTGCCGGTCTCCGACGAGGGCGCCCCGCAGCGCCCCGCGATCGCCCCCGTGCTGCACGCGCCCACCCCCAGCGACGAGCCGCTCGGCCTGCCCGCGCTGCTGATCGCCTCCTACCCGCTGGACTCCACCCGCCGGCACGTCGCCCCCGGCCCGCTCGCCGACTACCTCACCGAGCGCGCCGCCGACGCCTACGCCGACCTGCTGCGGGCCCGCGGCGGCGACCTCGGCTCGCTCGGCCTGGTGCCCGGCCCGCTCGGCCAGGGCGCGCTGGACAACGCGCTGCGCGCCGCCGTGCTCTCCCGGCTGCCCGGCACGCCGTTCCTGCCGCACCCGGCGCCGGTCGAGGAGGGCACGCCCGCGCTGCGGCCCCGGGACGCCACGCTGCTGGAGGGCGCGGACGGCTCGGTGGTCGAGGCGCTGGCGCCGATCTTCCCCGGCCTGCTGCCGGCCGGCCTGGAGCGCCGCACCGAGCTGCGGGTGCTGAACGTGCGCCGGGTCCCGCTCGCCGAGGTGGTCGACCAGCTGGGCGGCCTGGACCGCGAGCCGGCCTGGTGGCGCAACCTCTACGCGGCGCTCGGCGGCGCCGACCCGGAGGCGCTTGGCGCGCTGCCGGTGCCGCTCGCCGACGGGCGCACGGTGACCGGCCCGCGCCGGGTGCTGCTGCCCTCCGACGACGCCGACTGGGCCGCCTTCCCCGGCTACCCCGAGTCGCTGGCCGGCGCGCTCGCCGTGCTCGACCTGCGGCTCGCCCACCCGGAGGCCGCCCACCCGCTGCTGGCCAAGCTCGGCGCCGGCGCGGCCACCCCGGCCGGGGTGCTGGACACGCCCGAGGTGCGGGCCGCCGTCGCCCGCTCCTACGAGCTGGCCGAGGACGACCCGGACGCCGCCGCCGACCTCGCCGAGGCGGTGCTGGCGCTCGTCAAGGCGGCCGCCCCGGCGCCCGGCGAGCACCCCTGGCTGGCCCGGCTGGCCCTGCTCGACGACGAGGGCGAGCCCGCCCGGGCCGGTGAGCTGCTGTTCCCCGACAGCCCGCTCGCCGCGCTGGCGCGCGAGGACGACGCCGCCTGGGTGGACGACGAGCTGCTGGAGCGCTGGGGCCCGGAGGTGCTCGCCGCCGCCGGCGTACCGGCCGAGTTCGTGCTGGTCCGCGCCGAGGACGTGGTGCTCGACCCGGACGACCTGGAGCGGCTCGACCCGACCGCCCCCGCCGACCGGGCGGCCGGCGGCCACCCCACCGGACTGATCGACGAGGCGCCGGACGGCCTCGCCGAGTGGGCCGAGGACGTGCTGGAGGCGCTGCACGCCGACGACGGGGACACCGTGGGCGTCCCGCCGGTCGCCGCCGAGCTGCTCGCCGTCCGCGACCTGGACCTGGTGGACGACGACGCCTGGCCGCAGGCGCTGGCCGCGCTGGCCCGCCCGCCGTACCGGGACGCCGTCGTCACCCCCGTCCGCACCCTGCTGCCCAACGGCTCGTACGCCGACCTGCCGCCGTACACCGCCTGGTGGCTGCGCGACCACCCGGTGCTGGACGGCCGGGAGCCCGCCGGGCTGCGCGCCGCCGGCGCCGACCCGCTGCTGCGCGGCCTGTACGACGAGGCCCGCACCACCCTGGACGAGCAGTTCCTGCACGCGCTGGGGGTGCGCACCACGCTGGCCGCGCTGCTCGCCGAGCCGCACGGGCCGGACGAGGTGCTGGACCGGCTCACCGACCCGGTCGCCGAGGTCGGGCACCGCCAGCTGCACGGCATCCACAGCGCGTTGGCCCGGGTCGCGGTGGAGCGGATCGAGCCGCTGGACGTGGTGCGGGCGGTGCCGCCGATGGACCGCGCCACCGGCCGCCGCCCCGACCGCACGATCGTGGTGGACGCCTCCGAGGCGGTCGTCGCGGACGCCCCCGACCTGGTGGAGCTGCTGCACGACCACCCGCTGCTGCCGGTCGCCCCGGCGCTCGCCGCCGACCTCGCCGAGCGGCTGCACGTCTCGCTGGCCAGCGAGGTGGCCGGCGGCCGGGTGCTCTCCCAGGGTGCCCTGCACCGGGTGCCGGCCGTGGTGCGGGAGCTGCTGCCCGGCTGCCCCGTCGCCTACGAGGAGCACGAGGAGCTGCTGGTGGTCGGCCCGGACGGCGAGGAGGCCGCCGTGGACTGGCGCTGGGACGCCGCGGCCGACACCCCGGAGGCGCCGTACGACCCGGAGTCGGCCGAGGAGGCGGACGAGGACGACGAGTTCGAGGTGCCGCCGGTACCCGGGCTGCTGCACGCGGCCACCCCGGAGGGGCTGGCCGCCGGGCTGGCCTGGTCGGCCGGGCAGTGGCACCGCCGGTTCGAGGTGCTGGCCGCGCTCAGCGAGCCGGACCGCGCCTACGAGCTGTCCGCCGCGCGCGACTTCGAGGGCTGAGCCACCGGGCTCCGGTGCCCGCCCGCCTCAGGAGCGGGTGCCGGAGCGGGTCCGGCCGCGGGCGATCAGCCGCAGGTAGATCGCGAGCGTGGCGACCACCCAGGCGGCCGTCAGCACGGCGGCCGCCGCCTTGGTCAGCCGCGGCCCGGGGTCGATCCCGGCCAGCACGCCGACCCCCACCATCGCCAGGGCCAGTACCCCGGTGACCAGCAGCCCGCCCAGGAAGGCCGCGAAGGCCTCCAGCTCACCGCCCCTGCGCCCCATCGAGGCCACCCCCCGTCGCCCGGTCCCGGGCTCAATCATCGGTCCGGCGGCGCATGATCCGCCAGACCACCTCCAGCACCACCCCGGCGATCAGCGCGATGGCGACGCCGATCCACGGGTCCCGGGTGCCGGCCAGCGAGAGCTCGAAGAAGTCGGAGAGCCACGGCACCGTCAGCACCAGGGCGAACGCCCCGCACATCGTCCCGATCAGCAGCAGCCGCCACCAGTTGTACGGGCGGGCGACGATCGCCAGCACCCAGATCGCGACCAGGAAGAGCGTCAGGGTGGCCACGCTGGTGTCCGACTTCAGCTCGGTGGCGTGGTTGGCGCGGGCCAGCGCGTACGCGGTGAAGGTGGCCGTCCCCGCGATCAGGCCGCCCGGGACCGCCAGCCGCAGCACCCGGCGCACGAAGCCGGTGCGGGCGCGCTCGTTGTTGGGCGCCAGCGCCAGGAAGAAGGCCGGCACGCCGATCGTCAGGGTGGACAGGACGGTGGAGTGCCGGGGCAGGAACGGGTACGGCGAGTGGGTGAAGATCACCAGCAGCGCCAGCAGCACCGAGTAGACCGTCTTGACCAGGAACAGCCCGGCCACCCGCTCGATGTTGCCGATCACCCGGCGGCCCTCGGCGACCACCGAGGGCATCACCGCGAAGGAGTTGTTCAGCAGCACGATCTGGGCGACCGCCTTGGTCGCGTCGCTGCCGCTGCCCATCGCCACGCCGATGTCCGCGTCCTTGAGCGCCAGCACGTCGTTGACGCCGTCGCCGGTCATCGCCACGGTGCGCCCGCGCGACTGCAGCGCGCCGACCAGCTGGCGCTTCTGCTGCGGGGTGACCCGGCCGAAGACGGTGGTGTGCTCGGCGGTGTCGGCGAAGGCCTTCGGCTCGGCGGGCAGGGTGCGCGCGTCCACCGGGTGGCCGGCGCCGGGCAGGCCGAGGTGGGCGGCGACCGCGCCGACCGAGACGGCCGCGTCGCCGGAGATCACCTTCGCCTCGACCCGCTGGCCCTCGAAGTAGCGCAGCGTCTCGGCGGCGTCCTCGCGCAGCCGCTGCTGGAGCACCACCAGGGCGAGCGGCCGCAGGCCGGCGGCCGGGTCCGGGGCGTCCAGCGGGACGGGCGTACGGCCCAGCAGCAGCACCCGCAGGCCCTGGGCGCCCAGCTCGTCCACCTCGGCCAGCGCCGGGTGGCCGGAGGGCAGCAGCACGTCGGGGGCGCCGAGCAGCCAGCTGGCCTCGTCGCCGCGCGGCTCCAGCAGCTGCACCCCGCTCCACTTGCGGGCGGAGGAGAAGGGCATCGCCTCGATCACCCGCCAGCCGTCGCGCCGCTCCTCGCTGCCGTCGCCGTAGGCGTCGATGACGGCCTGCATCGACGGATTGGGGCGGGCGTCGGCGCCGGCCATCACGCCGAGCGCCTGCCGGACCGTCTCCTTGAGGGTGCCGTCGTCCGGATCGTCGGGCTCCCCGCCCCCGACGATCCGCAGGTCCACCACGTCCATGCCGCCCTCGGTGAGGGTGCCGGTCTTGTCCAGGCAGACGGTGTCCACCCGGGCCAGCCCCTCGATCGCGGGCAGCTCCTGCACCAGGCACTGCTTGCGCCCCAGCCGGACCACGCCGATCGCGAAGGCCACCGAGGTCAGCAGCACCAGGCCCTCGGGCACCATCGGCACGATCCCGGCGATCATCCGGCGGACCGCCTCGCGCCAGTCCCGGCCCTCCACCGCCAGCTGGCTGATGATCAGACCGATCGCCGTCGGCACCAGCAGCCAGGTGATGAACCGCAGGATGCTGTCGATGCCGGAGCGCAGCTCCGACTTCACCAGGGTGAACCGGCTCGCCTCCTCGGCCAGCTGCGCCGCGTACGCCTCGCGGCCGACCTTGGTGGCGGTGAACGCGCCCGCGCCGGCCACCACGAAGCTGCCGGACATCACGTGGTCACCGGGGTGCTTGAGCACCGGGTCCGGCTCGCCGGTGAGCAGTGACTCGTCGATCTCCAGGCCGTCGGCCTCGGTGACCTCGCCGTCGACGATCACCTTGTCGCCGATGCCGAGCAGCACGGTGTCGTCCAGCACGATCTCGCCGACGGCGACCTGCTGGGCGGCGCCGTCCCGGCGCACCTGGGGCCTGGCCTCGCCGATCAGCGCGAGGCTGTCCAGGGTCTTCTTGGCACGCAGCTCCTGGACGATGCCGATCGCCGTGTTGGCGACGATGACCAGGCCGAACAGGCCGTCCTGGAGCGGGCCGACGACCAGGATGATCGCGAACATCACGCCGATGATCGCGTTGAACCGGGTGAAGACGTTGGCCCGGACGATCTCCCGGGTGGAGCGGCTGGAGCGGACCGGGACGTCGTTGACCTGGCCGCGGGAGACCCGCTCGGCCACCTCGGCGGCGGTCAGCCCGCCGACCCGCCCGGGCAGCAGGCCGAGCGGGTGGGCGCCGTCCGGCTTCTCACCGGCGGGCTGTTCCTCGGCGGGCTGCGCAGGCTGCGTCATGGCACCGACTCTACGGGTGCCTTATGTCCGGTGCGTGCTACTAAAGGACTATTCAGTCCGACCGGGTGGCCGGGTTCCGGGCCTCCGCCGCGGCGGCCGCCCGGCTGCGCGCGATGGCGTCCCGGCGGGCCCGGCAGTACCAGAGACCGATCAGTCCGAGTCCGCCGCCGGCCAGGCAGATCCACGGCCAGTTGCCGTGGCCGTGGTCGGAGAGCGTGCCCCAGAACGGGAGCAGGACCACGAACGCCACGAACCAGAGCACCGTGCCGCCGCCGACGATGGCGACGTCGTTGGCCTCCAGCGGCGGGGGAGAGGGGTGCGGTGGCGTCTTGGGCATGGGGCCTAGGGTACGGTGCGGGCGCACGTCCGATCGATTCCGTACGGCACTGGCTGCACTTTTACCCGGGTTATTCGTTCTACGCGCGAAGATAGCGTACGAGCGATCGCGGAACCCATACTTGTCTCTCCGGTCGGTCGCGGCATGCTCAGGACACCGTGCTTCGTGCCCGTCCCACCGGGTCGCCCGGCCACCGTCGTTCCCGGGCGGGTCCCCCCTCTCCTCCGCCCCCCACAGAGGACGCAGCATGCCCGTGGCCCAGCCGACCACCGAGTCGCCCGAGCCCGCCCAGCCCGACGCGCCGAAGCCCCCGTTCGGCGCGCTGGACCGCTACTTCCGGATCAGCGAGCGCGGCTCCACCCTGCCGCGCGAGATCCGCGGCGGCGTCGCCACCTTCTTCACCATGGCGTACATCCTGGTGCTGAACCCGATCATCCTGGCCAGCGCCACGGACATGACCGGCGCCCACCTGGACAGCGCCCAGCTGGTCACCGCCACCGCGCTCACCGCGGGCCTGACCACGCTGCTCATGGGCGTCATCGGCAACGTCCCGATCGGCCTGGCCGCCGGCCTCGGCGTCAACACCATCGTCGCCCTCCAGCTGGCCCCCAAGATGACCTGGCCGGACGCCATGGGCATGGTCGTGCTGGCCGGCTTCGCGATCATGCTCCTGGTCGCCACCGGCCTGCGCGAGCGGGTCATGAGCGCCGTCCCGCTCGGCCTGCGCAAGGCCATCGCGATCGGCATCGGCCTGTTCATCACCCTGGTCGGCCTGGTCGACTCCGGCTTCGTCAGCCGCATCCCGGACGCCGCCCACACCACCGTCCCGCTCCAGCTCGGCACGGGCGGCCACCTGCTCGGCTGGCCGGTCCTGGTCTTCGTGCTCGGCCTGGTGCTCACCCTGGTCCTAGTGGTCCGCAAGGTCCCCGGTGCGATCCTGGTCTCCATCGCCGTGACGACGGTCGTCGCCGTGGTGATCGACAAGTTCGCCGACATCCCCGCCCTCAACTGGGGCCTGACCGTCCCGGCCTGGCCGGGCAACCCGGTCGCCGCCCCCGACTTCGGCCTGGTCGGCGAGGTCAGCCTGTTCGGCGGCTTCGAGAAGGTCGGCGTCCTCACCGGCGTGCTCTTCGTCTTCACCGTCCTGATGTCCTGCTTCTTCGACGCGATGGGCACCATCCTCGGCGTCGCCGACGAGGCCCACCTGCTGGACGAGAAGGGCGACCTGCCCGGCATCAACAAGGTCCTGATGATCGACGGCATCGCCACCGCGGCGGGCGGCGCGACCTCCTCCTCCGCCAACACCTGCTTCGTCGAGTCCACCGCCGGCGTCGGCGAGGGCGCCCGCACCGGCTTCGCCTCCATCGTCACCGGCGGCCTCTTCGTGGTGGCCCTCTTCCTCACCCCCCTCGCCACCATGGTCCCCGCCCAGGCCGCCACCCCGGCCCTGGTCACCGTCGGCTTCCTGATCCTCGCCAACTCCGTGCGGGACATCGACTGGTCCGACTACACCATCGCGATCCCGGCCTTCCTGACCATCGCGATGATGCCGTTCACCTACTCCATCACCAACGGCATCGGCTTCGGCTTCATCACCTTCTGCATCCTCCGCCTCGCCACCGGCCGCGGCCGCGAGGTCCCCCTCCCGATGTACGCCGTCTCCGCCGTCTTCGCCTTCTACTACCTGATGCCGGCCCTCGGGCTGCTCTGACCCCTGCTGAGCTTTCGACGGCCCCACACCTTCATGGGTGTGGGGCCGTCGGTGTCGCGGCATGCGAGGGCCGCCAGTATTCGTCAGTCTGACGCGAATTTGCCGGAGTGGGCTGTTGAGGCCGCCCTCCTCTGCGATGCTGAAGGTCCATCGAGAGGGGCCGCGGCTATGCAGTGGAAGATCCACGGGGAACGTCCGATCTACGAGAACCCTTGGGTGAACCTGTGGCTGGCTGATGTCGAGCAGCCCGACGGGCACCGCTGGGAACACCACGTGGTCAAGCTGCGGCACCTGGCCGTCGCGGCCATCGTGAACAGCGAGAAGCAGGTGCTCATGATGTGGCGGCACCGCTTCATCACCAACACCTGGGCTTGGGAACTCCCGATGGGGCTGATCGAGCCGGAGGAGACCCCGGCGGAGGCCGCGGCCCGCGAAGCGCTGGAGGAGACCGGCTGGAGGGTCGGTGAGGTCAAGCCGTTGATCTACGCCCAGCCGGCGAACGGGATCACCGATTCCGAGCACTTCGTGTTCCGGGCCGATGCCGTCGAGTACGTGGGGCCGCCGACCGAGCGCAACGAGTCCGACCGGATCGAGTGGGTCGCCCTGTCCGAGCTGCGCGGCATGATCGACCGCCGCGAGATCGTCAGCAGCGGCACGCTCGTGGGCGTGCTCTACCTGCTGCTCGACGAAGCGGAGCTCTGATCACCTGGCGGAGCCGGTGATCCGGTCGGCCAGTTCCGCGGCCTGGGGGTGGCCGCGATAGGGCTTGAGTAACTGGCGGAACTCCTGGAGGTGGGCGACCACCCTGGGGGATTCGACGGCCGCCGCTAGGTCGAGGGCTGCCGTCGCGGTCGTGCAGGCCAGTTCGAGTTCCTGCCGCTGGAGTTGGGTGCGGGCGAGCCAGAAGCTGTGGAACGCGCGGCCTCGGAGGTTCGTCGTCGGCTCGGCCCGGAGGGCTTCGGCGATGAGGGGCTCGGCGGATGTCGCATCGCCCAGCTGGCCAAGGGCGATCCCGGTGTCCACGGTGAGCTTGGTGTGGTCGAAGTACTGGACCCACGCGGGGGCGTCGTCGGTGGTGGAGATCCGCTCGAAGTGGTCATGCGCCCTGGTGATCGCCAGGTGGGTCGCCTCCTGGTCGTGCGCGCTCGCGTGGCCGAAGGCTTCGCGCATCGACAGCATCGACAGCAGCCTCGGCGTACCGCCGTCGAGACGGGCGTTGTCCTGGGCGGCTCGAGCCAGTGTGATCGCGTCCTGTGCTTGCTCCTGGTAGGTCGCCTGGAGGCTGAGGCAGGCGAGCACGTTGGCGATGAACGGGCGGTCGCCGATCTCGCGCGCGAACCGGAGTGCTTCGGTGAAGTAGCCCTGGGCGGTGTTGAACTGCCGTGCGTCGAAGTACGTCCACCCGGTGAGGCGCGCGAGTTCGGCAGCGATGCCGTGGAGGCTACGACGGTAGTTGGGATCCGCGGTGTCGCGCATGATGCCCGTGACGTACCTGAGCTGGCCGATCACCGCCGGCCGTAGGGCTTCACCGCCATGCTGGTCGTCGCGCCGCCAATAGTCCTCGATGGACGCTTGCAGGGAACGCACGACGTTGGGCGTTACCCTCGCGCCTGCGGCTATGGCGAGGATGTCATCCAGCTCGGTCCCGACTCGGGCCTCGGGCACTGTCCAGGGGCTGCGCGAAGGCTCGACCTTGGGCGGTGGATCCAGGCGACGGCCGGTGGGCTGTTCCCACTTCCGGTCGGCCAGACCGAGCATCCGCCCGGGAATCCGTAAGCCGTCCGCGATGCGCTCGATGACGCCCATGTTGGTGATCTTTGGGCGGCCCTTCATCACCTCGCCCACCCTGCTGGGCGTCAGCTCGCATGCGCGAGCGATGCGAGAGGGATGGAACCCGCCTTTGCGTGCGGCGAGTTGGAAGATCCGCGCGAAGTCGCGCTCCGCGCAGGCGAGAACCATCTCCGGGTCCGCGAGCAGTCTGCGCGGAAGCCCCTGTGGCTCAGTGGACTCGCTCATGGCTGCCGCCCCTCAGCGCCAGGAAGATCATCGCTCAGTGTCACGTGAGATGACTGACCGCGAGTTTACCCATCGTGGGTACACGCGCTGGCCTTATTTCGAAGCCGTCCGCTCGGGGACTCTGGAGTCACCTCCGGGAGATGCCCGGAGGTGACCAACGGAGAGGACGGCTGCACCTATGAGCGTGATCAACTCCGCCTCGACGGTGCTTCCTTCCTCCTCTATCAGTAGCCCGGTCGACGTGCACATCGAACTCCCGGCGGTACTCCCTGGCGACCGGCGGTGTCGGGTGGAACTGCCCTGCGTCCCCGAATCGGCCGGTTTCGCACGCAAGTTGGTGACCACCAGCCTGGCCGCGTGGTCGCTCGATCATCTCACTGACGTGGCTGAGCTTCTGGTGACCGAGCTGGTCGCCAACGCGGCCAAACACACGGGGTGCACGAGGATCTCCGTTTCGGTGAAGCGGCAACAGGCGTCGGTTCGTGTAGGGGTCCGGGACTCGTCCGTCGAACTGCCATGCCGCATGGAGCCGAAAGGCGAGGCGGAGTCCGGGTACGGCCTCGGCCTGGTGGACTCCCTCGCCTCCGGTTGGGGAGTGGATCTGGCCGCGCTCGGCAAGTGGGTCTGGTTCGAGCTGAGGACGGCGGCGACGTGACCGTGAACCGATCCGGGATCCCCGGCCGACACCGGGGCGAGCATCGAGATCCGGTTGGCACCGTACTTACCGGAGTTCGGGCGCTCGGCCACGTCGTCACCGTGTTCCTCCTCGGAACCTCGGTGCTGAACCATCTGGAGGCCGCCGATCACCAGGGCCTCGCGCATCCCGCGAGATCGGTACCCGACCACGAGCCGCCGGCCTGACAAGCAGGTCCCCTCAAGACTCCCCTGGCCCCGACGACGACACCGGGGTCAGGGGGTGCACCACCGTGACGGGATCGGACCCGTCACGCCCTGCACCAGCGGAGGGAGGTGAACGACATGGACAACCTGGTCCAGCTCGACCCCGAGCAGGAGGAGGAGGTCGTCGTCCTGGGCGACGCGACGTTCCTGACGAAGGGCAGCAACAACAACAGCGTCGAGGGCAAGCGCGCGCCGTACGACGCCTGACGGTGACGGCACGGCGGCGGCACCCTGACCCCCGGGGGTGCCGCCGCACCTTGTTCGGGCTCGATCCTTGGAGGTGATCGCATGAGCCTGTTCGGTGGATCAATCACCCCGGCCACCACGTCTCGAACGCCTGCCGGCGCACGCGTGTTGTGGCGCGGCCCGTCGGCCTGGTCGGTCGACGCCCGGGTACGCCTGGCGGAGGGCGCCGGTAGGCGGTTGGCGGTTTTCGGCCCGTGTGGTGCCACGGACCCGGACCTTGATCGTCTCGTCCGTTCAACTGGTCTGCGCGTCCTGGACATGGCGGCAACCGCTTGGACGGGGGCGTACACGCTGGTCCTCGACGACGGCCGCGGCGAACTCACGGTGTGGGCCGACCCTGCCGGCGCGGCCCCGGTCTACACCACGCAGGTGGACGGGACTTCGGTCTGGGCGTCGAGTGCGCTCGCGCTGGCCTCGCTGATCGGTGCCGAGCCGGATGACGTCTGGCTGGCCGCGCACCTGGCCGAGCCGACCGCTTGGGTTCCCGGCCGGTCGGCCTGGAAGGGAGTGGAGCAGGTACCGCCGGGACACCGCTGGACCGCCACCGTGCATGGTGCTTCCGTCTTTGCTCCGTTCTGGCGGGTGCCTAGCCTGGCCTGGGACGACGCCGTACAGCGGCTGCGCGATGACCTGGAGGACAGTGTGCTCATCCGGGTTTCCGGACAAGCGGCGTCCTCCGATCTGTCGGGTGGTCTCGACTCCAGTACCCTCGCGGCGCTCGCCGCCAAGTGCGGCCCTGTCGCCGGCCTCACCTACCACCCCAAGGGGCGGGAGAGCGGCGGAGACATCGACCACGCCCGCGCCGTCGCCCGCGCGTTCCCCACGATCCGCCACCGCTTCATGCCCCTGGGCCCGGAGCACCTGCCCTTTGCGGACCTCGGTTCCGTCCCGTTGACGGACGAACCGGCGCCGTCGGCCATGGTCCACGCCCAGCTCTCCGCCCAGCTGAGTTTGTTGGCGGTTGATGGCATGAACGTGCACCTGACCGGGGACGGCGGGGACTCCCTGTTCATGCCGCCCCCGGTGCACATGGCCGACCTGGCGCGATCGGGTCGGCTCCTCCGCCTCGCCGACGACGCGCAGGCATGGGCACGGCTCTACCGGTCGAGCCCCTGGAGAGTGGTAGCCGCAGCCTGGAGCGACCCCGGAAAGCTCGGCGGTGCGACGGCGCCGATGCCGTGGCTCACCCGCCACACGCTCGACCTGGCCCGGTCCGTCACCGCTCCATACGCGGACACGCTCACCCTCGGGCACGCCGACCGCTACCTCCTGGGAGAAGCACGTTACGTCGGCCGGACCGCCGCGACGGAGAACCAGCTCGCCGCCGCACACGGCATCGATATGCACAACCCCTACACGGACGCCCGCATCGTGGAGACCGTCCTCGCCACGCCCGCGACGCAACGGTGGTCCGCACGCCGCTACAAGCCGCTGCTGACCGACGCCGTGACCGGTCTCCTGCCTCAAGGGGTCCTCCAGCGGGGCGCCAAGGGGGTGTTCGCGGCCGATCACCATCACGGGCTGCGCGCGAACAAGGCCCGCGTCCTGGACCTGGTGGACGGCCGCCTCGCCGACCTCGGTCTCATCCGTCCGGCGGCCGTGCGCTCGCTGCTGGGCCATGCCGTGCTCGGCGTCGACATCCCGTGGGGCCTGATCGAATCCGTTCTCGGCACGGAACTCTGGCTCCGGGCCTCGACCGCGGCCGGACAGGCGGTTCGCTGGGAGGAGAGGCCGTGACGATTCCCACGCCGACGAAGTACACGCGTACCGCACTGACCGGCCGCGCGGGTGTCGTCGTCGACTACCGGACCGGCCGGACGGTCCTCCTTACGGGCGACATGCTCACCCGCTGGCTCGCCGCACAGAAGCACAGCGCGGCGCCGGCGCCGGTCGTCCTGCGTGACTCGCAGGTCTCCTGGGGAACCCGCGAATCCCCCGCCCGTCTGGAGGCGGTCGCCCCACCACCGTGGGCATGGCGGCTGGCGGCGACGGCCGTGGTGGCGACGACCCTGGCCGTGCGCACGGCAGGCCGGCCGGACAGAAGCTTCGGCTGCCTTCGACGCCTCGCCGAGGCCGGTGGCCGGCTGCCGCTCCCGACCGCGCGCCACGCCGGTCTCGCGGTGCGCTCGGTCCGTTGGGCCGCCCGCGCGTTCCCCGCCCGTGTCGCTTGCCTGGAGGAGAGCGTGGCGGCCTCCCTCCTTCTCCTGCTCGGCGGCCGTGGTGGTGCCTGGCGCCACGGCGTGGCCACCGACCCGATACGCCTGCACGCCTGGATCTGCGACGTTCACGGCCTGCCGGTGGAGGAACCCGAGCAGACTGGCGACTGCACACCGATCAACGCACCGACCGACCCGGAACGAGGCACTGATGCCCACCCCTCACATCCTGCTGCCCGGCGAGCGCGTCAGCCTGGCGATGACCAACCGTGACCACCTGGCCGACTATCACCGATGGGAGAACGACCCCGGCACCATCCTCGGCTTCGGCACGCAGGTCGCCCAGTCCTGGGAGGTCCGCGCGGGCGGCTGGGAAGGTCAGGGCCGCAACCGCGACTACTCCCAGTTCGAGGTGGTCGCCGGCGACGACCACACGCCGGTCGGCATCACGACCCTCTCGATCGACCCCGCCGTGAGGACGGCCGAGTACGTCATCCTCCTCGCCCCGGAGGCGCGCGGTAAGGGCTTCGCCGCTGAGGCGACCGAACTGACGCTCCGCTGGGCTTTCGAGTACACGGCCCTGCGGATGGTGTGGCTCAAGGTCCTGGAGCCGAACGTGGCAGGCGTCGCCGCCTATCAGAAGGCCGGATTCCAGGCCGCCGGCCGCCTGCGGCAGTCGGGCTACTGGCGCGGCCGTCCCTGCGACGAACTCCTGATGGACGCCACCGCCGACGACTTCCTGATCACCGAGGCGTCCGCCTGAACAACTTGTTGACCAGCCTCGGAGTCTTCCGACTCGCGGGCATACAGGATCCAAACCAGCTGGTCAGGGTCTATGTCCAGCTCTGTGCGGCCCCCGAAGCGGCGCGGTGTGAATGCAGCCATGGCCAGACCCTACCCAAGCCGTTAGTGGCTTCCATCACCAACGGCATCGGCTTCGGCTTCATCACCTTCTGCATCCTCCGCCTCGCCACCGGCCGCGGCCGCGAGGTCCCGCTCCCGATGTACGCCGTCTCCGCCGTCTTCGCCTTCTACTACCTGATGCCGGCCCTCGGGCTGCTCTGACCGGCCCCGCGCCTTCGACGGCCCCGCGCTCCCCCGGAGCGCGGGGCTGTCGTCGTCGTGGCCGGGGCCGTCGTGCTCAGTCCTCGACACGGCTGGACTCAGTGGACGCAGAACTCGTTGCCCTCGGGGTCCTGCATGACCGTCCAGGAGCCGCCCGGTTCGGCGACCTCGCGGAGGGTGGTGGCGCCGAGGGCTTCGAGCCGGGTGACGGTGGCGGCGCGGGCGTCGGGGCCGGGGTGGAGGTCGAGGTGGAGGCGGTTCTTGCCCTGCTTCGGCTCGGGGACCCGCTGGAAGAGGACGCGCCGGCCGAGCCCGGTGTCGCTGGCGGGGTCGTGCGGGTCCTCGGGGTGGCGCACGGCGGCGAGGGACAGCCAGGCCTGCCGGCCGTCGACCTCGGTGAGCAGGTCCGGGGTGATCGCGCCCGCCTTGAGCAGACCGGAGATCAGGGTGCTGTGGTCCTCGAGGGTGTACTCGAGGGCGGCGGCCCAGAAGGCGGCCTGGCGGTGCGGGTCGGTGGCGTCGATGACGAGCTTCCAGTGCATGGGCATGTAACCGGTTATAGAGGTTTCCAGCATGCGGGGCAAGAGGGAATGTCAAGAGGGCGTCGGTGTAGGGGAGTTGGCGGGGGGCATACTCCGGCCTGAGACGGGGGAGGGGAGCGGTTCGATGGTGAGACAGGATCCGCCGGCGGGGGTCGAGGCGCAGCTGCTGCCGGAGTTGTTCCGGACGGCCGACCAGGCGTCGCTGTCCGGCCAGCAGCAGACGCTGCGCTGGTACCGGGGGCTCATCTCGATGCTGGTGATCGCGGCGGTGGTGGGTTCGCTGCCCGGGCCGGACGACAAGGGGACCTCCGACATCACGCCGCTGTTCTCGGTGGTGGCGTTCCTGGTGGCCGGGTACTTCTGGTCGCGGCTGCGCCGCAGCAATCCGCAGGCGCGGTGGTACGAGGCGCGGGCGGCGGCCGAGTCGGTGAAGACGCTGGCCTGGAAGTACTCGGTGCGGGCCCGGCCGTTCGAGGGTGACGCGGAGTCGGCGGACGTCGACCGCGGCTACCTGCTGCAAGTGGAGGACGTGCTGCGGGCGTTCGAGGACCCGGCGATCGTGCCGCCCGGGTCGGTCGCCGAGATCACCCCGGAGATGCGCCGGGTGCGCGCGGAGTCGCTGACCGCGCGGCGGACGCTCTACCTGCGCACCCGGGTGGAGGGGCAGCGGACGTGGTACCGCTCGCGTGCCGAGTCCTGCGAGTCGCAGGCGGTCACCTGGGGACTGGGCGTGGCGGCGCTGATCATCATCGGTGCGGCGGCGGCCGTCGCGCAGGCGACCGGGGCGCTGCAGGTGCACGTCTTCGGGGCCACCGCGGCGGCGGCCGCGTCGGTGATCGCCTGGACGCAGTTGAAGCAGCTCCGCCCGCTGGCGGCCGCGTACCAGCTGGCCGCGCGGGAGCTGGAGAACGTCGGCAACCAGCTGTCGGACCTCGACCCGCGGACGCCGGACGCCGAGCAGCGCTGGGCCCGGCTGGCCGCGGAGGCGGAGGACGCGGTGTCGCGCGAGCACACCACCTGGCGGGCGCGGCGGGCCTTCCCGCGCTGACGCACCGGAAGGCCCGCGTGGCTCAGTGCCCTGTGCCGGTCACTGCCCCGCGCCGCTCACCGCCCCGCGCCGGTCACGGCTCGCGCGGGGCGAGCGGCGCGGCGTGGCCGACCAGGATCGGCTGGGCGCCGGCGGCGGAGCGGCTCGGTGACACCGCGAAGGCCAGCGAGCCGACGAAGATGAAGCAGCCCAGCCCGACCACCAGCGGGAAGATGAACTGCAGCGCCATCAGCCCGTCGTCGACCGTCCGCGTGCTGTGCAGCCGGACGGAGACGGCGGCCATCCCGGTGTAGTGCATCGCGCAGACCGCGATGCCCATGACCGGCGCGGCGGCCAGCACCGCGAGGGTGCCCCGGATGTTCAGCGCGGCCCACAGCGCGGCCGTCGCCGCGAACACCGCGATGCCGACGGAGAGCGCGACGGTGGTCCGGTCGTAGCCGACGAAGCCGGGCAGCACCATCGCGGCCATGCCGAGGTAGTGCATCGCCGCGACCCCGAGGCCGGTGGTCAGGCCGCCCGCCAGCAGTGCCGTCCACCGCTGCCGTCCGTAGCCGACCGAGAACACGCCGATGCCGACCACCGCGATCGCCACGAGCAGGCTGAGCACGGTGAGGTCGGGCCGGTAGCTGATCTCCGCGCCGGTGACGGAGAAGCCGAGCATCGCGATGAAGTGCATCGACCAGATGCCCGCGCCGAGCGAGGCCGAGGCGAAGAGCAGCCAGTACACCCGGGTGCGGCCGGTGGAGACCAGCGCCCAGCGGGTGCCGCGCAGGGCGACGAAGGCGCCGAGGCAGGCGACCAGGTACGAGGCCGCCGGTGTCACCCAGCCGTGGTTGGCGTGGTGGATCTCGCCCACGAGGGACTCCTGATGAGGGTTGGGGAGGAGGGGGAGCACCGACACCAGGGCAGGGCGGACCGGCCGGCCGTGAACCGGGTCCGTGAGGGGGACGCCTGGGGTGGGGGGTGCCCTGACACCGCCGGAGAGTAGTGGCTCCCGATGAGTCCCACAATGTGCGGTTTTCTTGTGAAATCGCAGGTCAGAGGCACCCTTCACGCGATCGGCATGATCTTGGCACCAAGCCCTGACGCACTCTTCCCAAAAGCGTCCGATCTGCCTAAAACGGACGCGACGGTCAGGCGTCCAGCGGTGCCAGGCCGAACGGGTGGCCGGCCGGGTCGATCAGCACCTTGAGCGTGCGTCCGTGCTGGTAGGCGGGCTCGGTCGCGCCCAGGGCCAGGGCGCGGGCGGTGGCCGCCTCCAGGTCGTCCACGTAGAAGTCCAGGTGGAAGTGCTTGCCGCCGTCCGGCTCGGTCCACGGCTCCGGCCGGTACCCGCTGACCCGGCCGAAGCCGAGCGGGCTGCCGCCCTCGGGGTTGTCCAGGATGGCGAACTGCTCGTCCACGTGCCGGGTCTCCCATCCGAGCAGCTCGCCGTAGAAGCCGGCCAGCGCGACCGGGTCGGCGCAGTCGATGGTGACCATGGCGAGGCGGGCGAAGCCGGTGTCGTTCTGCCCGGCCGGGTCGGCCGTACGCGGGCCGGCCGGGCGGGCCGGGTCGACCTCGGTGGCTTGCTCGGCGGCGACGTCGGTCATGGCTGCTCTCCCTGGGCGGTGCTGCGGCGCCGGGGCCCGCGTGGACCGGGTCCCAGGACCAGCATCGCACCGGGAGTCACGGAGGGCACGGCCAGCCGGAACGGGGTGGGGGAGGAGGGGGTCGACGGGGCCGGTTGCGGGCCGTTGACCAGCACGGATCGATCGGGATCGCTCCGGCTCCGGAGATCCCGCTGCTGGTGGGCGGCGGCTTCGACGGCGTCGTCCGGCTCTGGGGTCCGCGCTCGGCGCCGATGCCCGAGCCGTCCGACCGGCGCGGCTGCCCGGTGACGGCGGTGGCCGCCGGGGCGACGGCGCCCGGCCTGGTGGTGGCGGCACACCCGGCGCTGAAGCCCTGCCCGGGAGCCGGGATCCGGACGTTCGCCATCCAATTTTCTTTAGTCAAAGTAATGACGTAGGCTAAAGAACATGCCCGAGATGTCCGAGCAGGACCTCGCAGCCATCAGTCAGCTGCGGTCGTCCGCCATGCGCCTCTCCCGTCGACTGCGCCACCAGCGGGTCGAGGAGTCGCTCAGTCCCACCGAGATCGGGGTGCTGGGCACCCTCGCGCGGTGCGGGAAGGCCACGCCGGGTGAGCTCGCCCGGAAGGAGCACGTACAGCCGCCCTCGATGACCAGGATCGTCGCGATGCTGGAGGAGAAGGGCCTGGTGCGGCGCGAACCGCACCCGGAGGACCGCCGGCAGGTGGTCGTCAGCAGTACCGAACAGGCCGAGGAGATCCTGGCGGAGTCCCGCCGGCGCCGCAACGCCTGGCTCGCCGAGCTCGCCGAGGGGCTCGACGAGGAGGAGTGGGCGAAGCTCCGCGAGGCCGCGCCCGTGCTCTACAAGCTCGCACACCTCTAGGCCCAGCGAATCCGGTAGCCGCCGGAGGACGAAGGAGAACCGCATCACCGCAGGACCGATGACCGACACCAGGAGCGCGACGGCCGTGGCACCGGCCGTCGCGCCGCGAGGGGAGACCACCGTGACACCGCCGGCCGCAGCCAGCGCCGCCGCCACCCGTACCCGGACCGACGAGCAGACCACCGACCCCGCCGCGGCGAGCGCCGCGGCCGCCGACACCCGGGCACCCGCCCCGACGGGGCTGCCGGGCAACGGCGACGACGACCCCGACCAACGCACCGCGGCGGACGACCCCGCCGCTCCCGGCCGCACCCGCGCGGCCGCGTCCCCCACAGGCGCCCGTTTCACCCGGCCCGGGGGGATGTTCTCCTCACTGCGCGTACGCAACTACCGCTACTACTTCGCCGGCCAGGTGGTGTCCAACACCGGTACCTGGATGCAGCGCATCGCCCAGGACTGGCTGGTCCTGAGCCTCACCGGCAGCCCGCTCGCGGTCGGCATCACCACCGCCATGCAGTTCCTGCCGATGCTGCTGTTCGGCCTGTTCGGCGGGGTGCTCGCGGACCGGATGCCCAAGCGCCGGCTGCTGATCATCACCCAGGCCGCGATGGGCCTGCTCGCCGCCGGCCTCGCCGTGCTCACCATCGGCGGCGTGGTCACCCCGTACTACGTGTACGTGTTCGCGCTGCTGCTCGGCCTGGTCACGGTGGTCGACAACCCGACCCGGCAGGCCTTCGTCTCCGAGATGGTCGGCCCCAAGGACCTCGCCAACGCGGTCAGCCTGAACGCCGCCAACTTCCAGACCGCCCGGCTGGTCGGCCCCGCCGTCGCGGGCCTGCTGATCGCCGCGGTCGGCAGCGGCTGGGCGTTCGCGCTGAACGCGCTGTCCTTCGCCGCCGTGATCGGCGGGCTGCTCGCGATGCGGCAGAGCGAGCTGCGCCCGACCGCGCCGATCGCCCGTGAGAAGGGGCAGCTGCGGGAGGGCCTGCGGTACGTCAAGGAGCGGCCCGAGCTGCTCTGGCCGATGGTGCTGGCCGGGTTCATCGGCACCTTCGGCTTCAACTTCCCGACGCTGCTGGCGGGTTTCGCCTCCGACACCTTCCACGTCGGCGCCGGGCAGTACGGCCTGCTGAACACCGCGATGGCCGTCGGCTCGCTGACCGGCGCGCTGATCGCGGCCCGCCGGGGCGTGCCCCGGCTGCGCAGGCTGGTCGGCGCCGCCCTCGGCTTCGGCCTGCTGGAGGTGGTGGCGGCGTTCGCGCCCGGCTACTGGACCTTCGCGCTGCTGCTCACCCTGATCGGGGTGTTCGGGCTGAGCTTCAACACCTCGGTCAACGCCTCGCTCCAGCTGGCCACCGACCCCGCGATGCGCGGCCGGGTGATGGGCCTGCTGATGCTGGTCTTCACCGGCGGGACGCCGATCGGCGCGCCCGTCGTGGGGTGGGTCACCGCCTCGTACGGGCCCCGGGTCGGGCTGCTGGCCTGCGGCCTGGTCTCGGCCGCGGCGGCCGGTGTGGTCGGCCTGGTGCTGGCCCGCAGCGCCGAGCTGCGGCTGCGGCTGGACCTGCACCCGGGGCGCGGCGGCCGGGTGGTGGCGCTGGTGCCGCGTCCGGCAGCGGGTGCCAAGCCGGAGCTGGCCACGGCCTGCTGACGCCCGTCCGGCCCCGGCGCGCAGCGACGGCGCGCCGGGGCCGGCGGCTCAGAGCCGGATCGCCAGGATCTGCCCCGGCCAGGGCCCGGCCGGCTGCTCGACCTCGAAGGACTCGGTCTCGGTGAAGCCGAGCGCCCGGTACTGCCCGACGAGCTTGCGGTCGTCACCGCCGAAGCAGTCCACCCGCAGCAGGCCGATGCCGCGCCGGCGGGCCTCGTCGAGCGCGTCGGCGATCAGCGCGGCGCCGATCCCGGAGCCCTTGCGGGACCGGTCGGTCACCAGGTTGCGGATGTACAGCTCCGGCTCGTCCACCGCCGTGGCGTACTCGGGCCGCTGCTCGGACAGGACGCAGGAGCCGACCGTCCGCCCCGCGTCGTCGACCGCGAGCCGGATCAGGAACGGCTCGCGGGCGTATCCGCCGATGTGCTCGACGCGGGTGGTGGAGCCGCTGAACGACTGGTCGCCCCACTGCCGGGTGCGGCCCCGGGCGGCCAGCCAGGCCACGGCGCCGTCGAGCAGGGACAGGATGTCGGGGATGTCCTCGGGGCCCCCGTTGCGGATCTTCATGGAAATCCGTTCTAGCCCAAACCGTCGCGTGCGGGAAGACGGCGGGAGGATGGCCCCATGAGGCTCTTCGTGGCGGTGCTGCCTCCGGTGGAGGCGTTGCAGGACCTGGCCGACGCGGTGGCCCCGGTGCGCGGGCTGCCGGGGGCCGAGCGGCTGCGCTGGACGACGGCCGACGCCTGGCACCTGACCCTGGCCTTCCTCGGCGAGGTGCCGGCCGTCCGGGTGCCGGAGCTGGAGGTCGCGCTGGCCGAGGTCGCCGAGGGGCACCCGGCGCACACGCTGCGGCTGGCCGGCGGCGGACGGTTCGGCGACCGGGTGCTCTGGGCCGGGGTGGAGGGGCAGGACTGGGCAGTGCGCCGGCTCGCCGAGGCGGTCCACGAGGCCACCGCGGAGGTGGTCGGAGAGACGGACACGTTCAGCTTCCACCCGCACCTCACGCTGGCCAGGGCCGGCTCCTCGCGGGGCCGGCGGCGGGCGGAGCTGCGGCTGGCGGCCGCCGAGCTGGACGCCCTGGCGCGGGCGCTGGACGGGTACCGGGGGCCGCAGTGGGAGGCCGCCGAGCTGCACCTGATGCTCAGCGCCCACGAGGGCGGCGGCCCGCTGCGCTACACCTCGCTGAGCGCCTGGCCGCTGGCCCGCTGGGACGCCGGGCCGCGGTAGCCCCGGGCCGGGCCTCGGCGTCCGGCCGCCGGCCGGGCGGGGGTACGCTCGTTGACCGTGGATCCCAAGACTCGAATGCGAATCGTGACCGGCGCCCTGGTACTGCTGCTGGTCGTCGTGCTGATCAGCTCGCTGGTCAGCAGGTGACCACCGGAGATGACACGGGGAAGGGCCACCGCCCACGGGCGGTGGCCCTTCCCTTTCGGTCCGCGCGGTCCGGTCAGAGCCGCTCGACCACGTAGTCGACGCAGGCGGTGAGGGCGTCGACGTCGGCCGGGTCGATCGCCGGGAACATCGCGACGCGCAGCTGGTTGCGGCCCAGCTTGCGGTACGGCTCGGTGTCGACGATGCCGTTGGCGCGCAGCGCCTTGGCGACGGCGGCGGCGTCCACCGAGTCGTCGAAGTCGATCGTGCCGACGACCTGGGAGCGCTCGGCCGGGTTCGCCACGAACGGGTTGGCGAACGAGGACTTCTCGGCCCAGCCGTACAGCCGGGACGAGGAATCAGCCGTACGGGCGACGGCCCAGTCGAGCCCGCCGTTGCCGTTCAGCCACTCCAGCTGGTCGGCCAGCAGGAACAGGGTGGCGATCGACGGGGTGTTGTACGTCTGGTCCTTCGACGAGTTGTCGATGGCCGTCGGCAGGTCGAAGAACGGCGGGATGTACCGGTCGGAGGCGGCGATCTCGGCGGCGCGCTCCAGCGCGGCCGGGGAGAACGACGCCAGCCAGAGGCCGCCCTCGGAGGCGAAGGACTTCTGCGGCGCGAAGTAGTAGACGTCGGTCTCGGTGATGTCCACCGGCAGGCCGCCGGCGCCCGAGGTGGCGTCCACCAGGACCAGCGAGCCCGCGTCGCCGCCGGCCGGGCGGGCGATCGGCATCGCGACGCCGGTGGAGGTCTCGTTGTGGGTGAGCGCGTAGACGTCGACGCCGGCCTCGGCGACCGGCAGCGGGTGGGTGCCGGGGGCGGTCTTGATCACGCTCGGCTCGGCGAGCCAGGGCGCGGCCTTGACCGAGGAGGCGAACTTGGAGGAGAACTCGCCGAAGTCGAGGTGCTGGGACTTCTCCCGTACCAGGCCGAAGGCCGCGATGTCCCAGAAGGCGGTGGACCCGCCGTTGCCGAGCACCACCTGGTACCCCTCGGGGAGGGAGAACAGGCTGCTCACGCCCTCGCGCACGCGCTTGACCAGGTTCTTCACCGGGGCCTGGCGGTGCGAGGTGCCGAGCAGGGAGGTCTCGGTCGCGGCGAGGGCACTCAGGGCCTCGGGGCGCACCTTGGACGGGCCGCAGCCGAAACGGCCGTCGGCGGGCTTGATGTCAGCGGGGATCTGGATCTGAGCCACGGGCGCAGCCTACCCGTCGGGGTGGCCGGAATCGACGGCGGTCCGCCCGCTGAGATGCCGTCGACCGGCCTGCGAGCTGCGGAAACAGCGGGTCCGGTTCACATTCCGGACCCGCTGCTCGCGCGGGTGTGCGGTGACCTGCGGAGGTCTGCGGGTCAGCGCGCGATGGCGTCGTAGCCCTCGATGTCGCGCGGGCTGCGCGGGCCGGGGCCGATGTAGCGCGCGGCGGGGCGCACGAGCCGGCCCGTGCGCTTCTGCTCCAGGATGTGCGCCGACCAGCCGGCCGTCCGGGCGCAGGTGAACATCGAGGTGAACATGTGCGCCGGGACCTCGGCGAAGTCCAGCATGATGGCGGCCCAGAACTCGACGTTGGTGGCCAGCACGCGGTCGGGGCGGCGGTTGTGCAGCTCCTCCAGCGCGGCCTTCTCCAGCGCCTCGGCGACCTCGAAGCGCGGCGCGCCGAGCTCCTTGGCGGTGCGGCGCAGCACCCGGGCGCGCGGGTCCTCGGCGCGGTAGACGCGGTGGCCGAAGCCCATCAGGCGCTCGCCCTTGTCCAGCGCGTTCTTGACCCAGGTGGTGGCGTCGCCGGTGCGCTCGATCTCCTCGATCATGCCGAGCACGCGGGACGGCGCGCCGCCGTGCAGCGGGCCGGACATCGCGCCGACCGCGCCGGAGAGGGCGGCCGCGACGTCGGCGCCGGTGGAGGCGATGACCCGGGCGGTGAACGTCGAGGCGTTCATGCCGTGCTCGGCGGCGGAGGTCCAGTAGGCGTCGATGGCCTTGACGTGCTTGGGGTCCGGCTCGCCGCGCCAGCGGATCATGAACCGCTCGACGACGGTCTCGGCCTTGTCGATCTCGCTCTGCGGGACCATCGGCAGGCCCTGGCCGCGGGCGGACTGGGCGACGTACGAGAGCGCCATGACGGCGGCCCGGGCGAGGTCGTCGCGGGCCTGCTCGGCGTCGATGTCCAGCAGCGGCTTCAGGCCCCAGACCGGGGCGAGCATGGCGAGCGCGGACTGCACGTCGACCCGGATGTCGCCGGAGTGGACCGGGATCGGGAAGGGCTCGGCGGCCGGCAGGCCGGGGTTGAACTTGCCGTCGACCAGCAGGCCCCAGACGTGGCCGAAGGAGACATTGCCGACCAGGTCGTCGATGTCGACGCCCCGGTACCGCAGAGCGCCGCCTTCACGGTCGGGTTCGGCGATCTCGCTCTCGAACGCGACGACACCTTCGAGCCCGGGTACGAAGTCGGACATGCACGGCTCCTTCAGTTCTGCGATCGGCGGGCCGCCGTGGTGGGGAGGCACGCCTCTGACCGAATGGTGGTTGGCACTCGGTGCCAGGGTGACAGGCACGGGGTGCATTGCGCCATACACCACGGTGGTGATGTTTTCCCGGGGCCCGCTTGACTTTTCGCCCGACGGCCGGACCGGCCCGGCGGAGCCGCGGAACCAAGGGCGCGATCGCGGACAAATCACCGTACGACGGGCGGCCGATCGGTGGCGAGTCACCTTATCTCCCACCGGGGTTTGTCCGGAGGTAGCGGTGCCGGTTGCTTGTCGTACGGGATGATGTTGACGTGCAGACCCCGGACCGCGCCCAGTCGACGCCCCTGACCCCCGCCACCCGGATCCTGGCCGACGAGGCCCGCCCCGGACCGGACCTCACCGTGATGCGCAAGCACTACGCGCACGAGGGCCTGGCCGAGGAGCAGCTCGCCGCCGAGCCGATCGGACAGTTCACCCGGTGGTTCCACGACGCGGACGACGCGGGGGTGGTGGAGCCCAACGCGATGGTGCTCTCCACCGCCGACGCCGCGGGGCGGCCCAGCGCGCGCACCGTGCTGCTCAAGGCCTTCGATGCCCGGGGCTTCTCCTTCTTCACCAACTACGGCTCCCGCAAGGGCACCGAGCTGGCCGCCAACCCGCACGCGGCGCTGCTCTTCCCGTGGATCGCGCTGGCCCGCCAGGTGATCGTCCAGGGCCGGGTGGAGAAGGTCGGCCGGGACGAGACCGCCGCCTACTTCCGCACCCGCCCGCACGGCTCGCAGCTCGGCGCCTGGGCCAGCGAGCAGTCCAGCCCGGTCGCCTCGCGCGAGGTGCTGGAGCAGCGCTACGCGGAGCTGGAGCGGCGCTACCCGGAGGGCGAGGGGGTGCCGGTGCCGCCGTTCTGGGGCGGGTACCGGGTGGTGCCGGAGAGCGTGGAGTTCTGGCAGGGGCGCGAGAACCGGCTGCACGACCGGCTGCGCTACGTCGCCGACCCGGCCGCCCCGACGGGCTGGCGGGTGGAGCGACTCTGCCCGTGAGGCGGGTGCGCGACCGCCCGCCGGGCCGGCCCGATGCTGCCCGCGCGGCCGCCCCGGGCCTGCCCGCCGGGCCGCCCGGGGGCTGCCCGGACCCCGGGCCCGCACGCCCCCGACCAGGGACGTCGAGGCGCGGGGTCGCACTTGTGACGACACCGCGACAACTTCCTTCGTCCACCGGCTGACCTGCAGTCAACCCGCCAGTATGGTGGGGACGTTCACCGGGTCGGTGGGGGGTTGTGGGTGCGGCCGTACTTCTTCTTCAGCTACGCGCGGCGGGACCATCTGGTCGGAGGCGCCTTCGTCGACCAGTTCTTCACCGACCTGCGGGACGAACTGGCCCGGATCGAGCCCGAGGCCGGGCCGGGCGAGCTGGCCTACCGCGACACCGAGCGGCTGCGGGTCGGCGACGACTGGGAACGGCAGCTCTCCCGGATGGTCGGCGCCAGCCGCACCATGGTCGCCCTCTACTCGCCCGCCTACTTCGCCAGCGACTACTGCGGCAAGGAGTGGACCGCCTTCGACCACCGGACGCGGCGCCACGAGGAGCAGACCGGCGAGAGCGTCCCGGCCCTGATCCCGGTGCTGTGGGAGCCCCCGCCCGAGGACCTGCCCGCCGAGGTGCGGCGGATCCAGTACGTGCAGCACGATTTCGGCCCCGAGTACGTCAGCGGCGGCCTGCGCCACCTGCTGCGCACCGACCCGCACGGCACCGCGTACCGGCTGGTGGTGCGGGTGATCGCCGAGCGGGTACGGGAGGCCGCCGCCTGGCGGGTCGCCGAACTGCGGGACCTCGACCTCGGCCGGGTGGAGGGCTGCTTCCCGGTGCCGGAGATCGCCCCGGTCGCCGTCCGCAGCAGCCTGGTGCGGCTCTTCGTCGCCGCCCGCTGGTCCGGGGACCGGGCCGCCCAGGCCGCCTCCGCCGCCTCCGCCGCCGCCAACGGCGACCGCGTCCCGCCGCAGCGCTCCGAGGGCGCGGGCGGCGCGGGCGGTGCCGACGAGCGCTACCACGGCGGCTGGTACGGGGCGCACCCCCGGGACTGGGCGCCCTACCACCCGCCGCGGCTGCCCTCGCTGGCGGTCCAGGCCCAGCAGGTGATCACCCGGGCCGGGCACAGCACCAGTCTGGAGACGGTCGGCCCGGACCTCGGCGACGCGCTCGACCGGGCCCGGGAGAACAACGAGGTCTGCGTGCTGCTGGTGGACCCGTGGGCGGCCGGCGGGGAGCCCTACCGGCAGGCGCTGCGCGACTTCGACCGGCAGAACCACCCGGTCACCGCCGTCCTGCTGCCCGACAGCTCCGACGACCCGCCGCCCGGTCCGGCGCGCGCCCGGCTCTGGGAGGGGGTGCGCGAGGTGTTCGCGCGCACCTGGTTGCACCGGTCCGGGCCCGAGCCGCTCTTTCGCATCCACGTCCGGCGGGAACGCTTCGAGCGCGAGCTCCTGTCGACGGTGACCGTGGCCCAGAACCGGCTGCTGGACCAGGTCGACGACGATCCGGTGACGGCCCGGGCCGCGTTCGGACTCGGCCCCGACCCGCGGCCGATGCCCGGGCTCACCATCCCGGCCTGGCCGCCGCCCGCCTCGCCGAGCCCGCCGGGCCCTCCGGGCCTGGCGGGTCCGTCGGATCCGGCGGACCCGCCGGAGCCGCCACCGGATCCGCCGGCCCGGACGGGGCCACCCCTGCCCCGCCCGGGGAGCACCCCGGGGAACGGGCCCGCCCCGGGGGCGCGGGCGGTCCTGCGCGAGGAGACCGTGCCCCCGGCCACCCGGGCGCCCAGTGAAGGAGAAGCGGACCGATGAGCCCCGAGCACGCCGCCCTCGCGGACCACGGGTCCGCGGCCCTGGCGACCCCCGACACCGGCACCGTCGTCACCTTCTACTCGTTCAAGGGCGGCACCGGCCGCACCATGGCGCTCGCCAACCTGGGCTGGATCCTGGCCAGCCAGGGGCTGCGCGTCCTGGTGGTGGACTGGGACCTGGAGGCCCCGGGCCTGCACCGGTACTACCACCCGCTGCTGGTCGACCCCGAGCTGCACGCCACCGACGGCCTGATCGACATGCTCCGGGCCTACGTCGACGAGGCGCTGCCCGGCGCCGACCGCCCCGGGCCCGGCCCGGACCCCCGGGAGTGGCTGGCCGCCCCCGGCCGGCTGGAGCAGTACCTGTGCGGCCTGGCACTCGACCTCCCGGACGGCGGCCGGCTCGACCTGATGCCGGCCGGCCGGCAGAACGCCGCCTACTCGGCCGCCGTCACCAGCTTCAACTGGCGCAGCTTCTACACCCGCGCCGACATCCGCGGCGCGGAGTTCCTCTACGCACTGCGCGAGCAGTGGACCAGCGCCTACGACTACGTGCTGATCGACAGCCGCACCGGCGTCAGCGACACCTCCGGCATCTGCACCGTGCTGATGCCCGACACCGTCGTGGACTGCTTCACCCTCGGCGCCCAGAGCATCCGCGGCGGTGTCGACGCGGCCCGCGCCATCGTCGACGCCGACGAGCGCGAGATCCGGGTGCTGCCCGTCCCGATGCGCGTCGAGGACGCCGAACGCGCCGGACTGGCGGCCGGCCGCGACCTCGCCCACGACGCCTTCGACCCCTACCTGGGCCGCTGGCTCGGCCCCGAGCAGCGCGCGGAGTACTGGCGCGACGTCGAGGTGCCGTACAAGCCGTTCTACGCCTACGAGGAGGTGCCGGCCACCGTCGTCGACCGGCCGCAGCAGGGCCGCACCCTGCTCGCCGCCTTCGAACGGCTGGCCGACTGGCTCACCGACGGCCGGGTCCGCGAGCTGCGGCCGGTCCCCGACGAGGCCCGCCGCCGGCTGTACGCGGCCTACCTGCGCCAGGGCCGCACCCGCTCCCGCCAGGTGTACATCAGCTACGCCCCCAGGGACCGGGTCTGGGCCGAGTGGATCGCCGGGACCCTGCGCGGCTTCGGCTACCTCGCCACCCTGCACAGCGCCGCCGTCCCGCTCGACCCGGGCCCGCCGCAGGCCGCCCCGCTGCCCGAGGCCGCCGGGCCGCTGGACGGCGACGGCCGGCTGCTCGCCCTGCTCACCGCCGACTACGCCGTCCTGCCGCGCGCCCGGGAGATCTGGCGCCGGCTCACCACCGACCCGGTGGGCGACTCCGGCGGCCTGCTCGCGGTGCGGATCGGCACACCGGAGCAGCCGGAGCCGCCGCAGTTCGCCGGGCACCGGGTGCTGGACCTGGCGACCGGCTCCGCCGACCGGGCCGAGGCGCAGCTGTTCGAACTGATCGGCCCACCGCCCGGCGCCGGGCGCTGGATGGACTCCGGCGAGTTCACCGTCTCGCGCCTGCCGCGCTTCCCCGACGGCCGCCCCTCGGTCCAGGAGCTGCCGCCCCGGCTGCCCACCTTCACCGGCCGGATGCGGTTGCTGGAGGCCGTCCGCGACGGCTTCACCGCCGGCGCCGAGGCCGCGCCCGTCCAGGTGCTCTACGGCATCGGCGGGGTCGGCAAGTCGCAGGCCGCGATCGAGTACGCGCACCGCTTCGCGGCCGGCTACGACGTGCTCTGGTGGGTGCCCGCCCAGCAGCCCGCGGTGATCCCGCAGAAGCTCGCCGAACTCGCCCCCGGCCTCGGCCTGGAGACCGACGGCGACGTCACCCGCACCGCGCGCGCGGTGCTGGAGGCGCTCGGCAGCGGCCGGCCGTACCGCCGCTGGCTGCTGCTCTTCGACAACGCCGAGGACCCGGAGCTGCTGGACCCCTGGCTGCCCGCCGCCGGGCCGGACGGCCACGTCCTGGTCACCTCCCGCGACCGGCGCTGGGCCCGCCGGCCCGGCCGCACCGAGGTCGAGGTGTTCGACCGGGCGGAGAGCGTCGAACTCGTCCGGCACTTCAACACCGGTGTCGAACGGGCGGACGCGGAGCGGATCGCCGAGCTGCTCGGTGACCTGCCGCTGGCCGTCGGGCAGGCCGCCGCCTGGCTCCAGGAGACGCCGATGCCGGCGGCCACCTACGCCGACCTGCTCGACGAGACGCTCACCGACATCCTCGACCGCTCGGTGCGGGCGGACTCCGAACCCGACGTCGGGCGGGCCACCGAGGAAGGCCCCAACGCCACGGTCACCGCCGCCACCTGGCGGATCGCCGGCTCCGACCTGCGCCGGATCAACGCCCCGGCCGCCCGGCTGCTGGAGATCTGCGGCTTCCTCGGCCCGGACGCCATCCCGATCGGGCTGCTGTACAGCCCGCCGGTGATCGAGGCGATCGGGCTCCCGACCGGCTCCTCCGACCACCGGCTCGCCGTCGGCGAGATCCTGCGCACCGTCAACCAGTTCAACCTCGCCCGCTACGACCAGAGCGCCGGCACGCTGGTGGTGCACCGGATCGTCCAGGCGCTGCTCCGCGAACAGGTCGGCGAGGCCGACCGGGACCGGGTCCGCAGGGTGGCCCACCGGGCCCTCGCCCTTGCCGACCCCGGCGACCCCGACGCCCCGCACCACTGGCCCCGGTACGCCGAACTGCTGCCCCACCTGCGCCCGTCCGGCGCGGACGAGTCCACCGACCCGGCGGTGCGGCAGTGGATCGTCAACTCGGTCCGCTACCTGTGGCAGCGCAGCCTCCACGACGCGGGCCGTGAGCTGGCCGAACGCGTCCTCGCCCGCTGGCGGGAGACCGGGCTGCAGGGCACCGGCCCGGACGTGAAGGTGCAGCTGCTGCGCGTCCAGCTCGGCAACATCCAGCGCACCCAGGGGCTGGTCCGGGAGGCGTACGCCACGGACCGGGACGCTTTCGAGCGGCTCACCGCGCTGCTGGGGCGCGAGCACCAGGAGACCGTCCCGGCCGCGATGAGCCTCGGCGGGGACCTGCGCCACCTGGGCCGCTACCACGATGCCCGGGAACTGGACGAGGAGACGCTGGCCGTCGCCCGCCGGGTGCTGGGCCCGGACAGCAGGCGCAGCCTGATGGCGGAGCACAACCTGGCCGTCTCCATCATGCTGGCCGGGGACTTCGCCGGATCGCTGGCCGTCCACGAGGCGCTCTACCACCGGAAGCTGGAGGTGTTCGGCAAGCGCAGCCCGTACACGATCCTCGGCGGCGTCGCGCTCGGCCTGGCGCTGTGCGAGACGGGGCGGCTGGAGGAGGCGCTCTCCCGGCTGGACAAGGCGGTGCGCCGCAGCCGGCAGGCGCTCGGGGAGGACCACGACGAGACCCTGCGCGCCCGCCGCTTCCGCTGCGCCGTGCTGCGCCGGCTCGGCCGGCTGCCGGAGGCCCTGGGGGAGATCGAGGACGTGCACCGGCAGCTGGTGGGGCGCTACGGCCCGGACCACCCTGGCACGGCCGCCGCCGCGGGGAGCCTGTCCGCCACGCTCAGCGCGCTCGGGGACACCGAACAGGCCGTGGAGCTCGCCCAGGAGGTGTACCTCTACCAGCGCGACCACCTCGGTGCCGGTCACCCCATGGAGCGGGTCGCGGCGGGCAACCTGGCCGTCGCGCTGCGCCGGGCCGGGCAGACCGAGGAGGCGAAGGCGCTCTCCGGCCGGGTGCTGGAAGACCTGACCGGGCTGCTGGGCGAGCACCATCCGTACGTCGGGACCGCCCGGCTCAACCGGGCCAACGACCTGGCGCGGGCCGGTCGTTCCGCCGAGGCCCTGGCGCTCGCGGAGGCGGCTGCGGAACTGCTCACCGGGCGGTTCGACCAAGACCACCCCGACGTCCTGGCGGCGACCGCGAACGTCGCCCTGGCGCTGGCAGCGGTCGGCGAGACCGCACGGGCGGCGGAACTGCGGGTGCGGACGCTGGTCCGGGCGCGGGCGCTCCCGCACCTGGGGGACGGGCACCCGCTCACCGAGGCGATCCGGGTGGGGGAGTGGGTGGACATCGAGACGGAGCCGCCCCTGGTGTGAGGACCGGGACAGGCATCGGCCGAGAGGGAGCAGGAGACATGGAACCGGACATCGTGGTGGAGCCGGACCGGCCGCCGCAGGGCACCGACGGGCGGCCCGCGCTGGCCGATCTGGCCAGGGCCGACGCGGGTGAGCTGGCCCGGTGGCTGGAGCTGGCCCTGCCGGGCGCGGGGGCCAGACCGGTCGCGTCTTTCAATTCGGGCATCTGACAGTACGGTTAGCGGACGGCGCGTCCTGGAAATGTGCCGTCATGACTCCTCCGCCGCTCACGCAGGTCGTGCTGAAGGTCCACAGCCGGTGCGACCTCGCCTGCGACCACTGCTACGTCTACGAGCACGCCGACACCGGCTGGCGCTCCCGGCCGCGCGTCGTCAGGGACGCCGTGCTGGGGAGAACCGCCGAGCGGATCGGGGAGCACGCCGTGGCGCACGGCCTGACGGCGGTGCGCGTCGTCCTGCACGGCGGCGAGCCGCTGCTGGCGGGGTCGGCGGTGATCCGGCGGGCGGCGGAGGCGTTGCGGGCCGCGCTGCCCGAGGTCTGCGACCTGGACCTGCGGGTGCACACCAACGGGGTCCGGCTGAACCGGGCGTACTGCGAGCTGTTCGACGAACTCGGCATCCGGGTCGGCCTCTCGCTGGACGGCGACCGGGCCGCCAACGACCGCCACCGCCGGTTCGCGGACGGGCGCTCCAGCCATCCGCAGGTGCTGCGCGCCGTCGGGCTGCTGCGCGAGCCCCGGTTCCGGCACCTGTTCGCGGGGCTGCTCTGCACCGTCGACGCGGCGAACGACCCGGTCGCCGTCTACCGGGCGCTCGCCGAACTGGAGCCGCCGGCCGTCGATTTCCTGCTCCCGCACGCCACGTGGGAGCGGCCGCCGGAGCGTCCGGACCGGCTGGGCGCGACGCCGTACGCGGACTGGCTGCTGGCCGTGCACGCGCGCTGGGAGGCGGACGGCCGCCCGTTCGCCGTCCGCACCTTCGACTCGGTGCACCGCACCCTGTCCGGGTTGCCCGGGCTGAGCGAGGCGCTCGGGCTGGAGCCGGTCGACCTGGTGGTGCTGGAGACGGACGGCACGTACGAGCAGGCGGACAGCCTGCGGACGGCGTACGACGGCGCGCCCGCCACCGGGATGGACGTCTTCCGGCACAGCCTCGACGACGTCCTGCGGCACCCGGGGATCGCCGCCCGGCAGGCGGGCCCGGCCGGGCTGAGCGCCACCTGCCGGGCCTGCCCGGTGGTGCGCTCCTGCGGCGGGGGCCTGTACGCGCACCGCTACCGGGACGGCTCCTTCGAGCACCCCTCGGTGTACTGCGCGGACCTGCGGACGCTGATCGACGGCCTGGCGGCCCGGGCGGGTACCGTCGCGCGCGCCGCTCCGTCCTCGGTCGACGTCGCCGGGCCGGGGCTCACCGACGCGCAACTCGGCGAGCTGGCTCTCGGATTGGGCGGGCCGGAGACCGTCCGTTCGCTGGCCCGTTCCCAACTCGCGCTCACCCGGGCGATGCTGGCCGCTGTGCACGGCTCGGCGGGGCTGGCCCGCTCGGCCGCCTGGGAGCTGCTGACCGAGCTGGACGCCGCCGCACCCGTCGCCGTGGACGCGGTGGTGGCGCACCCGTACGTCCGGTCCTGGGCCGCGCGACGGCTGACCGGCGACCCGGGCGCGGGCCTCGGCCCGTTGGCCGAACTGGCCGCTTCCGCCGCCGTGTTGGCCGGTCGCGGGGATGTGATGACGGTGCCGGTCCGCGACGGAACCCTCCATCTGCCGACCCTCGGCCGGCTGGTGCTCGGCGGGGGTGTCCGGGAGGCGCGGGTGACCGGCGGGCGCACGGGCTGGACGGCGCGCACGGATGACGGCGCGCTGACGGGTCCGGGTGATCCGCGCTGGCAGCCGGTCCGCCGGATCGGGTCGATCGCGCTGGAGGACGTGGACCCGCAACGGGCCGCCCACCGCTGGCCGGTGGCGGACCGGCTGTCCGACACCGCGTACGCGGGCTGGGCACGGGACCTACGGGCGGCCGCCGACCTGCTCGACCGCGAACTGCCGGACTACGCGGCCGGTCTATGGGCGGGCCTGACCACCATCACCCCACTGCGACCCGGCCCGGACGGGCACGACCTCAGCTCGGCGGCACGCCAGGCCTTCGGAGCGGTCGCCATCGCCCGCCCGCGCGCCGCGCCGACCCTGGCACTCCTCCTGGTCCACGAGTTCCAGCACGTGAAGCTGGGCGCGGTGCTCGACCGCTGGGAACTGTACGACCGCACCGACACCCGCCTGTTCGAGGCCTTCGACCTCTCCCCGCGCCCGATCGGCTCCCTCTTCCAGGCCGTCTACGCCCACCTCGCCGTCACCGCCTTCTGGGGCACCCGAGCGAACGCCGGATCGCCAACGGCCCGCTCCCGCTTCACCCACTGGCGAGCCCTGACCGACGAAGCGGTGGACCTCCTCGCCGGAAGCGGAGCCCTGACGCCGATGGGAGAGCGATTCGCCGCCGGCGCGAGGGCGTCGGTCGATCCCTGGCTGCTCCCGCGCGCGTCGCGGGAGCAGCCGGGCGACGGTACCGGCCGCGACCGTCCTCTCGAACGCGCTCGTTCGTGATGGCTTCGAGGACGACGGTGATGAAGAACCGGGAGCCGGTGTGCTCAATGGTTCTCGGCCGCCATGGGCGGCAGCCCGGTCCTGTCAGTGACGGCGAACAGGAGGGTGGATTCGGCGAGGATGTCGCGGCCGGACTCGCTCTTGTAGATCTCGTCCACGCTGCCGAACCTGGCGTCGGAGTAGTCGAGATCGAGCAGGGCCGCCGCCTGGCGGACCGACGTCTCGTCGGGTCCCTCGATCTCGACGAAGGTCGGGAGATCGGGCCAGGTGTCGAAGTCGAAGGCGACCTCGCCCAGACGCCACTCCTCCCGGTAGTTCTCCTGGTACCGCACCTCGCGCAGGCCGACGCGACGGAGGATCTCGGCCATGGCATGGTGCCGTCGATCGTGGTCGCGTCGGGTTTCGAGTTTCCCGGCATCGAGGAGGTCATCCCTCCGTGAGGATCCGGGCTGCTCCCGCGAGGCGCGGGAGCAGCCCGGGGGAGTCAGTGGGTGAGGTGGTCGAACTCGCCGGCCTTGGCGGCCTGGAGCCAAGTGGCGAGGTTGGCTTTGGTGGTGGTGATGACGGCGGTGGGGTCGTCGGACTCGCGGATGTGGACGAGTTTGCTGTCGGATGCGATCTCGACACATTCGGCGGCGTCCCCACTGAACGTGGACTTCTGCCAGTTGAGTTGCTCCATGGCTACCTCCCCAGGAGTTTGTAGCGGACGTGCTGGATCATGCCCCACGAGTCCCGAAAGGCGGGCGATGGCCCGTCTACGCTGGCATTCAAGGGCGGGAGTGCCATGCCCTTGAGGCGATCGAACTTCCGTCGGAACGCGGCCACTCCCTCAGGATCTCCGACGAACGTCGGGCCATGGGGGTTCTCCAACAGAACGGTGTCCAGGCGTGCATGTGTCCCGTGCATCAGCAGGAACGCCGTGTCGGTCGACGCGTAGACCGTGGAGTCGAACGGGAGGATCTGGATCGTCACATGAGGCAGGCGAGCCATCTCGATGAGGTGGTTCAGCTGCTCCCGCATGACGGCCGGACCGCCGTACATCATGTGTGCGGACGGGGCCTCCAGCTCGTCGCCGGGCTCACCCACCGGTGGGGCGCCGACCCGCAGAAGAGAGGCAAGCTCGTCTGGTTCGAGCTGGACTCGGCCGCGTGACGATCGTGTTCGGCCTCCTCGTCCTCGTCTCCGCCCTCGTCGGGGCGGTCGGCGAGGTGCTGACGAGGTCACTGCGGGACCGTGTCGAGAAGGCCGGGCGAACGCAGGTGCCATAGATGGCACCCCGCCCCCTCGCCCGGCCCGGCGAGGGGGCGGGGCGTAGATTCGGGCCATGAACGAGCAGCCCCCGGTCCTGGTCACCCGCCGTCTCGCGCCCGGTGTCGTCGAACGGCTCGCCGCGAACCTCCCGGCCACCGTGCACGACTCCGACCTGCCGATGGAGCGCGCCGACCTCCTGGCCGCCGTTCGCGGGCGCCGGGCGTTGATCACCACCCTGGACGACCGCGTCGACGCGGAACTCCTCGACGCTGCCGGTCCCGGCCTCGAAATCGTCGCCAACCACGCCGTGGGACACCACAACATCGACCTCGCCGCCTGTGCCGAGCGCGGCATCCCGGTCACCAACACCCCCGGCGTGCTGACCGCCGCCACCGCCGACATGGCGTGGGCCCTGCTGCTGGCCGCCACCCGCCGCCTCGGCGAGGGGGAGCGCCTGCTGCGCTCCGGCGAGACCTGGGCCTGGGCGCCCAACTTCCTGCTCGGCCTGGAGCTCACCGGCACCCCGCTCGGCATCCTCGGCATGGGCCGGATCGGGCAGGCGGTGGCCCGCCGGGCGCGCGGCTTCGACATGCCGGTCCGCTACCACAACCGCAATCCGCTTCCGCCCGAGCAGGCCGACGGCGCCGAATGGCTGCCGCTGGAGCAGCTGCTCTCCGCTTCCCCGGTGTTGATCGTCACCTGCCCGCTCAGCGACGCCACCCGCCACCTGCTGGACGCCCGCCGGCTCGCCCTGCTGCCGCCCGGCGCGGTGGCGGTCTCGATGACCGCCGGCGTCGTCGACGAGGTGGCGCTCGCCGCCGCCCTGGAGTCCGGCGCGCTGTTCGCCGCCGCCGTCGACAACTTCGAGCACGAGCCCGCCGTCCCGTCCGCCCTGCTCGCCCAGGACCGCGCCGTCCTCGCCCCGCACCTCGGCAGCGCCACCGTCCGCACCCGCCAGGCCATGGGCGACCTCGCCGTGGACAACGTCCGCGCCGTCCTCTCCGGCAAGGACCCGGTCACCCCGGTGGCTCGTTAGGAGCTTGGTGCGGTGATCCGGTTCCCGTCCCGCTGGGACTCGGGGAGGCGATGTCCGCACCAGGGGCAGATGTCGGTCCCCATGACGGAGGTGCCGCCGTCGTGGATGATCAGCCCGTACGGCGCGACGGGGACCGCACGCCGAGCCACTGCTCGGCGTCCCAGGCCTCGAAGCGTTCCACCTCGGTGAAGCCCAGCTTCGCGGCGAGGCGCATCGAGGCGGCGTTGGCGCTCTGGGTGGTGAGCACCACCGGCTCGCCGGGCAGGGCGTCGTCGAGCCAGTCGAGCGCCGCCGCGCACGCCTCGGTGGCGTACCCGGATCCCCAGGCCCGGGGCAGGAACAGGTAGCCGAGATCGGCCTTCCCGGCGGCGGCCGGGCGGCGGTGCCCGGTCGCCCTCCTGAGCAGGATCTGGCCGATCATCGCCCCGTCGAGCTCGACGACGAAGCTCCCCGGCCACCGTGCGGGCACCTCGGGCACCTCGCGCTCGACCTCGTCACGCGGACGGGGGCCACCGAGGTAGGCGTTCACCTCCGGTGAGGACAGCAGCTCGATGAACGCCGCACGGTCCCTCGCCTCGGGCGCGCGGAGCACGAGCCGCTCGGTCCTGATCGGCTCGGGAGGCCACACCGTGAGTTCCAGATCTTCCACCCGGGCACGCTAACAGCCGGTCAGATCATCGGGTTTCCCGTCACCGGGACCGCGGTGCCCGGGAGGCGGGCGAGCGGCCCTGGCCCGGCTACCGATCCCGGGGTGGGCGGAGGACCTGGCGGACGGCGTCGCGGAGCCATTGGTGGGCGCCGTCGGTGGTGTGGCGGGGGTGCCACGCCATGGCGATGGTCAGGGGCGGCAGGGGCAGGGGGATCTCCAGCAGGCGCAGCCCCAGGGCGTGGGCGGCGGTGCTCAGGGGGGACGGGGGTTCGCCCGGGAGGGCGGTCGGGACCAGGCAGACCGCGTCGCCGGCGGCGGTGAGCGCCATCGCCGCCAGGTGGCCGGGCAGGGTGACGCCGACCCGGCGGCTGAGGCCGTGCTCGGCCAGGGCCGTGTCCAGCGGGCCGGTGAAGCGGCCGCGGCGGCTGACCGCCACATGGTCGGCCGCGGCCAGCCGGGCCGGCGTAAGGGGGCCTTCGGTGAGCGGGTGCCCGGCGCGGACGCCGGCGGCCAGGCGCACCGTGACCAGCTCCTCGACCCGGGTCTCCGGGTCGACGTGGTCGATGGCCCCCACCTCCAGGTCGATCCGGCCCTCGCGCAGCGCCGGCCCCGCCTCCCACTCCTCGGCCAGGACCCGCAGCGAGACGCCCGGTGCCCGGCGGCGGGCCAGTGCGAGCAGGCCGGGCGCCAGGGCCGCGCCGACCAGGTCCGAGGCCTGGACGGTGAAGGTGCGCCGCAGCGCGGCGGGGTCGATGCCGCCGCTCGGGGTGAGCAGGGCCTCCAGCCGGCGCACCACCGCGGCGGCCTCGCCCCGCAGTTCCTCGGCGCGCGGGGTGGGCACCATCGCCTGCCCGGCCCGGACCAGGAGCGGGTCCTGCAGCACCCGGCGGAGCCGGGCCAGGGTGCGGCTCATCGCCGCGGGGGAGGTGCGCAGCCGCGCGGCGGCGCGGGTGACGCTCTGCTCGGTCAGCAGGGCGTCGAGGGCGACGGCGAGGTTGGCGTCGAGGTTCGGGGACGGCTGCGGGGCGGGGTGCGGGGCGGAGTCGCTGCTCACCGGCATCATTCCGTTCCGGGCAAGGATTGGTTGCTGAAGTTCCCATTGTGGCAACGGGGTTGGCGTCAGCACGATGAGGGGGCCGTACCGATCCGACACCACGGGACCGAGAGGTTTTCATGATCGTCATCACCGCCCCCACCGGGAACATCGGCCGCCGGCTGCTGCCGCTGCTGGTCGAGGCCGCGCCCGCGCACGGAGAGGAGTTGCGCGTCGTGGTCCGCGATCCCGGCCGGCTCCCCGAGGCCGTGCGCGGACGGGTCGAGGTGGTCACCGGCTCGCACGGCGACGCCGCGACCGTCGAGCGCGCCCTCACCGGCGCCGACGCCGTGTTCTGGCTGGTGCCGCCGGACGCCTCGACCACGCCCGAGCGGGCGTACAGCGGCTTCACCCGCCCCGCCGCACGGGCGTTCGCCGCCTGTGGCGTGCGCCGTGTGGTCGGCGTCTCGGCGCTCGGCCGCGGCACCCCGCAGGCCGCCCGGGCCGGACTGGTCACCGCCTCGCTGGCCATGGACGACCTGATCGCCGGCTCCGGCGTCGCCTACCGCGCCCTGGCCTGCCCGTCGTTCTTCGAGAACCTGCTGGAGGAGGCCGACTCGATCCGTGAGAGCGGCGTCTTCACCGACACCGCCGCCGCGGACCGCCGGGCCCCGCTGGTGGCCGTCGCCGACATCGCCGCGACGGCGGCCGAACTTCTGCTGGACCGCTCCTGGACCGGCGTCGGCAGTGTCCCGGTGCTCGGCCCGGAGGACCTGTCGCCCGACGACCTGGCTCGCGTCATGACCGAGCAGCTGGGCCGTCCGGTCCGCTACCGGCGCCAGTCGCTCGACGAGTTGCGCGCCGACCTGCTCGGGTACGGCCTCGACGAGGCGTTCGTCGAGGGCATGGTCGACATGAAGCGCGCCAAGGACGAGGGCCTGGACGCGGGCGTCGAGCGCTCGCCGCGGGCGGGCCGTCCGGCCACCGGATTCGCGCGGTGGTGCGCGCAGACCCTCAAGCCCGCCGTCCTCGCCGCGCCGGAGGCCGTCGATGCCCGCTGACCGCACCGAAGGCCGCACCGAAGGCCGCACGGAGGGCCGCACCGCCGACCGCACCGGCCCGGCGCCGGTCACCGCGTTCCTGCTGGTCAAGACCACGCCCGAGTGGCTGGCGATGACCGTGCCCGAACGCGTCGAGGCCTTCACCGCCCAGGTCGTCCCGGTGGTCGAGGCCCGCACCCGGGGCGTCCGCTCCCGCTTCTACGACACCGAGTTCTACTCGGCGCGGGTCACCGATGTCTGGGTGTGGGAGGCGGACGACCACGACGCCTACCGGCTGCTGATCGACGCACTGCGCGAAACCCCGTTCTGGGACCGCTACTTCGAGGTGGTGGAGCTGCTCGTGGGCGTCGAGAACGGCTACGCCCGCAGCTACGGCCTGGAGCCGCTGGCCACCTTCGCCACCTGACGCCCGCGAAGCTCCGGCCCGGGTGCCGGTTCAGGAGTCGCGGTCGGCGGGGCCGTTGACCTCGCGGCGGGCCTGCCAGGTGGTGTGCTCGCGGGAGACGGCGTCCTCGGCGTCCCGGGAGAACCGGGCCCAGAGCTCCTCGGCGTCGGGGGAGCCGACGTCCAGCCGGGCCAACTGCGCGCGGATCTGCGCCAGTTCGTCGGCGGCCAGGCCGTAGGCGGCGGCGAGCGGGCGGTACTGGCGCAGCTGGGCCCAGGCGGTGACCGAGGCGGCCACGGCGGAGACGGTGCCGAGCGCGTCGAAGGAGAACTCGCCCATCGCCCGCAGCAGCGCGAGCACCAGGCCGAGCAGCGGCAGCCCGACGCCGGCCACCCCGGTCCAGAACCCGGCGCGGGCGCAGTAGCGGGACTTGGACCGGTACCAGTCCTGCTGCACCTGGATGCGTTCGCGCAGGTAGACGTCCCGGCGGACGGCGAGCGGCTGCTCGCGCAGGCCGCGCATCGCCGGGGTGATCTGGCTCTCGGCGGGCCGGCCGGCCAGGCCCGGGCCGACCGCGCGGCTGCCCCGGAAGGCGTGCAGCACCCGGCCGAGCTGGAGGCCGTACAGGCCCTCGGCGTCCGGCAGCGGGCGCGGCGGCGGCTGGACGGCGTCGGCCCGGACAGCGAACTTCCAGGCGAGGGTCTTCACCGACTCGGCGGCCGCCCGGCCCTCGTACCAGAGGCCCTGCGGGTTCTGCCGGCTGGTCACCGCGGAGAGCGCGATGGCGCCGAGGTAGGCGACGGCGGCGAGCCAGGCCCAGACCGTGCCGTCGGCGGATCCGGCCGTGGCGGCCGCGACCAGCAGCACCAGCTCGGCGGCGGCGAGCCGCACCGTCCTGGTCTGCCCCTGCTGGGAGGCCGAGTCGGCCGCCCAGAAGAGCTCCGGCAGCAGCTCGCGCTCCCGCACCGCCCGCTCCGCCCCACCCGTGCCCGACGTCATCCCGTCCCCCACTCGCCGCTCCACCGCCCCGGCGGTACTTGCCCCGGCGGAAGGCCCGGTACGCCTCGGGCGCGGGCACCGGGCCGTCGGGGCGGCTGGCCTCGACGGCGCGGGTGCCGGGACGGTGCTGCTGCCGGTTGGGCGGGGCGGGCGTGGTGGCTGCAGCCGGGCCGGGGGCGGTGGGTCGGCCGGGCGTGGGGCCCGGTGCCGGGTGGGGGTGTCGGGGGCCGGGCTGCCCTCGTCGGGGCGGGTGTCGGCGTCCGGGCCGGCCGCCGCTCGCCGCCGGGCGGGGGTTTACGGGTGGCCGGAGGGGGCGTGGGGCCCGGTGCCGGGCCGGGGTGTCGGGGGCCGCGCCGTTCCCATCACCCCGGCGGGCCGCGGCGGCGACCGCCGTCGGGCCGGGTGGGCTGCGGTGGCCGGGCGCGCGGGCCGGTGGTGGGGCGTGCCGCCGCGGGCGTGCTTCAGGCCGTCGGCGCGCACCGGTGTGCGTTCAAGCACCAATCGTGCAGACCGGCTGTGCGGAAATGCGGATACGCTGGCCCCGTGCCCTCCCGTTCCCGCCCGGTC